>DATKZA010000142.1:0-27295 GCA_035528155.1 Patescibacteria group bacterium | reverse complement strand
CCGCTGATGTTGCCGGCGGCATCGATGTCGATGGTTTCGGCGGCGGGGTTCTTGGGCAGGCCCGGCATCAACATGATCTCGCCACAGACCGCCACCACGAAGCCGGCCCCGGCCGCAAGGAAAACCCTGTCCACGTCCACGTCGAAATTGATCGGCCGGCCCAGGGCCTTGGGATCATCTGAAAGTGAGTTGGGGGTTTTGGCGATGATCACATGCAGCTGGTTATAGCCGAGATCGTTGAGCAATTCGATATCCTTGCGGGCCTGGCGGGTATAATTGATGCGGGCAGCGCCGTACATTTGGGCGGCAATGGTCTCGATCTTGCGGGGGATGGTCCAACCCGGTTCATAAATGGGTTTGACACGGGCACCGGAACGTGTGGCCTGCTCGACTTCCCGGGCCAGGTCCTGGCAACCTTCCCCCCCCTTGTTGAATGGGTCGCAGACAAAGGCTTTGGCTTTCCGGGAAGCGACATGCTTCACGGTGAGTGCCAATTCCTCGGCGTCGTTGTCAGAGAAATAATTGACGGCCACAACCAGTGGCACGCCAAAGGCCTGCATGTTCTCGATGTGCTTGTCCAGGTTGTCAAATCCCTTGACCAGGGCTTCCAGATTCTTTTCGGCGAGACTGTCCTTGCCGGCTCCGCCGTGATATTTCAAAGCCCGCAAGGTGGTGACAAGCACCACGGCATCCACATTGAATTTTCCAGTCTGGCAGACGAAATTCAGGAATTTTTCACCGCCCAGTTCAGAGGCGAAACCGGCTTCGGTGACCGTGACTTCGGCAAGGGCGTGGGCCAGGCGTATGGCCTGGATGGAATTGGTGCCGTGGGCGATGTTGGCGAAAGGGCCGCCGTGAATGATGGCCGGCGTGCCTTCCGTGGTCTGAACCAGATTGGGCTTGATGGCGTCCTTCAGCAGCAGGGCCATGGAGCCCACGGCCTTCAGGTCGGCGGCAGTGATGGGTTTGCTTTTGGAGGTGTAACCGATAACCATTTTGGCCAAGCGGTCCTTCAGGTCCTGGAAATCTTCAGCCAAACACAGTACGGCCATGACCTCCGAGGCCACCGAGATGTTGAAGGCGTCCTCGCGAGCGAAACCGTTCTGCCGGCCGCCCAAACCGATGACGATCTCGCGCAGGGCGCGGTCGTTCATGTCGATCACCCGGCGCCAGGCGATGCGCCGCGTGTCGATGGCCAGGCGGTTGCCCTGCTGGATGTGGTTGTCGATCATTGCCGCCAGCAGGTTGTTGGCAGTGGTGACGGCGTGGATATCCCCGGTGAAGTGCAGGTCGATCTCGTCGGAGGGCAACACCTGGGAGGCGCCACCACCGGTAGCCCCGCCTTTCATGCCGAAAACCGGTCCCAGGGATGGCTCGCGCAGGGTGACGATGGATTTTACCCCGATGCGGTTCAGGGCCATGGACAGGCCGATGGCGGTGGTTGTCTTGCCTTCGCCGGCCGGAGTCGGGGTGGTGGCGGTCACCAGCACCTGCCGGCCGCAGCTCTCACACTTGTCAAGACGCCGGGCCAACGAAGGTTCCAGCTTGGCCTTGTAGGGCCCGAAATAGTAGAGTTCCTCCTCGGCAATGCCAAACCGGGCGGCCACTTTCTTGATCGGCAACATTTTATCAACCATGGTCAATTTCTCCTTTTTTATTTTCACCTTGCGCCCTGGCGCGCAAAGAGATCAAACAACGGAATGCATTTCAAGCCGGTAATTCGATGATGAACCTGGCCCCTTGCGGATGATTGTCGGTAATCGAGATCATGCCATTATGCTCCTCGACAATGTTGTGGGCGATGGCCAGGCCCAGGCCGGTACCGGAACTCTTTTTGGAAAAGTAGGGCAGGAACACTTTCTGCTTGTCTTCATCGCTGATGCCGGGTCCACTGTCAGCGATCTCGATGGTGATGAACTTGCTTTCCCCGTTGTAACTGGTGGAAATTTCGATCTCGCCTTCCTTGCCGATGATCTCCAGGGCATTGTCCAGGACATTGACCAACACCCGCTTGATCTGTTCGACATCAAGCTTGACCAGAGGCGGCAGCTCCACGTCGAGCTTGACCTTGAACTGGACATTCTGGTAAATGGAAGTGTACACGGTCAGAAGTTTTTCCAGTATTTCATTGATATCGCCCTGGCTGAACTTGATCTCGGGCAGACGGGCAAAATTGCCGAATTCCTCGGCCAGGTTTTTAATCGAATCCAATTCCTGGGAAATGATGTTCAGACTGTCTTCGACAATGGCACGAAATTTATCCGGAGGCTGATCCAGCGAGCGCAAGATCCTTTGTGAAGAGATCTGGATCGGGGTCAGGGGGTTCTTGATCTCGTGGGCGATGCGCTTGGCCACTTCGCGCCACACGAGCATGCGCTGGGCCTTGATCAGTTCGGTCAGGTCGGTCAAAACCACCAGCAAGCCGGCGAAACGGTTGTTGATCGGGTTGCGCAGCTGGGTGATCTTGACGGCCAAGTTGATGTACTTGCCCTTCAATTTGACATCGATCTCCTTTTCGATCAGCTTGAAGCGTGTTTCAAAGGCCTTGCGGATCAACACATGAATGTCCTGATAAATGGTTTCCGAGATCACGACCGCGAAATTTTTCCGCGCCACGGCTTCCATGTCCAGTGACAGCATGCGGGCTGCCTCGGGATTGATGGCGATGATTTCGCCGCTGGCGTTCAGGGCCATGACGCCGGAAGTGATGTTTTTCAGGATGGTTTCGGTAATGCTGCGGCGGTGGCGCAGCTCGATGGTGCGCCGGTTCAGCTTGTCGCGGTTTTCCTTCAGATCAAAAGCCATGCGGTTGAATTCATTGATCAGGGTATTGAATTCATCCTTGGCCTTGTAATCAATACGCACGTCCAGGTTGCCCTTGGCGATCTCGGCGGTGGCCGATACCAGTTTTTCAATCGGAACGGTAATGCCCTTGGCCAGGTAAAAACCGAGCCAGGAAGCGGAAAAGATGATCAGGATGGTAATGAACAAAAAAAGCAGGATATAGGTGTTTTTAACCGGATCGCGCAGGACGCGCATCTGGCTGTGCTTGCTGACCATGCCCGCCAAAGTGTTCAAGCTGCGGGTATAGCTTTCCGGAAAGTATTTCCCGGTGATGATCAGCATCTTGTCGCCCTGCTCGATATCGAAGGCCGCACCGTTGCGGATCAGCTCGCCGGTCTTCAAGGTGTCGACCGTGGTGAAACCGGCGCCGCCCAGGCCGCGATAGACGATGTTCAGCGGCAGGTTCTTGTATTCCTGAATGGGGATGCGCGGGTGAAGGAGGGTGAAGGTCTCGTTGCGGTTCTTGTAGATGCTGACCAAGTCGAGCTTATACTCCAGCATCTTCTCCTTGAGTTTGTTAAACAAAAAGGTCTTGTTGTCCTCGGTGTACATGCGCTTCTGCTGGATCATGGCGGCGAGCAGCACCGAGTAGTGCTGGAGGTCCTCGTTGATGTTGTTGTAGTAATTGCTTTTGACGTCCCCGACGTTTTGCATGATGTTTTCGATGGGGGTCTTGAACCACTGCTCGATGCTCTGAGAGATGACATCGGTGGCAAAAATAAAGAGCAGCAGGGTCGGGACAAGGGAAAAGGCGATGAAAAAAAAGACCAGCTTGTTTTTGAAGCTGTGCCCGGTGCCGCTCTGGTTGTTTTCAAGATACATTTTCAGAATATTGCGGGCCAGAATGAAAAGAAAGGTCAGGCCGAAAAGAATGATGATGATCCACAACCCGAAGATCAAGGTACTTCCTTTCAGGGCCAGGGGCGAGAAATTCTTGCTTTCTTCAAAATAGAGGCGGATGATGACGAAAACGATAAAAAACAGAACCATGGCAGCCACGATCAAACGCACGCCCTTGATGTTTTTGTTTTTCATTCTCCAATTCCTCTGCCGCCATTGCCCACTATAACCGAAAAACCGGCTGGCAGTCCCATCGCGGTCAGGCAACGGTGCATATGCATTCCCAATTTAGCATGATTGCCGGCAAAGGTCAATTGACACGGGACGCGAAAAATGATATGGGTGTTATCTTGCGCCTGTAGCTCAAAGGATAGAGCATGGGATTCCTAATCCCAGGGTTGGATGTTCGAGTCATCTCAGGCGCAAAATTGAGGTAAAAATGAAAAAAAAGGAAAAGGAACACCTGAAGGCCGATCCGTTCATCCATTTTTTTGAGCAATCCATCCACTATTTCTTAAATAACCGCCGGCGCATCCTCGCGGGCGCGGGTTTCGCCGCTTTGGCCATTTTCATGCTTCTGGCCGTGTTTTTTTTCAAGAACCTGAGTTCCACGGCTGAAAACAAAGTTTATAGCGAAGCGTTCCGTATCCGCAACGATGCGAAAATGAGCGCGGACCAAAAAATCACCAAGCTCCAGGAAATGAAATTCAAAAAAGGGATCTCGGCTGCGGGAAGGTTGTTCATCGCCGTCCTGTATTATGAAAAAGGCGACCTGCAAAAAGCCGAAGCTGCTCTGAAAGAGTTCCCCGCCAGCCGCATCGCCATGCTCAACGATGAAAAGCAAATCCTCACCGCCACCATCCTGACAGCCGGCGGAAAAACCCAAGAGGCGGAAAGCCTGCTCAAGCGCATGTTGGCCGATAAAAAGACCGCCATGGCCAAGGAGCTCATCCTCATACAACTGGCCAAAATGCAGATCAGGAACCAACGGCAGGAAGAGGCGGCCGCGGGGCTGAAGCGGATCCTATCCGAATATCCCAACACGCCCAGCGCCATGGAAGCGCAAAACCTTCTAGCCACGATAGAAGGCGAAAGTCAGGCAGCCCAGTAAATCGTATTTCCCGTACTTGCTTTCCCCGCAAAAAGCAAGCAGGCCACTGCCGTTAACGCCATCCCGCTTCGATCAAAGCACCGGTAAAGCGCGGCATAATGAGCGGCAGGCTGACAAACCAGGACGCAATACGGAAGCCCGCCAGTGAACAGTCAATGATCTTGAGCCATGGGATTCATGGCCCGATCCGGGGATGATTCGACCTTCTTGAGAATCTCCTGTGACTTTGACTCGGGCAGCCAATCGACCTTTCCAGTGCCGACATCATACATGGCGCCTATGACTTTGACCTTGCCTTCCTTGACCAGGTTCCGGGAAACCGGGCTCATCATAAAAAGGCCCTCCATGGCCTGCCAGACATTTTCCTCAATCGCATAGGGAATAATGGCATCGCCGCCGACATCCTTGTGGGCTGCCATGGCACGCCGCACGGCGGGTTCAATGTTCTTGACCAGAGGCGGAATATTGCGTTCCAGCGCGTGACCTTTCCCCTGCACAACCTGGGTTACCGCGGTCACCGCACCGCACTGGCTATGGCCAAGCACCACCAGGACCGGCGTATTCACATGAACAAGCCCGTACTCGATGGAACCGGCCTCATCGACATCCATCACATTTCCCGCCACCCTAACCACAAAAATATCCATGATCCCGGCGTCAAAAAGGAGTTCAACCGGAACACGGGAGTCAGAACAAGAGATCACCGTAGCATAGGCATGGTCGGCCTGGCTCTCTTTCCCTGCCTGGGCCAGACGCTCAGCTCCGGTATGCGGATGTGTGGCCTTGCCGCTCACGAACCTGACGTTGCCCTCTTTGAGGATCGCAAGCGCCATGTCCGGGTCGGGCTTTTGGGCCTTGGTGATACTCTCGGCGCTGGCCGGCGATACCATCAGCGTAAATAGACAGAAAATGCTTGCGGCTGATAAAAAAAATCCTCTCATTTCCTCTCCTCCTTTTTTGAACAAATTGATAGAAAAATCAATTTGCCCCTACAGGCATATTGAGGCCAATCCTCTATATTGTCAACATCCGGCAATGATTTTTGGGGGGAATGATGGGATGAATTCTTTTTTTCAAGGCCAGGCATGCGGATAAGCGGAAACAATACAATCTCCGCCGGATTGAAATCAAGCGGAATAGCTTGTCCAGATAGCATTCGCTTGTCAGGCAGACTATTTACAGCCCCGGAAAAGAATGGCATAATGAGAGGTATGCAAGACGAACGCGGCCGCATCATAGAAGCGCGCAGCCTGGATGGAGATTGCCGCCTGCTGAAAATCACGGCCCCGCTGATCGCGGCCCAGGCCAAGCCGGGAAACTTCGTCATGGTCCGTGTATCTCCCTCTTTGGATCCCATTTTGCGCCGCCCTTT
Organism: Patescibacteria group bacterium; assembly: GCA_035528155.1. Lineage (GTDB taxonomy): Bacteria > Acidobacteriota > Aminicenantia > UBA2199 > UBA2199 > UBA2199. The sequence goes on along the minus strand of DATKZA010000142.1, from coordinate 21,128 downwards.
CGGTATTCTGCAAAGCGAACCGCCGCACATCTGGCTGTATTTCCAGGTGCGGGGACGCGGCACGCGGCTGCTTGGCTCCCTGCGCTCCGGTGACAGCCTGGATATACTCGGACCGCTGGGCAACACTTTCCCGGAGCTTGCGGGCAACAAAACCCTGCTCATCGCCGGAGGCCGGGGCATTGTCCCCCTTTTCCATTACGCCAAAACTTATGCGGCGCAACAACAATTGTTCCTGCTCTACGGCGGCCGCAGCGCGGCCGAACTGCATCTGCTGGAAGAGATCAAGGCCATACCTTTTGCGAAAACGGTCATTTTCAGCGAAGACGGCAGCATCGGTCAAAAAGGGCTGCTGACCGCCGGCCTGGAAAAAATAATCGCTGAACAACAGCCGCAGGCCACCCTATCCTGTGGTCCCGAAGCCATGCTGGCCCGGCTGGTCCTAATGCTGAAGCCGGTAAAAACGGAAAACTACGCTTCACTGGAAGCCCTGATGGGCTGCGGTTTCGGAGTATGCCACAGCTGCGTGGTCCTGGCCGCCGACGGCAGCTACCGCAAGGTCTGCGACGAGGGCCCCGTATTTCCCCTGGAAGGGATCCAATGGTCGAACTGAGCGCCGATCTTGGTTTTTGCACCTTGAAAAATCCGCTGATAGCTGCTTCCGGCACCTTCGGCTACGGCGAAGAATTCCTGCCGTTTTTCGATCTCAATCTTCTCGGCGCCCTGGTAATGAAAGGGATATTCCGCAAGCCGCGCCCAGGCAATCCGCCGCCGCGCCTGGCGGAAACTCCGGCCGGATTGCTGAATTCCATCGGCCTGGCCGGGCCTGGGAGCGAGAAACTGCAGGAAACCATACGCCGCCTGCACGCCAAGACCAGCACGCCGATCATCGTCAATGTTTGCGGCGAAGACGACAATGAATTCGAAGAAGTGGCCGAGGTTTTTTCGGCTATGGCCGAAGTGGCTATGCTGGAACTGAACATATCCTGTCCCAATGTCAAAAGGGGCGGGGCCTGCCCGGCCCAGAACGCAACACATACAGGGCGCCTGGTCAAACAAGTCAAAGACAAGATCAGTAAACCCTTGATCGTCAAACTGTCGCCCAACACCGCCGATATCGTTGCCGTGGCGCTGGCGGCCCAGGAAGCAGGGGCCGACGCCCTCTCCCTGGTCAACACTTTTTTGGCGCTGGCCGTGGACCTCGAAAAGCGCAAGCCCGTGTTCGCCAACACCCTGGCCGGGCTCTCGGGACCGGCCATCAAACCCCTGGCCCTGAAGCTGGTCTGGGAGGTCTGCCGCCAGGTGCGTATCCCGGTCATCGGCATGGGCGGAATCACCAGCGGCCGGGATGTTCTGGATTACATCCTGGTGGGCGCGGCCGCCGTGCAGATCGGCACGGTTAATTTTTGCGAACCAAGAGCAGCCGTGCGCATCATCGGCGAGATCGAAACAGAAATGGATAAATTGCAGATCAAAAATCTTTCCGAGATCAGGGGGAAACTGCAGGCATGAACAAAACGATCATCATCAACAAGCCGCCGATCCGGCCAGCGCCTTCGCCCGCATCATTTCCGAGATGAGCAGCGGCGGCCGACGCGCCAAACCGCTACAAATATCATTCCGTAATTATGGTCCTCGGCATTCACAAAAGTGCGAAACACCATAGGCATCGCTTCATTTCATCCTTGAAATGTGGTATTGGTACCCTGAATGTCAAACCAACAGCCAACAACAATAAGGAAAGCCTCGGATCGTAAGGCAAGTAAAATTGTAAAAAATTTTATCGCTCCGGCAGCCGTTCTTTTTATCATTGTCTTTGTCTTTTTTCGCAACATTTCCCTTGACGATATCATGGCCAACTTTTTTAAGATCCCCTTCGCGTATTTACTCGCTTTCATCTTGCTTTCGCTTCTGGGAACCATGCTGAGAGCCTGGAAATACCACATCCTGCTGTCCGGCAAATTGGCGTTCAAAGATATTTTCTTGATCACGCTGGTCAGGAACTTCTCGGTCGATCTCCTGCCGGGACGCAGCGCGGCCCTGATCTTCTACTCCTGGTTGACAAAAAAAAAGGGGATCGCCCTTGAAGAAGGCGCTTCCAGTTTCATCATTTCCGTTTTTTACGACTCCATTGCCCTGGTCCTGATGTTGGGAGGGTTGTTCTTCTTTTTGGAAACTGAAATCAGCCGCTGGTTCTTTTTCGTGGTCATGGTTATTCTTTTGTTTTTGTCGGCCCTGGTAATTTTTTTTTCAGATCGTTTTTTCCAATTTTTGTTAAAAGAGAGAAAATTGAGCCGTCTGCATCTTGTCAAGATCGAAGGAACGATCCGCAAAATCAACGATTACCTGCTGGAACATAGAAAAAATTCAGAAAGGCTGAAAATTTTCACCATAAGTTTTGCTGGACGCATCATTAAATACATGCACAATTTCATATTATTCGAGGGCGTGCTTCACCTTGGCACCGGACTGAAGAATTTTTCTCTTTTCTGCTTCGGCCTGGCCGCTACCGAAATGTCGTCTCTGATCCCCATTCAGGGGCCCGCCGGTTTCGGCACCTGGGAATTGGCATTCTCAGTTGTTTTTTCCACCTTGCAGATCCCGGCGCCAAATATCAAAGAAGCGGGATTCGTGATTCATATCACCAGCCAGGCGTGGGAATATGCGATCGGGCTGATGGCCTTGGCCTATCTGGCGTTCCGCCGCGCCGGAAAGAAACCTCACAGCATTCAGCCAAAGGCTATGGGCTGACCCAAAGATCAGGATCCCATCCGTATCCAACAAACAGATAAGCCCCCGTACTGATTTTCCTTACATGCATCCTAACAATATTGCCGGCACCGTCCGCGTGGACCGCAAAATCCGCCACGTTGGACCAGTTCAGGCGGTATATTTCTTCTCCCGGCGGCGCCATGAGATCGCCGAGTGAGCGGCCGCTCGTGGCCTGGAAAATCCGGTAGCGGCTGTGCGGAGACGGCAGCCAAGCCGCCCGGTCGTCCGCGGCGGCGCAAGGCCGGCAGTTTTGTCCCCGGGAAATCCTTGTTCCCTTGTCTTTTCCCCCGAAGGGAGCGACATAAATATTCGCACCATCGTCATAGACGACAAACCTGCCGGTGCCGGTGATCTCGCAATGTTTTTCAACATGACCGCCCCCGTAAGCGGTTCTTACGACCGCGGGATCGGAAACACTCACCAGTATGATTTTTTTATCAAGCGAAGGGCCGGCCAGCCAATCCCTGCCGCCGACACGATACCAGCTCCATCTTGTCTCCTCGGAACAGTCCATTTGGCTATTGATGATGACACGCTTGCGGCCGGATTCGTCACAGACATACACCCTGTTGTCGAAGCGATAAACGAATTTTTCCCCGTCGGGAGCCCAGAACGGCCGTGGCGACAGTCCGCGCAATTTCCGGCCCGCAGCTCCGGCGACCACCACCCCGGGGACCTCTTTTTCAATCCCGGTCGTTAGATCAAGTAAGAACATTTTGGGCGGGCGGGCAAAAACGACTTTTCCCCGGCTCTTTCCCGAAAGTTCAGCCCAGCCTTTCGCTATGACTCGGGACGGGATCCCTGTTTTTTTTTCTTTAAAAACCCCGCGCGCGAAATCAAAACCCGGCAAAGCAAGCCAGGCAACTGTTGCCGCCAAAACAAGCAGCAGCACCAAAACAAGAATCGGATTTGCCGGCTGCCGTTTCAAATGAGCCCCCAATGATCGCTTATCATGTTCTTAGCAACTTCACTTTCGGCCCTTTATCCCGACACAGCGCCGGCATTTCCAGTTCAATGATCCTGGGCATGAACCAGCATGTCCTGCAGCGACACTTGCGGATGGTGGTAGCGTTCGTAGGCCGGAGTCTTTTTACCGAATTGGATCGACTCCTGCGGGCACCACTGGATGCAGGCCAGGCACTGCTCGCAGTGGTGATGCCAGACCGGCTTGCCTTCCTTCAATTCTATGTTTTTTGCCGGGCAAATTTGAACGCAGACTCCGCAGGCGTTGCATTTGTCATCGCTCCAGAAATCCTTGTCCATTTTATGGACCTGCTTAAATGTCATTTTATAGATCGCGGTAAAAACAATCCTTTGCCACAACGGGCCCTTTTCAATGGGAGCGGCGCGGCGGCCGCCTATGCAATCCGCGGCTTCGGCTATTTTGGCGCAGGCGCTGTCGAACAATTTGTTTAAACGCTCTGCCGGACCAGGGCCTCCCCAGGGAATGTAATTGCTGGGCAGGACAATGCTGAAGCCGGCGGCCAGCTTCAAGCCGCGCCCGGCCATCATTCTGCGCAATTGGATCAGAGTGCGTGAAACCTGACCGGCATTGACAGCCAGGGCAAACAAGTACACCCGCGGCCGCAATGACAATTTTTCCATGAATTGCACGACCGGAACCGGAATACCCCATACGTGGACCGGAAAAACGAAGCCCACCGCTTCGGCGTCACCGGCCGCCAGGGCATCCGCTTTTTTCATCGGACGCAGACTCACATCAGCCAATCTTTGCCCCAGTAGCCTTGCCGACCACAGCGAATTGCCGGTGCCGCTGTAATAAAAAATTACTGTTTTCATTATTCGTACCTCTGATTGAAATTATTTTAGGAGAAATTCCTATTAAATTCAACAAGCGAACGGCTGCTGCAATCAGGCTGAACCGTTTCGCAGCCGCAAACGTATTATATTTGATTGTCTCCAAAAAACCGGAGGTACACATGAAGTTAACCCGCCTATTCCCCGTTATCCTTATCTTGGCCATGAGCTTGCAGCTTGCTGCGGCCGCCCCGGTTCCCGACAGGAAACTGGCTGCAGAGATCGATGCGGTCATGAACGAGATATATAAACCCGGTGAGCCCGGAGCTGCGGTGATTGTCCGCCGTGACGGCCGGACCATTTTCCGCAGGGGCTACGGCATGTCCGACCTCGAACTCGGGGTCAAGGTCGAGCCCGATATGGTCTTCCGCCTGGGCTCGATCACCAAGCAATTCACCGCGGTTGCCGTCCTGGTGCTGGCCCAGCAAGGCAAACTTTCCCTCCGGGACGAGATCGGCAAATATCTCCCCGCCTTCCCTATCGGCGATAAAAAAGTGACCATTGAACACCTTCTGACCCATACTTCGGGAATCAAGAGCTACACCAACATGGAGGAGTGGCTGCAGTTGTGGCGCAAGGACATGACCCCGCAGGAGATCATTGACATGTCCAAGGACAAGCCGTTCGAGTTCAATCCCGGCGAACGCTGGAACTACAACAACACCGGCTACATCATGCTGGGCGCCATCATCGAGAAGGTTTCCGGCCAGACCTACGAGGAATTCATCAAAACGAAGATCTTCACCCCCCTGGGCATGGATCACTCGTTTTATGACAATACGGAGCGGGTCATCCCGCGCCGCGTCCCCGGCTATCAGAAAGGCAATGACGGCTTTGTCAACGCCCCTTACCTGAGCATGACCCAACCTTATGCCGCCGGCTCCCTGGCCTCCTCGGTCGACGATCTGGCCCTCTGGAACGACACCGTTTTTTCGGGAAAACTGCTGAAGAAGGAGTGGCAGGACAAGGCCTTCACCGCCTACCGGCTGGCCGGCGGTGAATCGACAGGATACGGCTACGGCTGGTTCATTTCCGACCTGCGCGGGCACCGCTGCATCGAGCACGGAGGCGGCATCAACGGTTTTACCTCCTATGGGCTATACTTGCCCGATGACCGCGTCTACGTGGCCATCCTGACCAACAGCGCCATAGAGGGCCGCACCCCCGAACCGCGGGCCCTGCGCATCGCCGAGCTGGTCCTGGGATTGCCGGCGGTCGAACGCAAAGCGGTCACCTTGACTTTGAACGAACTGGACGCCCTGGTGGGAGTGTATGAAAACCTGGACGACGAGGCACGCTATATAACTCGCGAGGGGGAAAAGCTCTTTTCACAGCGCTCGGGCGGCGCCAAGAAAGAAATCCTGGCTGCCTCGGCCAGTGAGTTCTTTTTCGCTGATTCGCCAACCGTCATCCGCTTCACGCAGGGTAATCAGGGCAAAATCGACGGCCTGCGCTTCCAGGGGCGCATCGGCCCGGCCGAGATCTACAAGCGGACCGCCAAGCCGCTGCCGGCCGCCCGCAAGGAAATCACCCTCACTCCCGAGCTTCTCGGCCGCTATAGCGGCGAGTACGAAATCATGCCCGGGTTTTCGATCATCATCACCGCCGAAGCGGGGCACCTGATGGGCCAGGCCACTGGCCAGCCGAAACTCGAACTTTTCGCTGAATCCGAAACTGATTTCTTTCTCAAAGTGGTCGACGCCCAGATGATTTTCGATCTGGATGCCTCCGGCAAAATCACCGGCCTGACGCTGTTGCAGGGCGGTCAGAAGCTGCCAGGGAAAAAAATCAAATAATCCGTTCCAACCAGCCGGTGATCATTGAGGTTGTTGCCGATCCAGAACCGCTTTTTTTAGCCCCTCGATCACCTTGACCCCATTGTCCTCGGCCTGCTTGAGGTATTTCAGCGCCTGAGCCATGTCGCCTTTGGCGAAAAAGATGTTGATCAGGTTGTTGTAGGCGTTGGCATGCCCCGGATCGGCCTGGACCGCGGCCAGGTAAAATCCCTGGGCCTGGTCGAAACGCTTCATTTTGAAAAGAATATTGCCGTGGATGAAATGATATTCGGCCGGCAGATCTAAAGTGTCGGGGATCGGGTCGCGCAGCCGGTTGTCGAGTGTAGTCAGGTTCTGCTTGGCCTTGTCGATCTGATCCTGCAGCCGCCGCTTCTCATCAGCACTGGGCGCGCTTTCCATCATTTGCCCCAGTTCACTGATCTGGCTGTCCCGCCGGTCGCGTTCCTCGCGCAGGCGAGTGAGATACTCTTGGTAGGAAAATGCGTAAAATTTATTGAAAGTATCGAAAGCGGACTTGGCGGTTTCGATCTTTTTAAGGGCGGCTTCGTACTGCCCCTGCTGGTACTGGAGTTGCGCCACCAGCAAGTGAGCGTCGGCATAGCCGGGAAAAATCTCCAGGCAGACATCGGCCTCCTTCCGGGCTTTCTCCATTTTGCCCTTCTTCAAGTGTTCGGCACTCTTGAGAAAATGCACCTTGGCACGCTTGTATTTCTCAACGGTTTCCCTTTCCTTCTGGTTGAAATCCTTCTGAGCGGCCAACGAAAATGCGAGCGCCGCCAACAGCGCCGCGGCAAAGAAGCGCAGTGCGATCTGACCTATGGGTTTCATTTTTCCTCCTTTTTCTTGGACAAAAAAATGACTGCCTCCGAAGCGGGAGAATGAAGATCATTTTTTTTTATACCTTCATTTTGGATTGCTTGTTCCGGAATGTCAATAAACATCATGGAATCTTTTCCCGCAAACGGGCGGACGCTTCCAGGCTAAAAGGACCGGCGTACGGGATTTTTTCAATCAAGAAAGCGTACTGGCATGGATGGTCCGAGTTGCCCACAGGAAGGTTTTGCGCTACAATGTGATCTCCCGCGAGGTAAAGCTATGGACTGGATGACCATCAAACAAATTTTCTCCGATCACGAGCAATTGCTGAACCAGGCGCTGGAAGTACGCGGCTGGATCCGCACCCAGCGCGAATCCAAGAATTTCGCCTTTATGGAATTGAATGACGGCTCCTGCTTCAAGAACCTGCAGGTCGTTTACGGCGACCAGCTTGCCAATTTCCAAGAAGCGGTCAAATACCCGCTGGGATCGTCACTGAAAGTCACGGGCACGCTGGTGCCTTCCCCCGCCGCCGGCCAGCCCTTCGAGCTGAAAGCCGGCAAAATCGAGGTGATCGGCCTGTCGGCCCTGGACTACCCGCTGCAGAAAAAACGCCATTCCTTCGAGTTCCTGCGCACCATCCCCCATTTGCGGCCGCGCACCAACACCTTCATGGCCGTTTTCCGGGTGCGCAGCCTGCTGGCCCACGCCCTTCACAGTTTTCTCCAGGAGCGGGGCTTCGTCTACGTGCACACGCCGATCATCACCGGCAGCGACTGCGAAGGGGCCGGCCAGATGTTCCGCGTCACCACCCTGGACCTGAAAAACCCGCCCCGCAATGAGCAGGACGGCATCGATTTCAGCCAGGACTTTTTCGGCCGCGAAACCAACCTGACCGTAAGCGGCCAGTTGAACGTCGAAGGCTTCTGCCTGGCCTTCAGCCGGGTCTACACTTTCGGACCCACTTTCCGCGCCGAAAACTCCAACACCCAGCGCCACGCCTCCGAGTTCTGGATGATCGAGCCTGAGATCGCTTTCGCCGAACTCGCCGACAACATGCAGCTGGCAGAAGATATGCTGAAATACGTCATCCGCTTCGTCCTGGAAAAGGCGCCCCAGGAAATGGAATTTTTCAACCGCTTCATCGACACTTCACTGCTGCAGCGGCTGCAGTTGGTTCAGGACGCAAAATTCGAGCATGTCACCTACACCCGGGCCGTAGAGCTGCTGCAAAAAGCCGATTGCGCCTTCCACTTCCCGCCCCAATGGGGCTGCGACCTGCAGACCGAGCACGAACGCTACCTTTGTGAAAAAGTCTTCCAAAAGCCGGTTTTCGTCACCGACTATCCCAAGGAGATCAAGGCGTTCTACATGCGCCTGAACGACGACCACCGCACCGTGGCCGCCATGGACCTGCTGGTGCCCGACGTGGGCGAGATCATCGGCGGCAGCCAGCGCGAGGAGCGCCATGACGTGCTCAAAAAGCGGATCACGGAAATGGGCCTGAAGACGGAGGATTACGAATGGTACCTGAACCTGCGCAAATTCGGCGGCGCCCCCCACGCCGGCTTCGGCCTGGGCTTTGAAAGGGCGGTCATGTACCTGACCGGCATGGAGAACATCCGTGATGTCATTCCCTACCCGCGCACGCCCAAGAACGCGGAATTTTAGATAAAAAAGGAGGAAAAATGAAAAAAATCATTATGCTGCTGGTGTGTTTTTCATTGCTGAATTTTGGCGGACTCTCGGCCGCAAACGACTCGAAAAACAAGGCGAAATACGAAAAAAAATACCGCGACCCGCTGCTCGAATCCATGAGAGTGGATCGGGAAAAAGAGCAGGCTGCACTGGATGAGGAAACGGCCAAGATCAAAAAAAGACAATCTGAAGAAAAAGCCAAAGACAAGGCCCAGGCAAGGAACCTGCTGTCCGACATGACCGGAGTATACCCGCCTCCATCCCCGGCGGCCTGCAAACCGGTCTTTCACTTTCCGCCCGTGGCCCAGTACAACACCAACACCTGCTGGAGTTTTGCCAACACCTCTTTTTATGAAGCGGAGATCCAGCGCCTGAGCGGGAAAAAGATCAAACTATCCGAAATTTGGACCGTCTATTTTGAATACCTGGAAAAAGTCCGGCGCTTTGTTCAAGAGCGTGGTGCCTCCCTAGTGGCAGAAGGGGGCGAAGGCAATGCCTTGAACCGCATTTGGAAAACCTATGGCATCGTCCCGGCCGCAGCCTATCCCGGTTATGTGGACAACAAGGAAAAACTGGACCAGGCCCTGCTGATCGATGAGATCAGCGCTTTCCTCGACTACGCGAAAAGCAACGATTTCTGGAACGAAAAGGATGTGCTCGACCATGTGACCGTGATCTTGAACAAACACCTCGGCACGCCGCCCAATCGATTCGTCTACAACGGCAGGGAAATGACGCCGCAGGAATTCCTGAAAAACGAAACCCCGTTGAACATGGACGACTACGTGGACGTGATGTCGACCAGCTACTATCCCTTCTACACATTCCAGGAATTCGCGGTCCCGGACAACTGGTGGCACAGCAAGGATTATCTCAACCTGCCGCTTGACGAGTGGTATGGTCTGATCCTCAAGGCCATCAAAATGGGTTACAGCCTCAGTATCGGCGGCGATGTTTCCGAACCGGGCAAACTGGGCTTCCAGGATGTCTGCTTTATTCCCAGCTTCGACATCCCCGCATCCTTCATCAACCAGGACGCGCGCGAGTACCGCATCGCCAACGAAACCACGACCGACGACCACGGCATCCACCTGGTCGGCTACAGACGTTTCAAGGGCCACGACTGGTTCCTGATCAAAGACTCCAGCCGTTCGGCCCGCTGGGGCAAGCTCGAGGGCTACTACTTTTTCCGCGGTGATTTCGTCAAGCTCAAGATGCTGACCTTCACCGTGCACAAGGACATCGTAAAAAACATCCTGGCCAAAATAAAATAAGCCGGCTGATCTATTCTCGGGAGGTATACCATGGGCAAGGTCATCGCCGAAGTGACCGTAGTGCCGCTGGGCACGGCATCCACATCGCTCAGCGCCTATGTTGCAGAAGTCGAAAAGGTCCTGCATGAATTTCCCGGCCTCAAGTCCATGCTGACGCCGATGTCGACCATCCTGGAGGGGGAAATGGCCGAGGTGCTGGCCGCGGTGCAGGCCATGCACGAAACCCCTTTTCAAAATGGTGCCCTGAGGGTTTCAACCCGCATCAGCATCGACGACCGCCGCGATCGGGAGATCACCATGGAGGGCAAGCTGGCGGCGGTAAAAAGCAAAATGTAAGTTTCCGGCGGACGGCTTCAACCGTTTTCGTAGATCTTGATGCGGCCGTACATGGAGAGAACGACACGGTAAACCCTTTGTTGCCTTTTCAGGGTGATGGTGCACAGGGGCGAGACATTGCCCAGCGGCGAAAACACCGGGCGGCTGTTGGCGCTTATAGATAGCTTCTCGCTCAAATTAAAACTGCGGGTCACCTGCCAGCCCTGGCCCTGGTCCACGCTGAGCAGCATGCGCCCGGCAACGATCTCCACTTTGACCGGTTGGTTGTTCTGAATGGCCAGGTAGCGGGCCGTGCTCAAGCCGGCGGTCAGGGTGCGCAAGCCGCTATGAATCTCCATCCTTACAAAAAACGACTGCAGGCCCGGGACCATCACCGTGACCAGGAACGAAAACAAACCGACCATGACCAGCAGTTCAAAAACCGTCAACCCTTTTTTATTCATTGTCTCCCTCCTGGATGAAATGAACGCGGAAATTTTTCAATAACTTGAAATTCGTCAGGCTCAGGTAATTGCTGAAAGCGAATTGGCCGGCACCGGCGTCGATCTGCAGCCGCCCCGAATTCTGGATGTCGCCGGCATAGACACCGCCGCTGATCCGCACCGACCCTTCCCCGTTGACCAGCGCCCCGGCCACCAGCAGTTGCGCCTGAACGAGTTTTTCGCCGGTCATTTCCAGGACGATATCGCCGTTGACCTCGGCGCCGCTGAAAAAATCGCGGCCGCTGGTCATGAGCAGCAGGTTGGGCAATTTCTCGCTCTGCAGGGCCAGGTTTTCGCTTTCCAGCCCCGAGCGCACGATCAGGCGGCCGCTGGCCAAAAGCTGGATGCGGGAAGCATCCAGGAAGGCGGCCGCTCCCTCTTGTTCAATGGCCCAGACATTGCCGTGAACGATGATCTTTTCAGCGAATGTGCGTCCGCCAACTGCTTCCGGCCCGCTCCAGACCAATGACTCCAGGCCGGGCTGGTAACTGAGTTCCGACCGGCGGCCCTCCTGTCGGAAAGAGACGGTCTGCCAGCCGCCGCCGGCCCCGAACGCCAATCGATCCAAATCGCCCTCGATGAAAACAGCCGCCACCTCTCCCTCATCCTGCACCAGGTAGATCCCGGGCGGGATGGGGGCAGCGGAAGGTTCGAGATTGAATTTGTCCCTGATCTGCCGCCAGTCCGGAATTGCACCGCTCAAACCCAGGGCCTCGGCCAGCAGGCGCCCGGTTGCGGAATCGACAGCCAGTTTGCCGATCAACGGCAACTGGGCGCCCGGGTACTCCACACCGCGGGCCGCCAGGTAGGCGGCCGCATTTTCAGCGATTTCCTTGTTGACCACCAGCCCGAATTCGCCGGCCGGAATATTTCCCTTGAGCAGGTCCACGTCGGCCCGGCCGGTGGTCAGCAGCCGACTGCCTTTTTTCCGCACCTCGATGCGGTTGAGGATGCGGATCAGGCATAAATTTTCCTCGCTGCGCAGTGTTTGCAGGCTGAAATGGTTTTGGCTCAGGCAGTCGCCATTGCTTTGGTCGGGAAAAACCGTTTTGTTGAAAAAATCGATTTCCGGCGCGCTGAAGACGTTTATATCCACGGTGGCCAATTTCTCCCGGTACTGGTGAAGATTCACTAAAAGCGTTTGTTCGAGGGCGGCCGCCGCCTGCCATTTGCCTTTGCGGGCAGCGATGATTTTGACGTGGAGATCCGTGTGGGTCAGCAGCGCCAGGCCGGATACGGAAAGCAGCAATACAAACAGCAGCGAAATCACGATGTTGCCCCGGCACGGCATGGCTACACCAGGTTGAGCAGAAAAATGTAGCCGCGGACCTGCTCTTTCTTGTTGACCTCGATGCGGTAGAGGACGGAATTGGCGTCCGGGAAAAAAGTCACGTAGAAATCGCTGACCTCTTCCAGCAGGGGCTGGAAATTTCCCTTGTCGGCCTTCCTTTTCAAAGTGCGCTGGGCCGAATAATACTTGTATTCGACTTTTTTCAGAACCACCACCGGGCTGTTGCGCCCGAAATCATTTTGCAGCGCATTTTTCAAAACCAGGGCGCCGCCCAGGCAATCCCTTATCTCATTGCGTTCACATACCCCGGCCGCCAGGTTGTAGATCAGTATGACCTTGTCCTTTTTAAAAAAATCGTTCTGATCGACCTTCAGGGTCTGCTGGCCGCGCACGGCGTTTTCCAGCAGCAACTCATCGGCCAGGCCGTATTCGCATTGGAAGGTTCCGGCCGCGCTGGCAAAGCAGGAGATGTTAAAAAACTGCCGGGCTTCCTGCAGGCGCATGCCGCATTTGTTCAGGTCGGACTTGATGGTGTCCACGGTATGAAAGATCGCTTCCAGCCGTTGCTGGTTGCCGGTGATCTTTTTGGCCGCCTTGCCCGATTCGGCCGAATGGGCGATGATCACCGTCAGGATACCCAAACCCAAAGACAGGGCGATCAGCATTTCCAGAATCCCGAATCCTTTAATCATTTTGTACCTCCTGGATAAATTTCGACTTGTAAAAAATCAGCGGCAGGGAATAATTCGCCGTCGCGGCCAGCAGATCGATGCGTTTCAAAAAAGCCCCGGCTGCCGCCACCTGCCAGCTGACCCTGAATTCCCGGCTCTCCTGCCGGTGCTCTCCCTCCGCGAGTTCGGGTGCGGCCAGAGACAAGGAAGAGAGATAGTTCTTGTAATAGTCCATTTTTTCGATCAGGCGGAAACGCATCAGTGCATTCCGCGCTTGCGCCAGGGCAAAAACCGTTACGCGGGCGCTGAACAGGACTGCCAACAGCACCAGAGTCATTGAGACCAGCGTTTCCATCAAAGTGAAGCCTTTGTTCATTTTTTCCTCCTGGCAACAGTACTTCAAGTTTCTTGCCAAGCCTGGATATTTTTAGCGAATGGCTCTGCCACAGGGTTTTTACATTCGAGTCTGCACTTGATTTGTTATTAAATGTTTACATAATGAGTTTGCTTCGTATACTTATGTTTACTTTTCTACAAGTTCAAAAAATCTTCAGTAAGTCTTTTTTTTATGATCTATCGGTATTTTACAGCATTTATACTCTGGCCACAGGGATTTGGCAGCGATCCTGATTGAGCATGAGCAGGAGGTCAACATGACAAAAACCAAAAAACTTCTCACCCTGCTGGTCATCCTGGCGATGACCGCGGTTTCCACGGTTTCCCTCGGCGCGGCCGAAAAACAGGCGGCTACCGGCGGCAGCAAGCTCATCAACATCAACAGCGCCGACGCCGGCCAGCTGGTCAAGCTGCCGCAGGTCGGTCCCAAGATGGCGCAGCGCATCCTGGACTTCAGGAAAAGCAACGGCAATTTCAAGCGCGTCCAGGACCTGATGAAGGTCAAGGGCATCGGCGAAAAGGTATTCGCCAAACTGAAACCGCTGATCACCATTTGAAAAACTGGCGGGAGGGGGTGCCGCAAGGCCCCCTCCGGCCAACAGGAGGAAAACATGGAAGAGAAAATCAAGGAACTCAACCTGCTACTGCTTTATTTGACCGGCTGGGAGGAGGATTCGCGCCAGAAACAGGGAGAAAAAGTTTTCTGCACCTGGAATGGCTATAGTTTTAAAATCCTGAACCAACTTACCGATGAAAAAATGATCGTCCAATTCAAGGAAAAAAAACTGGTGCTTGTAACCGAAGCAGGCAAGCAACTGGCCGAAAAACTCAAAGCACAATACCTGAACTGATCTAACCCCCTTTGTCCCCTTTCCCTGGAGGCGCGGCGGATCCCGGATCCGGACCGCGCCTCTTTTTTTACGATTTTTTACGTAGGGGCAGGCCCCCGTGCCTGCCCGTTTGCATCAATAATCGAATCGGGACAAGGAGATCCTGGGCGGACATCCGCCAGGCGAACCGCCGGCGGATCCGCCCCAACGGAATCTCGCTTATCCCTATACAATATTATCAGGCAATTTAAAACATGGATTACAAATCTATATTCAAAAAACGTATTTTTAAACAACTGGCCAGAATTCCACAAACGTCTTTGGCAGCGCAATTATTACGAGCATATCATCCGCAGTGAAAAGGAATTGGAGCAAATCCGGCAATACATATACGACAATTCGGGCAATTGGCAAAACGATGATGAAAACTCTTTAAGAAAAAGATAGAGATAAATTATCTTAACGTAGGCGCGGTCCGCCGCGCCTCTTTTTTCAACGGCGGCTATTTTATATCAGAACGTCCGTTCTTTTTGTCAGACAATTTTGCATCGGGAGCGGTCTTGTGATCAGGGGCCTTTGGTTCACTTACATTGCCGGGCTTGGGAGGCCGATGAATCACCCGCTGGATTGCCGGGGGCACGACTTTGCGATAGACCTGCTGGTTGAAAACGTTCTGCAGCACAAAGAGGCCGAAGAAAGTGATCACCCCGGCCAGGAGCGGCGTGGCCAGCCAGCCGAGCGCGATGTCCCCCAGGACCTTGAAGCGGATTTCCCTGCCTTTGCGGACAATGGCGATGCCGATGATGCCGCCGATCACCGCCTGCGAGCTGGAAATGGGAACCAGGGGAATGGTGGGAAGCCCGTGCGCCAGCAGCCAGCCCTCCAGTCCCTTTGAGGAAAACAGAAAGAGCACAATCGATTCGGCGAGCACAACCACAAAAGCAGCCAACGGTGAAATTTTCAGCAGATCGTTGCCCACGGTCTGGATGACCCGGTGCGAATAGGTGAACACACCGACGGCGATGGCGATGCCGCCCAGCAGGAAGAGTTGCTGCACCCCGGTCAGTGTGAACATCCCGGCCACCACGATGTCCCGGAAAGGAGTGACCGGGACGAAGACACCCATGACGTTGGCAATGTTGTTCGCCCCCAGGCTGTAGGCTCCGAAGGCGCCGACAATGATCAATCCGCTGCGGGTGTACGAGTCAAGCGTGAGCAGATGGATGCGGGATCTTTTCAGCACGCCGCGGATCAACAGGTAGAGTATGGCCGAAAATGACGCGGTGAGAACGATCGCCGCCCCCCAGCTGAAAACGATCCGCGTCAGGGAATGAAAATTCGTAACCGAACCGGAAAACAAATTCCAACCCAGGATGGAGCCGATGATGGCCTGCGAGGTCGACACGGGCAGCTTCAGCTTGGTCATCCAGTAGACGGACAACGCCGCTGCCAGTGTGACCATGAAAGCGCCGGCCATGGCATTCACCGCACCCAGGCTTCCCAGCGTCGCCGTCGTCCCGGATCCTCCAAAAACCGCACCGAGTATGACGAACAGGCTGCATATCGTAGCGGCGGTCTTGAAACGGACCATCTTTGAAGCGACGGCGGTCCCGAACACGTTGGCGGCATGGTTGGCCCCCAACGACCAACCCAGGAAAACTCCGCTGATGAGATAGAAATAGATCATTTTGGCCGTCGGTTAAAAGCTGCGCTTGATGGTACTGATGCCCAAACGATCAGCAACGTCTTCGGCATGGTCGGAAATATCCTCGATATGCAGAGCAAAATAACGCAGATGAATCTTCTGGCTCAGGTCGAGCCCGGAATTGAATATGCGGCGCTTGAGACGGTCGCTGATCTTGTCGGCTTCCTTTTCGAAAAAATATACCTTGTGAAGATAGTTTTTCACCATATTGAAATCATGAAAAAAAGCGCGGATGGCCGTCACCAAGGCCTCCGCCGAACTCATGCAGACATCGGCAAGAGCGAGATAGTCCTTGCCGTACTCCACGGGGATCACGGGCATTTCTACCGAAAACTGGTTCAACGATTTTTTTTCAGCATTGATCACGGTGTCCATGTTTTCCAGCAGGCCCAGCACATCGCCGCGAATTTCGGGAATCAATGAATTCATATACAACTGGTTCTCGATGGAATGCCTGAGTTCGTCGGCCCGGTTCTCCAGTTTGGAAATTTCGATGATCGTGTTCTCGAAACAAGCGATTTCACCGTCCAGGTATTCCCGGATGCCGTTCCGAAAAATGATCGAACCGCGGCTGACCATATCCAAAAACTCGTCGATCTGCGTCACAAGAATTTTTGACTTTTTAAAATGAATAATACTCATTTATCCCTCTGCTGAAGCATACGATCACAGTGTAGCGCCAAATGAATTTTATGGCAACAGTCCGCAGGCAATCATGGCTTCGATCCGGCAGCGTTTTTCCCGTTTTTTAGAATGTCACGAAAAAAAACGAGATAGGCAATCGCCAAAGCAATAAGGAACAGGAGGAGCGGCAGCGATTTTTTCGTGCTCTTGAATGTGCAGTGCAGGGTGATCTCGTCGCCGAGCTTGACATTGTCGACGGCAATGCCTGCGACATCTTTCCCATCCTGCCTGGAGATCGTGTAAGGCAAGGCCATGCCTGACTTTTGGGGCTTCGGGGAAAAATTGCCGATGCCATTGATGACAAACCCGGCGGGAAGAACGAGTTTCGCCGAAAGTTTTCCGATGCGCTCGAAGGAAACATTCACGAACCTGTAGCCCAGTTCCTTGTTGCCGAACGGTGAGGGCGCACCTTTGTCTTCAAAATAATTTTTCACCTGGAAAGATATTTCTATCGCCGCCGGGTTTGCGCCGGTTCCGGCAAAATCCAGGGCCAGGAAATAATTGCCCTTGTTTTCCACGCGGCGGACGGCGCCCTTGGCCATCCCTGACGCGTTCAGGTTCAGCAGCGCGGCATGGCGCACGGGAATCAGGACCCCCGATTCAGTCCGATCGGCAAATGTCAGGGACAAGCGGATCTCGGCAGAACCGTCGGCAGCGAGAACGACCGTTTCATCATAGCGGGAGAGTTCCCGGCAAAAAATCGGCGCCAGCAAGGCCGGGGCGAAGACGAGCAGGCAAAAGGCAATCGCTTTGTTCACCATGCTTACCTTTTTCGTTGTCATGGCGTGATTCCCAGCAACCGGAACCAGGTCAATCCGGCCAAGGTCAGGATGACGATTCCGATCGTGGTCACGATAAAACCATATTTTATATTGTCGAGAACCGAATACTGCCCGGTGCTGAAAAGGATGACGTTTGGCTTGGCGTTGATCGGCAACGTGACGACCCAGTCAATGGTAAAGGCCGCCGGCAGGGCGAGAGCCAGAACCGGGAAGCCGAGTTGTTGGGCGACGGCGATGACAATCGGCATCATGATGATGGTGCGCATGGTTTTACTGGTGAAGAAAATGTGTGAATACATGTTGACGGCGATGATGGCGACATAAACGATCCAGAAGTTGGTTCCCTTGGAGATGTGCAAATATTCAAAGAGATTGCCGATCACCCAGCGTGCTGCTCCCGAGTTGTCGAGGGCGAGCCCGCCCGCGTAGGCGCCGGCGCTGAAAAGCATCAGGTGCCAGGGAATGTCGGCCTCGTTCCACTTGATGATCCCGATTTTGGGCAGGAAGGTGATCACGGCCCCGACCATCGCCGCCATCACCGCATCGATTTGGAACCCGAACCATGCCATATGAAAGCGATCGGTCACCCACAGGAATATGACCAAACCGAAAATGAGCATCGCTTTCTTTTCCTGAAAGGATATTTTCCCCATGCGCGCCAACTGGCGCTTGAGGGTATCGATGCCGCCCTGAATACTCGGTATTTGTTCGCCAGGCTTCAGGCGGAAAAGCAGTTTCGGGCCGATGTACCAGGCAACGGCCATGGCGATGATCACGACCGGCAGGTTGGCGAACATCCAGTCGGTATAGAACACCTTTTCCCCGCTCAAAGACAGGATCAATGAAATGGCGATCAGATTCGCCGTGCTGCCCGTCATGAAGCCGGAGGAAAATATATTGATGCCGAGGAGATTTTGCAGAAACAGATTCTTGCCGAAATTGTTGGATTTGTCGCTGGTGGAACCATAAATGGCCGCCACCACCAGCATGAGCGGCAGGGTCATGACCGCGCGGGCGGCCGTGGCCGGGATCAGCGGGGCCAGGCAAAGCTGCAGCACCACGAAGGCGAAAAGCATGCTCTTGGCATTGTGTCCGAAGCGGATGATCAGGTTCAGGGCCAGCCGCCGGGCCAGGTTGGTTTTCACCAGGATGGAACTCAGGATGAAGGCCATGACGTTCAGCCAGATCACGTCATAGCCGAGCACGCCCAGCACATGATCCTGGTCCCAGCCGTCGGTGAAGACCAGGGCGATCATCAAAATCAGGGAGGTGACATAAGTGGGAACCGGTTCACAGACCCACCAGACCAAAGCCAGGGAAAAACAGGCCAGGACGGCCTGGCCGGAAGCGGTCAGCCCGGCCGGGGTCGGCATATAAAGAAGCAGCAGAAAAACAGCGATGCCCAGTGGGAAACCGTAATATTTCATCCACCTTTCGGTTGTGTTGGACTGCCGGTCCGGAATGGTCGAAAGTTTGTGCTTGTCCAGGTCGAGCAGGTCGTCGAGTTTGCGGTTGGCTTCATCCGCGGCGGCGGAATCAGGATTGCCGCCGGCGGTGCTCAAGCCGTTCCGTCCCATTTCACTTGCCATATTTACTGCTGCTCCCGGTGTTCGTCGCTCACCATTTTGTAAAGGGGTGGCGGATCAGGTTGGAATTGAAGTAGCGGGGATCGGCGGAGACTTCCTCGCCGATCCAGGCAGGCAAGTCGACCTTCTGCGTTTCATCGGCAAGCTCGACTTCGGCCACGACCAGCCCCGCGTTTTCGCCGAAAAACTCATCCACCTCGAAGACCAGGCCGCCGACCGCGATCTTGTAGCGCTTCTTCTCGATGAGCGGCTTCTCGCATATTTCGTTGAGCATGGTGTCGGCATCCTCGACGGAGATCTCGTACTCGAACTCCGAGCGCGACACCCCCTTGGTGATACCCTTGATGGTCAGGAAACCCTTGCTCTCTATCGTCCGCACCCGCACCACCCGTTCCTTAAGGGAAGAAAGGTAGCCCTGGCGGTACACCGTCCCCTTCGCCCCGGCTTTCCATTCTTGTCCCTTGACAAGATATTTTCTTTCGATTTCTTTGGCCATGGTTATTCCTTATTATATCACGGGGGCAGGACAGCCTGCCCCCGCGACACGCGATTTTAAAAACCGTACTTCGATCTAGAATGAATAATAGAAGCCGAACAGGAAGATGTTGTAGTCGTCGTTGCCCGTGAAGTCGCCTTCGGCGGTGGCGTACTCATCGTTGTTGACCATGATGTAGTTCGCGGCGAACTTCAGGTTGGGATAGGGGTACCAGTTGGCGGCCAGCGTGATGTTGTTGCCTTCACCGCCCATGATGCCCGATCCCGTGTCATTGAGGTTGAGGTTGCTGATGCGGGCGGCGAGCTCGAAGACGCCCAGCGACTTGTTCTTGGGGTGGATGCGGCCGGCAGGCTCGCCCTCCTCGATGCTGTAGGGGCGCTTCTCGCCGGTGATCAGCCAGCTGGCGAAGGCGTAGTAGCCCGAGAACTTGGCCTTGGGCTCGTTCTCCAGGCGGTTGACGTTGACCGACATGTACTCGCCCTGCAGCAGGAGCGGGCCGAAGGCGGCGGCGAGCTCCAGGCCGTACTCGTCCCAGGAATCGACCTTCTTGATCTTGCCGGTGCTCAGGTAGCGAGTATCGGCCACGTGCGCCTCGGGACGGGCACGGAACCTGACCGAGCCCCCGTCACTGGCGTTGGGCTGGGCGTGGCCAAAGGAGCCGCCGACATGGAGGAAGGAGTTGTCGTTGAACAACGGCAGGAAGCTCAGGCGCAGGTTGTAGTTGAGCGCCTCGTTCTCACCGGTCTCGTCGGCATTGGCGGCTTCCTCGCCGAAGAGTCCGGCGAACGCCCGCCAGTTCTTGCCCCACTTGGCGACGCTGACGCCGATGCGGCGGTCGGGGGCGAAAGCGTTGGGCTGGGCCCGTTCGAGAAAGGTGATATAGCGAGAGGAGGTGACCTCTTCCACGCTGTACTGTCCCTTGTGGTTGCCCAGGGTGATCATCATGTTCTTGAAGCCGCCGTAGCCGATCCACATGTCCTTGATCTCGGCCTCGACGCCGGTGAAGTCGATGTCGAACTGGGCCGACCAGTCGCCCCAGGTCGGCTTCAGGCCGAGGCGGGCGCGACGTACTTCGATGCCGTTGCTCCGGGGATTCTCGTTGCCCATGTACATGCCGGCAACCAGGTTGATGCGGCCGTCGAGCTCAAACTTGAACTTGCCGTCCTCGGATTGAAAGAGCAGCAGGCCGTCATCGCTCCGGCTCGTGAGATCACGCGATTCGACCTCCTCGGCAACAGCAGCGAAAGCAAAAAACAAAATCAACACACATAAAAAGACCATTTTTTTCATCTTATCCTCCTTGGATCAAACGATGTCCATTTTGACGAAGCGCTTCAGCGCCTTCAGGTAATTGATGTTCTCAAAGCCGTCGAGGCCGAGCTCGCGCACCGTTTTGATGACCGCGACCGGGTCCTCCATCTCGACAGCGACGGTGCGGATCGGCTGGCCGTCGAATTTCAGGTTGGCGATCTCGACGATGCAGCCATTGATCATGAAGCCGTGCCGCTCCTTCTCCACTTGGACCATCTTGAGGTCGGGATGCGGCCCCACCAGCTCGCCCAGGAATTCCTCATAGCCGTAGGCATCCCGCCGCAGCGTCGGCAGCGCGGCCTTCCAGGCCTCGAACACGTCATTCAGGACCGGCGAGGTCAGGGGAAAGCCGGCCTTCATGACCGGGAACCATTGCTCCAGCCGGTC
>DATKZA010000141.1:0-4875 GCA_035528155.1 Patescibacteria group bacterium | reverse complement strand
CGATGATGCCGAGATCACCGGTGATCGGTTCCGGGTCATCCCGACTAAAATCACCGGTGAAGGCGTGGGAATCGTGGAAGCCATGCGCGGTACATTAACGCATCATTATACCTGCGATAAAAACGGCATCTGCACCAGCGCGAACTTGATCGTCGGCACCACCAACAACAATGCTCCCATTCAAATGGTGACAAAAAAAGTAGCCCAAACCCTTATCAAGCCAGGGAAAGAGCCCGATCAGGGAATATTGAATATGATCGAAATGGCTTTCCGCGCCTTCGATCCGTGTTACAGCTGCGCCACCCATTCCCTGCCGGGCCAGATGCCGCTGGAAGTTTCCGCATACAAGAACGGTGCCTTGCATTGGCAGCTGAAAAGAGGGATTTAAGTGGTTTTTTTACATGATTCATGATGAAGCGAACCCTGCTACTTGGTATGGGAAATCCCATTTTATGCGATGATGCCATCGGTATCCGCCTGGTCGGTTGTTTAAAAAAGAGGTTGCAAAGTTTCTCCGCTTTCGATATTGTTGAAGATTGCTCTCTGGGTGGCTTTAATCTGCTTGAGGTCATTGACGGCTATGGCCGATTGATTGTCATCGATTCCATCCGAACCGTCGGCGCCACTCCCGGCGAATGGTATTATTTCACCGCCGATCGCTTGCGCGCGACCATGAATCTCGATTGCGTTCATGATGCGAACTTTGCGACCGCTTTGGAGCTGGGACGGCGTCTGGGCATGCATCTTCCTCTGGATCATGATATCCATATTTTTGCCGTGGAAATTCTTGACAATCAGACTTTTGCCGAACGGATGACCAAAGAGCTGGAAAATCGCTTTCAGACTATTGTTGATGAAATTTTTATTCCTTTGCAATTGTTGTTGAGGGCCGACAATCAAGAAAAATAGGGTCCTTATAAAATACCCTTTAATATTTGCCGTCAATTTTGTATAATTTCATATTAAGGAGCTCGCATGCATTTCGTCGACGAACTGTCGGTTCAGTTTCTCAAGGTGGTCGAAACCGCGGCTACCGGGCCAATTCGGTTATTATGACCTCTACTGAAAAGCAGAAGACCATCCAATTCATTGAAGACATCCTCATCGATAGCCCGGGCGTCATCCCGGTGACCGCAAACTAATTTGTTGACGTTCAAAGTAAAGGTCAGCCGCAAGATCTTCGTTTCCCAGGACACCGGGTTCGGCGTCTTCAAGGTGACGCTGGACGGTTCGCGGGAGAGCCGGGTCATCGTCGGCAACCTTTTTTCTTTAAGCGAAGGAGATTTCCTGCAGATCGAGGGCGAAGAATCCGACCACCCGCGCTTCGGCAAGCAGATCAAGGTCAGCCGTTATGAGTTCATCCTGCCCCAGGACGGCGAAGGCATTGCCAACTACCTCTCTTCCGGGCGCTTCAAGGGCATCGGCAAAAAAACGGCCCAGAAGATCGTCGACCAATTCGGCCAAGGGACGTTCGAGGTGCTGGAAAACACGCCGGAGCGGCTGCGCGAGGTCCATGGACTGAAAAAAACGGTTATCGAAACGATCAAGCAAAGCGTGCGCGACAGCCGGGTCTTGCGCGACCTGAACGTGCGCCTGACTCCTTACGGCATCGGCCAGGAGACGGTTTTCCGCATCTACCGTGAATTCGGCGACTTGGCGATGGCGTTGATCGAAAGCAACCCCTACCTGCTGATCGAGCGGGTGCGCGGCGTGGGCTTCAAGATCGCCGACACCATCGCCAAGGCCATGGGCATTGATAAAGTCGACAAGCAGCGCATCCGGGCCGGGATCTTTTTCGTTTTAGAGCAGAGCGAGTTTCAGCGCGGCGACCTGTTTATCAACCGCGACGAATTGCTGAAAAAGTGTTCCTGGCTGCTGGACATTACCGACAGCGATGTGTTCGCGGTTCTGGAAAAACTGCTCGAACGCCAGGAATTGCGCAGCGCCGAGATCCCGGAAACCTGTATCCTCAAACCGCAGAACGAGCTGATCGAAAAAACAGCGGCCCGGCGCCTGTTCCAGCTGGCCCAAGGGCTCTTTGCCGTCCCGGAACTGGCGGTCAATTTTGATGCCGTTTTCGAAAAACTCGCCTTGGAGCTCACCGTTGAGCAGAAACAGGCGGCGCTGACCGCGGTGCAAAACCGGCTGACCATTATCACCGGCGGACCGGGTACGGGCAAAACCACCATCATCCGGGCCATCATCGAGATCCTGAAAGCCAATGGCAAGTCGATCCTGATCGCCGCCCCAACCGGCCGGGCGGCCAAGCGCATCGAAGAGAGTTCGCTTTACCAGGCCTCCACCATCCATCGCTTGCTGAAGCTCAATCCCGAGACCGGCCAATTCGTGCACAATGCCCAGAATCCTTTGAAAACCGATGCCCTCATCGTTGATGAGTTTTCCATGGTCGATTCGTTCATCCTTTTTGCACTGCTGCAGGCGCTGGCCGACAACACCCAGTTGATCGTTATCGGCGATAAGGACCAGCTGCCCTCGGTCGGTCCGGGAAACGTGCTGCGCGATATGATCCAGAGCGGTTATTTCAACACCATTTATCTGAGCCGCAACTTCCGCCAGAACCAGGACAGCTTGATCGTGGAAAACGCTTTCCGGGTGAACAGCGGTGAACCGCTGCTGTTTCCCGCTCCCAACCCTGAGCTTGATTTCGTTTTTCTCCCCATGCAGAACGAGGCCCAGGTCCTGCAGAAGGTGGAGGGCATTGTCCGCTATTATCAAAACGATTACCCGTTCAATTCCAGCGCCATGCAGATCCTGGTGCCCATGTACCGCGGCCAGGCCGGCATTGACCAGATTAACCAGATGGTGCAGGAGAAGTTCAATAGCGAACCTTTTTTGTTGAAAAAAGAGAAAGCGGCTTTCAAGCGGCTGGACAAGGTCATGCAGACCAAAAATGATTATGACAAACAGGTTTTCAATGGTGACCTGGGCACGATCGAGGACTACAACGCCGTCGACAAGCTGCTGCTGGTCAATTTTGACGGCTGGATCGTGGAATATGCCGCCGACGAACTGGATGAGTTGACCCTTTCTTACGCCGTATCGGTGCACAAATCTCAAGGGTCGGAATACGATATCGTGGTTCTGTCCCTGCTGCCCGCCCACGCGCGCATGCTCAGCCGCGAATTATTTTATACAGCCATCACCCGGGCCCGGAAAAAACTGATCCTGCTTTCGGATGAAAACACCGTGGCCCGCGCTTGTGCGAATTCGCAGCCTACCTTGCGCAAAACCCTTTTGCCCCTGCGCCTGCGCGAAGTTTTCGAAGCGCCGACCGTGGTATAATCCGGTCATGGAGAACCTCGCCTCAACCCCCATGCTGCGCCAGTACCGGGAGATAAAAAAAAGCTATCCCGACGCCATTCTTTTTTTTCGCCTGGGTGATTTTTACGAGATGTTTTTCGATGATGCCAGGACGGCCGCCCCGATTTTGGAAGTGGTCCTGACCTCGCGCAACAAGAACAAGCAGGACGCGGTGCCGTTATGCGGAGTGCCCCATCACGCCTGGGAAAATTATGCCGCCAAGCTGCTGCGCAAGGGCTTCAAGGTGGCTATCTGCGAACAGGTGGAGGACCCGGCCCTGGCCAAGGGCATTGTGCGCCGGGAGGTCACCCATATCCTGACGCCGGCCACGGCATTGGAAGTGGAATCCCTGGATGCCGGGTTGAACAATTTCATCGTCTCTATCCGCCGTGACGGGCAATCCCTGGCCCTTGCTTCCATGGACCTGGCGGTTGCCGATTTCGAGGTGAAGACCTTTGCCGCCGGCAACGATGAGGCGTTGTTCAATGAATTTTACCGCAAATTCCCCAAGGAGATCGTCATTGCAAGGGAATTTGAAAATGAATTTCGGCTTTTCAGCAAGCGCTTTCCCGAGTTCGCCGGCATCCTGGTCACCGTGTTCGATGATGCGGAGTTCGCTTTTTCGAACTGCAGCGAGGTTTTAAAAAGTCAATTTTCTCTGGAAAGCATCGAGGGCCTGGGGTTTGCCGCCTATCCGGCTGCCGTGGCCGCCGCAGGGGTGATGATCAAGTACCTGCGCTCCATCCGCCCGGGTGCCCTGGCCCATATCGCCGCGCCGCGCTTCAGTGCCAGGGAAGATTACATGGTCCTGGACGCGGTCTCGTTCCGCAACCTGGAGATCACCGCCAACCTGCGCAGCGGCACGGCCGCTGGCTCTCTTTTCGAAGCCGTGGACATGACCATCACTCCCATGGGCAGGCGGCTGCTCAAAAAATGGCTCTCCTACCCGCTGCTGGCCAAAGCGGAAATCGAATTGCGCCTGGATGGAGTGGAGGAATTTTCCCAGAACCTAATCGGCCGCAGCGAAGTGCGCAAGAAACTGAAATATTTCGCCGACCTGGCCCGCCTGAACTCCAAGATCGCCCTGAACATCGCCCTGCCCCTGCACCTGCTTAGCCTGCGCGACACCCTGAGAAAAATCCCCGACATGCAGAACGATATCGCCGGCCTGAAAGCGGAGATCATCCGCGCCGCATTCCTCAAACTGCAGCCGCTCCCCGAAGTGGTGGAGGTCATTGATCGGGCCATCGCCGCGGATCCGGCCAACAGCATCAGTGAAGGGCAGATCATCAAGGAAGGCTACCACCAGGAACTCGACGAGCTGCGCGCCATCAGCCGCAATGCCAAGGAGATCGTCGCCGCCATGGAAAAAAGCGAAAAAGCCGCAACCGGCATTCCCTCGCTGAAGATAAAGTACAACAAGGTGTTCGGCTATTTCATCGAAGTCACCAACAGTCACTTGCAGCTGGTCCCGGAACGCTATATCCGCAAGCAGACCCTGGTCAATGCCGAACGCTTTTTAACCGCCGAGTTGAAGGAGCTGGAGGAAAAGAT
>DATKZA010000140.1:0-6193 GCA_035528155.1 Patescibacteria group bacterium | reverse complement strand
TTTAACATTATATTTTCTTTTTAACGTTTTTTGTATTCGATGTCAAGTAAAATTGAAAAAACGGTTCGCTTTTTTGCATTTTTTTTATTTTGCGCTGGGCACGAAAAACAAGGCAGAAAAATAATCCGGCATTCCCTTTTTCCCGGTCGCTGCGATGCGGATGGCAACGTCGTGGAAGCAGCCTTAAAAAAAAATCGCGATGATGCGCCGCCGGGGACAAGGCGATAAAAGGTTTTTTCTTCTGTTGCCTTCCCGTCTTTATTGGCGCCACATTCTCGCAGTCTGCGTTTCGGTTATTTGCCCTGTTCCTCCAGGAAACGCTCCTTTTTAAAACCGGCGGCCATTTCGTAAATAATGGGCAGGAGAATCTGCTCAAAGAAAATGGCGACCAGGAAGCCGCCGATATACACGATGGCCAGGGGGCGGTGGATCTCCGATCCAGAGCTGCCGCCCACGGCCAGCGGCAGTACGCCTAAAATGAGGATCAGTTCCGTCATCAGGATGGGCCGGAAGCGGGCGTGAGAACCCTCGACCAAAGCCTGGTGAAGTTCCAGGCCGCCGCGGCGCAGGTCATTGATCTTACCCACCAGCACCACACCGTTCTGCAGGGCAATGCCGAATAGGGCGATGAAGCCGATGATCGAAGAGACGTTCAGGGTCTGGCCGGCCAGCAGCAGGGCGACAGCCCCGCCAGCCATGGTCATGGGAATGTTAAGCAGCAGGATCAGCGACTGGCGCAATGACTTCAGGGAGGCGAACAGGATCACCAGGACGCCCAGTCCCACGATGGCCATCATCCAGGTCAGTTGGCGCATGGTTTGCTGCTGGCTCTCGAACTGGCCGCCGAAGGTCACGTAATATCCCTTGGGCAACTTGACTTGACGGGCTATCAAGGCTTTGGCTTCGGTGACGAACTCGCCGATGTGGCGTCCGGTCAGGTTGCAAATGATGATCTTGCGCTTTTGCATGTTTTCGCGAAAAATGGTCTGCGGACCCTCGCCAAGCTCGATCTGCCCCAATTGGGACAGGGGGATGCTCTGCCCCGACGGTGTGTCGACCAGGAGGTTGCGTATGGCTTCGCTTTCCCGGCGATAAGACTCGGGCAGGCGGACCAGCACCGAGGTGATGCGGTCTTTTTCGTAGACATCGGTCACTTCGATGCCGTTCAGGGCGGTTTCGATGACGTCGGCCACTTCATCCACTTTGAGGCCGTGACGGGCCAGCGCTTCCCGGTCGAGGCGGATGATCACCTGGGGGATGCCGGAAGTTTGTTCAATCTGCAAATCGGCGATTCCAGGCTTGCCATGCAGGATATCATGGATCTCGCGGATCTTTTCGTTGAGAACATCCAGGTCCGGACCGAAAAGCTTGATGGATATCTGCCCTTCCGCTCCGGTCAGCATCTCGGCCATCTTGTTGCCGATCGGCTGTTCGAACATGTAAACGATGCCGGGGATGTGATCGAGTTTCCGGCGCATGGCCTCGGCCAGAGCCATGAAATCCCTTTTTCTTTGCTGGCGCGGCTTCAGTTCGATAAGGTAATGGCTGTGGTTGACCGGGTGGACGTGCTCGGATTCCTCGGCCATGCCGGTGGTGCGACAAACCGACTGCACTTCGGGAAAAGAGAGCATGATCCGCTCCACCTGCTTGCCGGTACGTACCGACTCCTCAAGCGATGTTTCCGGCAGCATCACCGTGGAGGCGATGATCGATCCTTCATCCACGTAGGGCACGAATTCACGGCCGAGAAAGAGGAAACAGGCGCCGCCGACGAGCAGGATGCCCAAGCCGGCAAGCAGGACATTTTTCTTGTGCCGGAAGGCGGCATCGAGCAGGCGCGCGTAAAAACGGCTGGCGGCCTTGACGAAACGATTCTCGCCCGTCAGCTTGCGTCGCTTTTTCCAGCCATAGGTCATGAGGATGGGCTTGACGGTGATGTTGATGACCAATGAACCAAACAGGGCGGCGGCCACCGCAAAAGCCGTGGGCCGGAACATGCGGCCGGCGATCCCCTCCAGCAGCAATAGAGGGATGAAGACCAGAATGATGATCAGGTTGGCCGAGAACAGATAGGAACCGATTTCCTTGGCCGCCCCCGCGACCAACATATCCGTCGGGGAAGAGTTCTTGTCGTTCTGTAAAGCCTTAAAAATGTTTTCCACCATGATCACCGAGCCGCTGGCCATCTTGCCGATGCCGATGGCCAGGCCGCCCAGGGCCATGACCGTCAGCGAAACTCCGCCCATATCCATGAAGATCAAGGCCATAAGGACGGACAAGGGAATGGTCAGCGAAGCGATCAGGGAGGTTCGCCAGTGGCCGAGGAAGAACAGGATGACCAAAACGACCAGAAGGCCGCCGATCAGCATAGAGATTTCCACGTGGCGCAGCGAACTGAGGATCAAATTCGATTGGTCGTAATAGGGCGTCACCTTGACACCGGGCGGCAGGTCGCGTTGAATATTTCCCAGGGCCCCCTTGATATTCTCGATGGCCTTGAGCGT
The DNA here is from genome assembly GCA_035528155.1 of Patescibacteria group bacterium. Classification (GTDB taxonomy): domain Bacteria; phylum Acidobacteriota; class Aminicenantia; order UBA2199; family UBA2199; genus UBA2199. Next base: position 3,689 of record DATKZA010000140.1, on the reverse strand, counting down.
GTCGCCGCCATATTGTTTCTGGATAGTGATGGACACTGCTTCCGCGCCGTTGAATCCGGCGTCGCCGCGCCTGAATTTTCCGCTCTCTTTCACTTCGGCCACGTCCTTGACGAACACGGGAATATTGTTCCGTGAAGTGATGACCGCTTTTTCCAGGTGCTGCATGGTCTCAATGCGTCCCAGGCCCTTGATCAGGAACTCCTGGTTCTTGCCGGTAATAATGCCGCCCGAAAAATTACGATTGCTTTTCTCGATGGCCTCCCTGACCTCGGCGATGCTGATGCCGTAGTGGTGGAGGAGCTCGGGTTTGAGCAGGACCTGGTACTGGCGCACAAAGCCGCCGAGGTTGATCACGAAGGAAACCCCCTCGACACCCAGCAGGCGATAGCGGATGTTCCAGTCGGCGATGCTGCGTAGCTCCATGGCATCGACCCCGCCGCCGCTGACCGCGCACTCGAATATTTCACCCATGCGCGAGGAGACCGGTCCCATGATCGGCCGCGAGGCACCGAGCGGCAGCTGTTCGGCCACGATCTCCAGTTTGCCGGCCACGATCTGGCGGGCCAGGTAAATATCCACGCCCCAATCGAACTCCACGGTGACCACCGATTCGCCGGTTGTGGATTCCGAGCGCACGCGGGTAACGTGGGGAGTCCCGTTCATCAGGCTTTCCAGGGGAAAGGTGATCAGGCGCTCGACGTCCTCGGCGGCCATGCCGGGGCAGGAGGTAATGACGTTGACCAGCGGCGCGTTCAGGTCGGGATAGATGTCCTTGGGAAGCTGCTGGTAGACAAAGAGCCCGATGGCCGACATCAGTCCGGTCAGCAAAAGGACAAGGAGTTTGTTTTTCAGGGCGTAATCAATGATATGGTTTATCATGGTTTTTGCTCTCTTTTTTAATGGATGTGAGCCGATTCCCGCAACTCTTCCGTGAGCAGGGATTTGAGATGCAGGACGCCCTGGGTTACCACCCGTTCACCCGTTTTTAAACCGCTGAGCACTTCCCACACACCTTCATCCTGGCTGCCGGTCACAATGCGGCGTTTGTGAAAGCGGTCCCCGATCTGGACGAATACGATTTTTTCTTCTCCCTCCTCGATCACGGCATCGGCGGGGACGGCCAATATTTTTCGGTTGCCGTTGAAAAAGATATGCAAGTCGGCAAACAAGCCTGGCTTCAGCATCGCGTCACGGTTTTGCAATTCGACGCGCACCGTGATGGTGCGGGTCTCTTCGTTGATGGAATCGCTGATGTAGCCGAGGCTGCCTTTGAACAATGCAGCGGGATAGGCGGGAATATGGATCTCCACCTTTTGGCCTATTTTGATGTAAGCGATGTCTTTCTCGTAAATTTCGGCGTCGATCCACAGTTTGCTGAGATCAACGATGACCAGAATTTCGGTTGACGGTTCGGTCATCATGCCCCGGACCAGGCGGCTGGAAACGACCTTGCCGGTGATGGGCGAATACAGGGTGATGCGCGGACTGACCTGGTGGCTATGGGCGATCTGCTGGACCTGCTTTTCCGTGAATCCCAACACGTGCAATTTTTTTTCCGCGGCATCTTGATTGCTGCGGGCGATCTTGTAATCGGTTTCCGCCGCCAGGAAATTCTTTTTGGGGGCCACGCCGTTTTCGAAAAGGCGTTGTTCCCGTTCCAGGTTCAGGCGCGTATGCTCGAAGTCCGCGGTTGCCTTGTAAAATTCACACATCGCATTTCCCACTTCTTCGCTCTCCAGGGTGACCAAAGGCTGCCCTTTTTCGACCCGGTCGCCGGGATTGACATGACCCTCGGCCACGCGGGCGGGGAAGGCGTAGCTGATGATGGCTTGGCGGTCCAGGGGGATGATGACCTTGCCCATGGCTTTCAGGAATGAGCGATTCTCACGTTGGCCGACGATTGCAGTTTGGATGCCGATGCTGCGCAGTGATTCGCCTGACAAATAAATGGAAGCGATTTCTTTTTCCCCGGTTGCCGGGACACCTTGCGCGTTGTCCCTTTCGTGCTTGTGTTTGCCGCACATGCAGATAAAAAGTGTGGCAGCAGTCAATATTATAATGGTTATTTTTTTCATTGGTTTTTCTCCTTGATTTATCTTCCCAGGCTTTTTTCCAGATCGATTCTGGAGCTTTGACCCCGAAAGAGCGCTTCGGCATATTCTCGTTTTATATCCACCATGATCCGCCGGGCATCGATCAGTTCCATATAGCCGATTTCTCCTTCCTGGTAGCTGAACATGGTTTTACGGTAAACCTCTTCGGCTTCTTGCAGGACCTGCTCTTCAAAGAATTGGATATGACGATCCAGGGTGGCAACCGTCTGCCAGGCCTGTTCCACATCACGGGCAACAGCGCGTTCGATTTCTTCTCTTTCGGCCCGGCCACGCTCCAGGTTGGCCCTGGTCTCGGCGATCTCACCTTTCAGCGGCTGCCAGAACCAGAGGGGGATCTGCACGGATATACCCACGTCCCAGGTGGAATTTTCTCCGCTAATACGATGACGGGAAACACCGAGCTGGAAGTCTGGCATGAAGGCAAGTTTCGCCAGGTTCAACTGCAGTGAGAGACGCTTCTCGGCTATGCGCGCCCTGACGATATCGGGCCGCCTGGCCAATGCCTGCGCCAGGCAGTCAGCGCGGCTGATCTTCAGTGGCGGCGGTTTCAATTCTCCACGCAGGAGCAGCGGCGCGTCCGTGGCGCGGTTCAGCAGAGAATTCAGCTGGACCCGGACCCGGTACATGTCATTGGCAGCGAGGGAGAGATCGTTCTCGGCGCGGGCCATCTCCACTTTGGCTTTCAGCATCTCGATCTTGGCGGCGTCGCCGGATTCGAATTTGGTCTGGGCGCGGGAGAAAAAATCTCGGGCCAGAGCAACGTTCTCCTTGGCCAGCTTTTCGTTGTTGACGGCCAGGAGCATTTGGAAGAACGCCTCTTTCACCTCGCTGAACAGTTCCAGGTGGACAGCGTCCAAGTTCACATTCACTTCCCGGGCTTCGCGGCGGGCGATCCTGCCGTTGAGGATGATTTTCCCCGGCCAGGGAATAACCTGGTTGACACCGACATAGGATTCGCCGGATCGCCCGAAAGCGAATGGCCGCGGCTGCAGGTCATAATCCAGGGTCAGTTCAGGCTGCGGCAGTGCGACCGCTTGTTGAACGCGCGCCTGGGCGGCCTGGAAGGCGCTGGTCGCTGCCTGTAAACGCGGGCTTTGCCTATAGGCCGTTTCCAAGCAACGGGTCAGGGTCCATTCCTCCTCGGCGCCCGGCAATGGGCTGCAAAGGAGCTGAACTCCTATAAATATTAAAATAGTTAAAAGATATCTCAATTTCATTGGATCTCCTAAAGGTTGAGTGCGAAAATTGCCAGCTCGGGTGCTGGTCAGTTCATGAATTGTTAATTTAGGAGAAGTTGGGCGGAGGAGCCCGAGAGCGCTTATGGGCAAGCGGAATGAAATAAACGAAAATGATCTCGGCAACGGCCGGCAGCCGCAGGCAGGTGAAGGTGATGAGGAACAGGAACAGAACGAATGTCAGTGCAATGTTGGACCGTTGGAATTGGCAGGCCGGGCAATCCCGTTGGCAATCCAGGATGGAATCGGTGTGAAAGAAATTGATGAAGGCGGCAAAGACAATAAAATAGAGCAGGTGGATAAGAAGGATTTTCCTGGCGCCAGATTTTTTCATGAATTG
>DATKZA010000139.1:0-4258 GCA_035528155.1 Patescibacteria group bacterium | reverse complement strand
TCGGTTCGCCGCCGGTCAACAAAAGTCCTGATGTTTGGCCCTCCAGATTCGCAAAGAGCCTCTCCAGGAATTTCATGCTTAAAGAACGATGCTTGGCGGAATTGATGCTAGGACATTCCGGACAAACGCGGGTGCAATCGCTTGTCAAATCGAGTTCAAGCGTCACCGGAAATATGTTTTTACCTTCAATATAGTCGTTGACCCTCTCCTTGTGAAAGCCGACTTTGAACATCGACCCGACTTCGGAATTTATCGGAAAATCAGTTTTTTCCATGCTGATATTTTAAGCGAATTTCTGTGTAATGTCAAAGGATGGTTGAAGGGGCATCCGGGCGGATTGAAGTAAAGGAAGGGAGACTGGAAGGCATGGGGGTCAGGTCTTGAAATGACAGTTTTTATGTTGTAGTGATTAGGCCTATCTCATCCAGAGCAGGTTGAATATTCCGGAGCTGTTTGCAATAATTCAAGCATCAGTTTGGCCAAGCGCAGATATGAGAAAGGTCAATAATCGACCTGATAATTCAAGACCTGACCCCGATGGCCGCGTTTGCTTGAATGGCAAGGAAAGGTCGGCGCTGCCGGGAGCGCCGGTTTCAGCGGGCAGAGGCGGGGAAGCCCACCGTCTGGGCGAAGAGGACGCGCTGCTCCGGACGCAGCTTGAATTCCTTCGCTGCCCTGGCCTTGTCGCAGTGGTGGAACCAGGCGGCCAGGCCCCGGGCGGCGGCGAACAGGTAGACGTTCTGGGCGATGAAGCCGGTGTCGGCGAAATAATAGGATTTCTGCACCTCCGGGTCGCCGATGGAGGGGTCGGGCTGGCCCGGGCCGAGTTCGTAACGCGTCAGGTCGACGACGTAGAAGATGTTCAGCGGGGCCCTGGCGGCGTCGCCGCGGCCGGCCAGGGCGCGGAAATCGCCGGCCGCGACCGGGAGCAGGCGGTGGTGAACCCCGTCATAGAGATAGACCCCCCGAGGCAGGACGACGTACAGGTCGATCTCCTGGGAGTTGCTCGCCGAGGGAGCCGTCCTTCCCGGCTTGCCCATCAGCCCGGCCTTGGGCCGGTTCACGCCGAAAGCCGCCCAGAGGAGATCGGAAAGCGCCTGCAGCGGCAGCTCCTGCGGGCCGATGTTGCGGATCGTCTTCCTGTTCCGCAGAGCCGCCAGCAGGGTCTCTCCCCATTCCTTCCCGGGCGCGGGCAAGCCGACCGACTGCATGTCACCCGTTGTCCCCGCGCCCGGCAGGGACAGGGCCGCCACGGCCGGCAAGGCGGCCATCGTGTTTTTGACGAAAGTTCTCCGTTTCATTTGCTCCTCCTTTGCATTCACCGCTCCCCTTTTTTTCATCCCTATCTTGCTCTTTTATATAATCCGACCAGCTCGGCTTTTTCCAATATATGCCTCTGCAATAAATGCTCCAGCTCCTTCTTGCTCAATCCTTCTTTTAAATTAAGCATTGCATCCAGGGCAAATACCTTGAAGAAATAACGATGCGTCCCGGAAGGCGGACAGGGACCGCCGTATTTTCTTTTGCCGAAATCATTCATCCCCTGCTTGCCCGGGACGCTGTCTTGCTCGATGCGGCCTGCCGGCGGCATGTCGTAGACCACCCAGTGCACCCAGGTCCCCATCGGCGCATCCGGATCGTCAACGATCAGGGCCAGGCTTTTTGCCTGCGGGGGAATGCCTTCAATGACCAGGCAGGGACTGGCATCCTCTCCCTCGCAGGTGAATTTTTTGGGTATCATTTCGTTGTTCCTGAAATCCGGGCTGGTTATCTTCATTTTTCCCTCCCCCGGCGCCTGGTTTCCCCCTGGGCAAAGCGCCAATAAAAAAATGCCGAACAGGATCAATCGGGTTGGTTTCATTTTGCGTCTGATTATATATATTATAACTCAGTTAGAAGCTTGATAAAAGAAAAAGTCAATGGAAATTCGGGGACGCTGCTTGCAAATATGCATTTGGCATGATAGATAGGCCCCCGGGGGATTAAAGTATCAAGAGATCGCCCGGCCGCCCTGGTTCGCCGGCGTCGGAATGAACTCATGGAAATCGATGTGCTGACTAAAAAAAATGGAGATCATGATTGGTGCATCCAAACACGCACGGCCCCCATTCTTCCTCCCCTTGACGCAGTTTTGTCAATCGACCGGAAATCTGCTATCATTTCCCCATAATTCATCGGGACCAGGAGGTAAAGGATGACAAGACATGCTTTCAGATTGCGTTTGTTCGTTCTGGCCGTGGCCATCGTATTTTGCGCAACGGGCCTCGCTGCCCAGCAGCCGGACGCCAAGGACTGCAAGGACCACCCGCTCTTCAATCGCATGCCGGGATACTGGATCAGCGGCTGTAAATATGTCCAGTTCGACAGCCACGCCTTCCTGGTCGCGCCCGGGAAGAGAAGCAGCGTCGAGGGCCAGTTCTGGCAGGTTGTTTACAAGCCGGGCCGTGATCTGACCAGCAAGCCAAGCGAGCTGCAGATCATCCGCAACTTCGAGAACGCCATCCAGCAGCAGGGCGGCACGGTTATGCACAGCGAGAAAGGCCGCTGCACGCTGAAGCTGGTACGTGACGGCAATGAGACATGGGTCGATCTGTCGGCCGATTTCACCGGCGGCTACCGGCTGGAGATCATCCAGAAGCAGGCCATGGCCCAGGACGTGGTCGCCGATGCCGCGGCCCTTGCCAAGGATATCCGCGCCAACGGCCACGCCGCGGTCTACGGCATCTACTTCGACACCGGCAAGTCGACCATCAAGCCCGAATCGGCCCAGGCCATCGCTGAGATCGCCAGGCTGCTGAAAGCCGACCCGGGGATCAAGGTCTTCGTGGTCGGCCACACCGACAACGAGGGCAGCGTGGATGGCAACATCGCCCTTTCCCAGGCCCGCGGCGAAGCCGTCCTGCAGTGGCTGCTGCGCGAACACGGCATCGCCGCCGCCCGTCTGAGAGCGTACGGCTGCGGCCAGTTCGCGCCGGTGGCCAGCAACGACACGCCCGAAGGCAAGGCCAGGAACCGCCGGGTGGAGCTGGTCAAGCAATAGCTGCGGTGACTTTGTGACACGCAAGGCGTGACGGGAAAGAAAACAAGAAAGTATTTCCGGGCATTGGGGGCGAACAAGCGAATCGTGAATCAATCTGACTGGAAGAACCCCCCTGGGAAAAAACAATAACGCAGGATCTGGGCCTCGCTCCTGGCGGCGATTGACTTTCGGGAAGCCTCTTTCTACAATTGCACCAAGGAAAATACAGGCAGCCGCAAAAATCGATTTTTTCTGATCATTAAGGAACCGCCCTTCCCTGATTCTTACAACAAGGAAACCTATGTGGCGAGGGTTCTCGAAGAAATGAATCCTTCCTATTCATACGCGGAATTCAAGTCTCAAAGCAAATTGATCGTGAGACCATTGCCTGGTTCAGCCAATGAGTTGAACAGCCTGATCCTTGACAATGTTCCCGGCGCCGAACTGGACAAGACGATGCTCCAGCCTTTTACGGATAAGGATGGAGGGAAAGGCATGCGCGTCTCTTTTTTCAAGGCAATTGCGGCTGAACCCGGCCCCCCCGAAAGAATCAAAAGAGGCTTTGCCGGATCGGGGCAAAAAGGAATCCCGAATTCAGCCGGAGCCTGTCGCAGCAAAGCCCGAGCGGACAGCAATGAATCGATTGTTCATCGGCCTCGCACTCATCTCGGTGTCCTTTTTGTTTTTCCTGCTGGCATCCGGCCGGAATAAGCCCGATCCCGGCGTAATCATTTTTCTCTTTTGTTTGTTGGTCGCCGGCTTAACCCAGCTTGGCGCAGCCATAAAAGGCACCCTGGGGAAAAAGCTGGACGACTTTCAAGCCAAGCAGATCAACAAAAAAAGAAAAATAATTTATGATGAAGAGGAAGCCGATACGACTGCCGCAGGGGATGACATGATCGAAACGGAAGCACTCGAGACAGCGGACAAACTCAGGAAAACATATGCGGGTTTCTCCACTGAGCAATTGCAGGACATCCTTGGGGCTCCCCGCGGCGAGTATTTGCCCCTGGCAGTGAAAATTGCCCGGGAAGAACTTAATAAAAGGATATGATATAGAGACATCGGTATCCGGCCTTTCATGAGCCATCGGGGTCGGGTCTCGACGGGCTGTTGCCCAAATCAGATAACTCATAGAAATAATTAAGAGATTTTTTATTGATAATTTGTTGAAAATAAGTCGATAAAATGGGACAATTTTAACATGAAAAAAAGCTTTGAGAGCAAGCCATGATCGGG
>DATKZA010000138.1:0-28645 GCA_035528155.1 Patescibacteria group bacterium | reverse complement strand
CTGCAGCTGCCCTTCATCATCCTGACCGCCTACGGCTCGATTGAAAAGGCGGTGGAGGCCATCAAGGCAGGCGCCTTCGACTTCATCGCCAAACCCGTGGACCCCGACTACCTGCTGCTGATGATCGACAAGGCCCTGGCCTCGACTCATATCGCTCGCGAGAACCTGGTGTTGCGCGAAGTGTTGCAGTCGGAATTGGGAAAAACCGTCATCATCGGCAGCAGTCGCGAAATCCTGCGTGAAGCCGAGAAGATCAAACTCGTCGCCCAGACCAGCACCACGGTCCTTTTATGCGGCGAAAGCGGCACCGGCAAGGAACTGTTCGCCCGCGCCATCCACACCCTGAGCCCGCGCCAGTCACAACCTTTCATCACCATCAATTCGGCCTCGATCCCGGAAAACCTCCTGGAAAACGAGCTGTTCGGCCATGAAAAGGGCTCCTACACAGGAGCCTACATGCGCCAGCTCGGCAAGCTTGAACTGGCACAGGGCGGCACTTTCTTTTTCGATGAGATCGGCGATTTCCCGATTCACCTGCAGGGCAAAATCCTGCGCGTACTGGAAGAAAAAACCATCACCCGTCTGGGCAGCGGCAAACTCATCCCCTTGGATATCCGCTTCATTTTCGCCACCAACCAGGACCTGGAAAATGCCGTGACCGAAAAACGCTTCCGCCAGGATCTCTATTTCCGCATCACCAGCTTTCCCATCGAACTGCCCCCTTTGCGCGAACGCATAGACGACATCAACCTGCTCGGAGAATATTTCATCAGAAAACTCTCCCTGGAGATCAAAAAAAACGAATTCAGCCTCTCCGCCCCGGCCCGGGAAAAACTCATGGCCTACACTTGGCCGGGCAATGTCCGTGAACTGCAGAACACCATCGAACGGGCGGTGATCATCAGCCGCGGCCCCATTATCAGTCCAGAGGAGATCATCCTGCCTGGCAAGGCATTTCCCGTCCAGGACAATTTCAGTCTCAATGGCAATTTGAAGGCAGTGGCTTCCCGAGCGCAGAAACTGGCCGAGAAGCTAAAGATCAGCCAGGTCCTGGCCGAGACCGCTTTCAATCGCTCACAGGCGGCCGTGATCCTCGAAATCAGCTACAAGACCCTGCTGGACAAGATCAAGGAATACGGCCTTGTTGAAAAAGATTAAATTCCTGCTGTTGAGAAAATTGGCCAAGGTGATGATCCAGGCCATCGTATCCAGCAGCCGGGTGCGCATCAGCGGCCAGGAGGCCGTCGCCTCCCTGCAGAAGGAAAACCTGCCCCTGATCTACATTTTCTGGCACCGCCACATCCTGTTCGTGATCCACAAATTCAAGAACAGCGGCGCCAGGCCGTTGATCTCCCTGTCCAGCGACGGTGAACTGGTGGCGGCCGTGGCCAAGGAATTCGGCATGAGTCCCATCCGCGGTTCTTCTTCAAAGGGAGGCGCCAGGGCTTTTCTGCACATGGCGCGCTGCGTGCAAAATGAAAAGGCTGCGGTGCTGATCACGGCCGACGGTCCCAAGGGCCCAGCCCGGAAAGTCAAGGAAGGGGCAGTGCAGCTGGCGGTAAAAACGGGAGCATACGTCATCCCCATCAGCTGGAGCGGTTCGCGGGTGAAGGTGCTCCAAAAAAGCTGGGACCACTTTATGATCCCCTTGCCCTTCGGGCGCATCCATTTTGCTTTCGGCCAGCCGCTGCGCCTCGATGCCGACACCAACGCCGCCGACCAGGCCCAGGCCGGTGACATGCTGGCCGCAAAGCTCAATCGGCTCGAAGAATCGTTATAAAAAAGGGCGGATCATGATCCGCCCCTACAATATTTCTATAAATTATTTCATTGGCAGAGATGTTTTTATTTGCTATCATGGCCATTGAGGAATCCATATGAAAAAGATTAGGAAATTGGGCATTCTGACCGGTGGCGGCGATTGTCCGGGACTGAACGCCGTCATCCGCGCCGTGGTCCATACCGCGCAGCGGCAATTCGGTATCGAGGTCTGCGGCATCCTGGACGGTTATGCCGGCTTGATCCACAATCATGTCCGCAAACTCGAACTGACCGATGTTTCCGGCATATTGCCCCGGGGCGGGACCATTCTGGGCACCTCCAACCGCGACAATCCCTTCCGTTACGCCAACGAATCCCGGGACCGCAGGAAAGAGTATCAAGACGTTTCGGCGCAGGCCATGGAAACCATAGAAACGAACGGGATTGACGTGCTGCTGGCTGTCGGCGGGGACGGCACGCAGGCCATCGCCCAGCTTTTTTTTGAAAAATACCACCTGCCCGTCATCGGCATTCCCAAAACCATTGACAACGACCTCAACGGCACCGATGTCACCTTCGGCTTTGACACGGCGCTCACCATCGCCACCACGGCCATCGACAAGCTGCATTCCACGGCCGAATCCCACCACCGGATCATGGTCATAGAAGTGATGGGCCGCTACGCGGGCTGGATCGCCCTGGAATCAGGGCTGGCCGGCGGCGGCGATGTCATCCTGATACCGGAGATCCCTTTTGCTATAGACAGTGTCTGTGAAAAAATCAACGACCGCGCCCGAAAAGGAAAAAGGTTCTCCCTGGTCGTGGTCGCGGAAGGGGCCAGGGCCGAAGGCGGACAACTTGTTTTTGCCCGCCAGGTGAACGACGCCAGCGACCCGATCCGGCTGGGAGGCATCGCCGCTCAGGTCGGCAACCAGATCGAAGACATGACCGGGATCGAAAGCCGCTACACCATCCTGGGCCATGTGCAGCGCGGCGGCAGCCCGACCCCCTATGACCGCATCCTGGCCACCCGTTTCGGTTACCATGCCGTTGCGGCTGCGGTCAACAGAGAATTCGGCTATCTGGTCGGTTTGCGCGGCAATGAGATCAAAACCACCCCGATCAAAGAAGCCGTCGCTGAGCCGCGCCGGGTCGACCCGGAAAGCGACCTGGTAAAAACCGCACTGGCTGTCGGCACCTGTTTCGGTAAATAAATGGGGCGGCTGATCGTATTCGAAGGCATCGACGGATCGGGCAAAACCTCGCTGTCGAGGATGTTTCACGCCTACCTGCTGGAAAAAGGCGTGTCGGTGATCTGGCTGCGCGAACCTACCGATTCGCCGCTGGGAGAAAAAATCCGCCTCCTGGCCCAGAACAAGGAAAGCATATCGATCCATGAGGAACTGGAATATTTTCTCGAAGACCGGCGTTGGGACGTGGAAAACAATATTTTACCGGCGTTGCGCTCCGGAAAGACAGTGATCCTTGACCGCTATTATTATTCCAACGCCTGCTATCAGGGCGCTCGCGGTCTGGACATGGAAGCCATCTTGAGCATGAACAGGCAGTTTGCTCCCGAAGCGGACTTGGTTTTCATCATCGACGTTGACGTGGACCGGGCCCTGGCGCGTATCAGCACCAGCCGCCAAGGTGTGGCCAAGTTGTTTGAAAAAAATGATTTTCTTGAAAAGGTGCGCGCCAATTATTTGAAGTTGACCGGGGCCAACCTGGAACGCATTGACGGCAATCCGGACCTGAAAACCGTAATGGCCGATGTGATCAACCGTCACAAGCGAACATGGCTTAAAAAAGTTACGCCTGCCACTAAAAAATGAAGAAAAGTACGGCACGTAATTTTCGCGAAAAAAGAGCTTCGCTGCATGAACGACTCAAACGCCAGGGCAACATACTGCTGGCGTTTTCCGGCGGTAAGGATTCGTTTTTTCTGCTGCAAGCCGCCTTAGAGGCCCTGGGTACGGCCAACGTTCTCGCCTATTTTGTCCATACGCCCTTCACCGGGGAAGCAGCCAGGGAAAGGGTCGCTTACTTCCAAAATAAGTTCCCTTTCACCTTAAAAGAGATCCACCTTAATCTGTTTAAAGACGTCCATATTCAACAGAATTCCAGGAAGCGATGTTTTTTATGTAAAAAATATATGTTCACCGCCTTGAAAAAAGAAGCCAAACGTTTCGGTATTCCCATGGTAGCGGACGGGTCCACCGTTTCCGATCTCAGCGAGAATCGTCCCGGACGTCTGGCACTGGAGAAACTCGCCATCGCATCCCCATTGCAGGATGCCGGTTTCTCCGGTCCTGAAATTGCTGCAGAACTGAAAAAACAAGGCGTCAAAGATTACTATCTGACCTCCTCCACCTGTTTGGCCACGCGCTTCCCCTATGATCTCACCTTGAACGCCGACCAGATCGACGCCATCGGCCGCGTGGAATACGATCTGCTGAAGTGGGGCATTTATCCGCTACGTGTTCGTTACATGGTTGACGGCGTGCGCATCGAAACCACGGAAGCCAATTTTCACAAAATCATCGCCCGGAAAAACGACCTGCTGGCCTTATGCCAAATCCATGGTTTCAAATTCGTCACCCTGGACCTGGGGGGAATAAAAAGCGGTTCCTGGGATTAGCTCCCTGCGGTTACAAATCGTGATAAGTGATGCGTGAGGAGTGATAAGGAAGAGAGAAGAAAAGGGTTCGAACCAATGTCGTTGTCAAACGCCAATAAGGGCAATCTCATATATTCTTGATTTGACTAAAGGCAAAAGAAACAGCGAAGGTGGAGTTGACAGCCGGACGATTATTGTGTATGATGAATACTAATTCTGGAGGATTGCAAATGGCAAATCATGAGTCGGCCGTCAAAAAGCACAAACAGGATGAAAAGAAGAGAATGGTCAACCGCATCAACCGGTCTAAAATGAAAAATAAAATCAAGACCCTGAAAAGAAAAATCAGCGGCGACGCGAGAGAGGAAGCCATCAAGTTGCTACCCGGGACCCTCTCCATCATCGACATGACCGTGAGCAAAGGCACCATTCACAAAAACACCGGGTCGCGCTACAAATCCCGCCTCCACGCCCTGATCAAACGCAGCGAAAAATAGTCATTCCGGATGCCCCTTCCCCGCGGCTATATTTCTCATAGCCAGATCAGAACCTACAAAGAATGCCCGCAAAAATATTATTTTGCTTATATTGAGGGCTTCCAGCCGCCCATTAACGAAAAAGTGTTCCTGGGCGAAATGTTTCACGCCGCCATCGAAAAATACTTCAGTCTGAAAATAAACGGTACGCCACTTGATGAAGATACAGCCGCCTCCGTTTTCGGCACGGCTTTCGATGCCGCCCGACAGGAAAGGGAGATCAAATGGCAAACCCCTCCCCGGGAAACCAAAGAGAGGGGCCTGGCATTTTTGCATTACTTCGTGCGCCACATCGCTCCAGCCATCAAGCCCCTGATGGTTGAAAAAGAATTGAGCGTAGAAATTCCCGAGATCGGCGTGGTTTTGAAAGGTGTCATCGATCTGGTCGAAGAAGACTTCAGCATCACCGATTTCAAGACCACCACCAGCAAATGGTCGCCAAGCAAAGCCCGGAATTCGCCGCAGATGGTCATTTACAAATACCTGTTCGACCGCAGTTTCGGGCCGGTTCAAGCCAACTTGAAATATGAAGTCCTGTACGCAAAAAACGCCGACAACGTCAGACACCAGACCTTGGCAGTCGTTCCCGCCGCCGACGCCGTGGAAAAATTACTCCAGCTGATCGGGCACGTCGTGGAGAACATCAATAGCGGTGTCTTCTATGCCAATAAAAACCCCTTTTGCCGGTATTGCGAATTCCGCGAGCTGTGCCGGGAAAAAAAATCGCCGTAACAGCCAAAAAATCAATAAAAAAATTGACATTTTTAGAATTTGCGAACATATATTTATTATCCGTTTTAGGAGAGAGTTGCATGGAAAAAAGAAGAGACAACCGCATCAAGAAAAAACTGCCGGTTCGATTCTATTACGAGGGAACTTCTTTCCATTCCGTCAGCGGGGACATGTCAAGACGGGGAATTTTCATCAAGACCCTGCACCCCTGCCCCCCCGGCAAAGGGATCAATATCGAAATTGACGACAAGAACCAGAAGATCATTCTGGCCGGATTCATCCGCTGGAGCAAAAAAGACAGCGATCCGCAATCTTATATGTATACTGGCGGCATGGGCGTGCAATTGCTGAATTACCAAAAGCCCGAATACCAGTCTCTGGTCTACGAAACCTACTGAACCATCCGGATTCCAGACAGGCAGTATTGATCTGAACCGCCCTCCCCCCAGGGAGGAATCGCGCGTATTTCTCAGCGTTTTTCGAGTTCTTCCAGGAAATCGACTGCCTGGCGCAGGTGCGGGATGACGATAGAACCCCCGACAATCAGTGCTATATTGAAAGTCTCGAAAAGTTCGGCGCGGCTGGCGCCCCTGTCGCAGGACTGGATGAGATGATACGAAATGCAGTCGTCGCAGCGCAGTACCAGTGAGGAAGCCAAACCGATCAGTTCCTTGGTTTTCCCGTCGAGAACGCCGGGATGATACGCCTGCACGTCCAGGGCGAAAAACCGCTTGATGCCCAGATTGCCCTGTTCCAGTATTTTATCATTCAGTTGCTGGCGGAAGCGGGTGAATTCATCGTATTTCGCCATCTCAGTGCTCCTCAATGTCCCATTTCAACCCAATGCTTACCTTGAACACGTGTTCCTTGGCCGCAGGTGCTTCCTTTTCCCATGGTCGGACATATTTCAAGGATATCTCAGTTTTCCCTGCCGCCAAAGCCATGAAAGTCCAGACAGCGAATTCGCTGCCACCGAACCGCTGTTTTTCTGATTCTTCATTCCGGGCTTCGACGAATTCCAGCAGGCGGCTGTCCGGTTCAGCAGCAAACTCCCAGCTGTAACCGGTGCCGGGGCTGGTGAGGAACTTGAGAGCGAATTTCTCTCCAGCCCGCACCTGGATGCATGTTTCTCCCTTTTCCGACATTAAAAACACGGACATCGCTTCCTCCTTGGCTCCGCTACATGTCAAAATCACCGCCCAAAGTCCCACAAGCATGAAAAATCCGATTTTAACAAGATGTCTTTTCATTGCCTTGTGTCCCCATTTTTATCTTGGTCAAAGACTGCGCGAACCATGGATGATTCCCAACCTAACCGGGTCCCGGAGATTTCTTTATGGCGGCCGTAATTTTTATAAACTCAGGGTCAGCGCGCAATCCATCCCATGCCGATTCTTTTTCCAATTCCTCAAGATCGTCATACCCGGCACGAATCGCTGCTGAGATGGTTTTCAATGCTTTTTTCCTTTCACCTTTGAGAGCCATGGCCGCGGCCAGAACCGCCAGTACGGACGGATGGCCGGGACTGATCTCGGCGGCGATCTGAAAAGCGAGGACTGCCCGAAGACCGTCTTTCTTTTCCAGGTAGGTTTGGCCGTCGTTGATCGCTTGGGAAAACAATTCCGACAGCAAGCGCCGGGCAATGATTTGTTCCGGGCCCAGATCCTTGCCAGCGGCTTTTTTTCTCATCCAGGGGATCTTGAGCTCGTTGATAATTTTCCGGGCTTTGCCGGGCTCGTTCAATGGACCCCGCAACTGGCTGTACATCGCTTTCAGGCGCGCGAGAGATTTCGTATACTCACTTTCCCGGTCGCTTTCGCTTTTTATTAAGTCTTTCGCTACGCCTGCTTTCTGCAGGTCGGCCACTTTTTCACGGGCGGGAGTGACATCGGCCAACCCGGAGAAATCAGCCACTATGGAGGCATATTGAATGTAAGCACTCCCCCATTCCTGCTTGTTTTCAAGTTCGCGGGCTTTTGCAGACGCCAGGGACAGGCTATTGGCGATGATCTCATCATCCCGGGCCCGTACCCCGGTTTTCATGGCATGCAATTCCAACCATGCCAGCGCGGTCCGGGCCAGTTCCGGCGCCGGCCAGCTGTGCCGGCCGGGAAAAATCTCCAGCCGCCGCGGCGTGCCCTGGGCGCCCAATTGCTTTGATAGTTCTTGCATTTCCGAATAATTGAAATCAGTCAGTCCGGCCGTGCCGAACCAGGGAACATCAATGACGTCCTTGGGCTCAAGCCAGGCGGGCAGTCCGCCGCCGCAGGCGATTACACCGCTCAATTTGACGGACAGCATTTTACCCAATCCGCACGCCGCCCTGGCTCCGCCGGAAAAGCCGGCCGCATAAATCCTTTGGTCGTCAATAGCCAGACGGGAATGGCTGTCGCGCCAGATCGCGCGCGCCGCCTGCAGAATGATCTCCCAGGGGCCGTTCTTGGAATTGTTGGAGCCGATCAGAATGTAGCCGAACTTCTCGGCCCCTTCCCTGAACAGGGCGACGGGAACAGCGCCATGACCACCGGGATCAAAACAATAAATGACCGGCCAGCGCCGCTCGGGCTGGTAAGCAGTTGGCAGATACAGTGCGTAACTCTGGCCGTTTTCATGCAGGCACAGAACCGGATCTGATATTTGCCCCAGGGGCAATTCTTCGGCCCGCAGCCAGGGTTGAGAAAAAAACGACAAAAGCATTAAAATTGAAGCGCGGCGTCCGGCTAGAGAATAAACCCGAACTGCCATTTGATTTATTCCCCTATTTCACTTTGAAGATCCAACCGTGTTTGTCTTCAATTTCGCCGTATTGGATCCCGGTCAAGGTAGCAAAGAACTTTTGCGCCCAGGGCCCGGTCTGGTTGCCGTTGACCACGTGTTCACGCCCCTGGAAAGTGATCTTGCCCACCGGGCTGATGACCGCGGCCGTGCCAGCGCCGAAAATTTCAGTCAATTTCCCGGATTGGATGCTGGCGATCACTTCTTCAATGGCAATGCGTCGCTCTTCAACCGGGAGACCGAGTTCGGGAGCCAATTCCAGCACCGACTTGCGGGTAATGCCATGCAAGATGGTCCCGCCCAGCTCCGGGGTGACCAGTTTGCCGTCGATGACAAAGAAAATATTCATGGCCCCGACTTCCTCGACAAAACGATGTTCGCCGGCATCGAGCCAGAGGACCTGGCTGTAGCCTTTTTGAGTGGCTTCACGGGTAGCCAGCAGGCTGCCGGCATAGTTGCCACCAGTCTTGGCTTCACCGGTCCCGCCGCTGCCGGCACGGGAATAGGTATCGGAAACCCATAGGCTGATGGGATTGAAGCCCTCCTTGAAATACGGCCCCACCGGGGATAGGATGATAAAAAAAAGATACTCGCTGGATGCCTTGACCCCCAGCGCGGCTTCGGTGCCGATCACGGTCGGCCGGATGTACAAACTTGCCCCTTTCTGGGTTGGGATCCAGCGTTCTTCGAGTTTAAGCAATTCCGATTCGGCTTCCAGAAACAGTTCCTCGGGAATTTCGGGCATGCACAGACGCTGGAGCGAACGGTTCAGACGCCGGGCGTTTTCCTGGGGCCTGAACAAAAGAATTTCATTTGATTTTGATTTATAGGCTTTCTGACCTTCGAAAACCTCCTGGCTGTAATGGAAGACATTGGCCGCGGGTGACAAAACCAAAGGCTGATAGGGCTTGATACTGGGATTTCGCCAACCTGACCCGAAATGGTCCATGCTGAACATGTGATCGGTGAAATTCCGTCCGAACGGCAGTTGCAGGGGATCATCAAAAAGCGGCTTCAATTTTTCCTTAGCGATCAATTCCCGGGAAATAATCATGAGTGACCTCCTTGGTTTGCTGATTTTTAATCTTACCGATTTTGCATTTTTGTGTCAATATTTTCAAAAATGTTCATGTGCATTTCCGATAGAGAAAACCCCGTTGGCAAGGTCAAAGACCAGGCTGCCGCATCCGTAAAAGAAATCACCACCCAATATCCCATCCAATTTAACGAATCCGAACTGGTTCAGCGGCAGGACAACGATATCCTTGAACCCAACCGAGTGGCCGGCGGCAATTATTTTCAAGTCTGACAGAACCTGGGTTTTGATTTTCATTTCTCCCCCGATGCCCCACACTTTGACGCGGCTGCGGTAGGTGACGCCAGGCTTGATCTTGGCGAAAATGTTCGGGGAAATGATCGAATCCTTTGCTCCGCTGTCCAGTCCAAAATTGAGGCGCACCCCATCCATGGTCCGGCAAACGAGGATCGGATATCCCATCCAAAAACAATTGCGTTCGCGTCCTGCCGGTCGTGGCCTGACAATGATGATTTTGCGGTTTCGGTAATCGATACGGATGGACAGATTTTTTATGGCGTTCATCCCCAAAATCCCTCTGACACCGGTGTTTTTCGTGATTCTTCTCTGAATTAAACCGGGGATTTTAAAAAAAAGGTTTTTTTTCTGCACGATCATGGCCGGATGACGGGTGATCTCCAGGGCACCGATGCGAATCGTTTCGATGACCGTCAAACGGGCGGCTACCTGTTTGTTGAAGCCGGTGGCGGCGTGGGTCCTCGTTCGGTTCAGGGGGAATATTTTCAATTTGTCGGCAAGGTCGGAAGCCAGCACCGTGAAACCCGACCCGGTATCCAGCCAGAATTTTTCCCATTGGCCGTTGATCCGCAGCCGGACTATGGGCGTACCCGAAATGCTCAATTCCAGGGGAAGAACTACGGGATGGTCGGGGAAACGGTAATATTCGGCCATGCTCTCGCTCAGCTCCAAGAATGACAGATCGCTTTTCTCAGCGACGGGATTCGCTCCGGGAACCGGCGCGAACATTTCATGCAGATTCTTCCATTTCGACTGAAAATAAAAAACCTGGACCAGAATTTCAGTGGCGATCACTTTTGACCAGGCTGCGGCGGCAGTGACGGCCAGTTTCCGGAAAACGAATTCGGCAGCGGCCATGTCGCCGGCCATGACCAAGCGCATCCCCTGCATGAGGGCAAGCGAATCGGCGTCCAGTTCCTTTTCGACGATCCCGGCAAAATCGAGATTCGCGAACGCCTGGCGGAAATCGGTGAATATAACGCGGATGGCATCCGTTTTCGGACCTTCGTCCCCGCGCGGCACGATGCTAACGCTTTTTTCGATCAGGGAACAAGAACAGGCCAAGATCAGGCAAACAACGAGAAGGAAAGGACATGGAACGCTGCTCCTTTTTGCACCATGCCGCATTTTTCGATTCATTTTTCAGCACTTCCGTAAAGACCTTTCACCCAGGCGGTGAAATCGCCCACATCGCCGTTGGATAGCAAAATAACAACCTGTTTAAGCGAAAAATCCAGCTCGCTTACGAAGCGCTTGATCTCTTCATAATCGGCAAAAACATGGACTTTTTTCCCCTTTGACTTCAGTTCGGCCCGCAGGGCAGCGACATCAAGTCTCTCGGCAACTGGAATTTTTTCCTTTTCATAAACGTCCTTGATGACGATCTCGTCGGCCTGGCCCAAACTGTCTGGCAGCCTGTCTTTAAAAAAATTTCTCCGCAAACTCCAGGATCGCGGCTCGAATAAAGCCACGATCCTTCGACCCGGATAGGCGTCGCGTAAACCGCCAAGGACCTGGGCGATGGCCGTGGGATGGTGAGCGAAATCCTCGATGAAAACCGTGTTCTGCAGCCGACCGAGGGGCGATAAGCGGCGCTCCACTCCGGCGAATGTGGCCAGCGCCTTGGCCACGGTTGCAACCGGCAGCTCGAGTTCGTGAGCGAGAATGATCCCGGCCGTCAGATTCCAAACATTGTAGGGGCCGGCCAGAGGCGAATGAAAATTGCGCTTGCGGCCGCCGCCCTCAAGCCCGAAATCGTAGCCGCCCAGGTGCGGCCGCACATCGTTGATTTCATAATCCGCTCCGGCGCGTCCGTAGAAAATGACCGGGGTGAAAGAGCGGCTGACCGCCTGGCGGGCCATCTCGTAATCGCCGTTGACAATGATCCGGCCCCGGCCTGGAACCTGGTTGACCAGGTTTTTGAAACTCTGCAGATAGGATTCCGCGGTCCGGTAAAAATCGATATGGTCATGCTCCAGGGCGGTGATGAGCAGCAAGTCGGGGCGGTATTTAAAGAACTTGGCCGAGCGGTCAAAAAATGCGCTTTCATATTCATCGCCCTCGCTGACAAAAATATCCCCGGCGGCCAGTTGGTGGTTGGCGGCGAAATTGACAGGTTTGCCGCCAATAAAAAAACCGGGACGTAGGCCGGCGACGGTCAGCAGGTGGGCAACGAACGATGCCGTGGTGGTCTTGCCGTGGCTGCCGGCGACCACAACAGATCGTTTGCCCTTGATGAAAAACCGCTGCAGGGCTTCGGCCATCGAAAAATACTCCAGGCCCTGGTCGAGAATATGTTCGGCTTCAGGATTGCCGCGGCTGATGGCGTTGCCGATAACGCAAAAATCGACGTTAGCGGGAATGTTCTGGGCGGAAAAACCCTGGAACAGGGTGATATTGAGGTCGGCGAGCAGCCGATCGACCGGCGGATAAAAGCGGTTGTCAGATCCGTATACTTCATAGCCCCGCTGCTTGAAAAGGCCGGCCAGGGCACTCATGCCGGTTCCAGCGATGCCGCAAAAAAAAACCTTTTTTACCATTTTACCCCGATCTCACAACGGAGTATTCCCGCAGGCGATTCTGTATCAATTTCGGCTTTCACGCCCAGCGGCAGAACCTGGGCGGACCTGGCATGGCCGAAGGGCATGTCAAAAAGGACGGGGATGCCCAGGCCGTTCAACTTTTCCCGCCAGCGACCGAAAAACAATTCTTTCTCCCCGGTGTCTTTGAAACAATTCGGAAATTCGCCCAAAAGCAGGGCCCGTATGCGGCGGAACACCCCGGCCTGCTCACACTGCCACAGCATCCTGTCCAGGCGGTACGGCCTTTCATTTACATCCTCAAGCAAAAGGATCCTGTTTTTCAGTGTGGGCAAGTGCGGGGTCCCAAGCAATGAAACGAAATTGGACAAACAACCGCCGCCCAGTAATCCCCTGGCATGTCCCGGACACAGGATGCTACCCGAAAAGCTCAGGGGCGGCTGGTTGCCGCTGATTGCCGCCAAGACCTGGCTGCGGTCGTATTCACCCTTGGCCAGCCCTCCGTATACCATCGGACCATAGAAAACAACCATTTGCCGCCGTTCCAGCAGCTGCCACAACAGGTAACTGGCATCGGATGAAGCCACGACGATCTTCGGTTCAGCGATCACCAGCCGGTCCAGCAGCGGCAGAAGACAATTGCAGCCGTAACCACCGCGCCCGGCCCAGACAGCCTTGATTTCAGGGGCGGTGAAAAATTCCTGCAGATCGGCCAGGGTCCGTTGCGGCGGCCGCGCCAAAAAATCATTCCCGGAAAGGACCTCGTCCACTTCCCGGGCACAGAAGCCCATTTCCCTCAACGCCTGCAGGCCCTGGCCGCGATACGGTTCTTTAACGGGAGAAGACGGCAGAAAAATACCGACACAATCGCCGGGAAGCAGCGGATCGGGCCTATTGTACATGCTTGGCGAACCTCATGATGATGGTCGTGCCTGCACCCGGCGAGGAACGGATATCCAAACGACCCTGATGCAGTTCCAGAAAACGGCGGGCAATGACCAGGCCCAGCCCGGTCCCCAGGTCCTTGGAAGAAAATTCCTCCCTGGCAATCCGCTCCAGTTCCTCGCCATTGATCCCCGTACCGTTGTCGCGGATGCGCACCTCCACCTCTTCCCCTTCCTGCGCCAGGGACACCCCAATCTCGCCATCCTTGCCGGCCACTGCCTCCAGGGCGTTGGTCAGCACATTGTCGATCACCTGCTTGATCTTCTGGCGGTCGGCGACGACCTCGATCGCCGCCCCGCTTTCGTCCACGGCAAACCGGACCTGGGGATAAATGGAACGCATTTGGGAGACCGCTTCAGCGATCAGGTCGTTAAGCGGGAACGATTCGGTTTTCAATTCATCCAGCTTCGATAAATTCAAAAATCCATACGCCACCCGGCGCAGGTGCTCGGTCTCTTCGATGATATAGCGGACCGCGTTGGCGATCACCGGCTTGTCGATCCCTTTCCTGTCCTTCAGGGAACGCAGGATCTGCTCAGCCGATAAGCGGATCGGTGTCAAAGGGTTTTTAACTTCGTGGGCCACCCTTCGTCCCAATTGGACCAGGGTTTTCATCTTCGAGATCTCGGAAACATTCTTTTTCTGCTCCTGGATCCCCTCCAGCATGGAATTGAAACCCTGATAAAGCTCACGCAATTCTGTTTCAGCCGGGATTTCGCCCAAGGGTTGCAAATTTCCCCGCTGGACATCAGCCATGCCGCGGTTCAAGCGGTGGATCGGCGCCAGGATCTTGTTGCGGAAAAAAAACGCCGCGGCCATGCCGATCACGATCAGCACAAAAAATATTGTCACCATGAAGTCGATGTAATAAGCCTTGGCCCGCAACAAGTCGGCACTGTTGAAAGGAAATTCGATATCAAAAATGTAATTCCCGCTCGTTTTGAAATACAGGTCAAGAAAATTTTCCTTTTTTTGCAGCTGGAACTGCTGGTTGTTTTGCTGCAGGATGCTGCGGATCCCGGAATTCAGGTAGATCGGCAATTGTGACCTGATGATCTTCCTGTGGTCGGAGGTAAAGAGCAGGATCCCGTTTTCATAGACACTGATGTTGTTTTCCAATATTTTTTCCAGCAGGAACATGTGATTTTGGGTTATTTCGCCGCTTTCGACCAGGAGATTGTTGATAATATTCAGAGCCGAGCGCCCGCGATCGAAGATTGCCTGGTCGCGCTGCGTTTCCAGGGAGAGAAAATTAAAATTCAGCGCAAAGAGGGAAAACACCGCGGCGGTAAGAATGGTGAGCAGGACAAGTATGGCGAATACTTTCACTGAAAATGAGCCGAAAAATGAGCGCCAAGGGAATTTTTTAAAGGCCCGGCTATTGAAAAACGCCAATAAAAGCAAAAGGAAAATCAAGATCTTGCTGTATTCGGAAAAGGATTTAAAGAATGTGTTTTCCGGAAAAAAGATGATGACCGCTTCCGTATCGTTATTGAAAACATAACCGCTGTAGTCGATATCCATGGCAGAAAATCGTACCCAGGCGTCATTGTATTTTAAAAGCGCAGCCAGGTTTTCGGCATTGATATTGGCCGGATTTTCCAGGATGCGCCTATTTTCATCCAGCTTGATATAGCCGATCCCGGCATCCTTGATCTTGCGGTCCAGAATAAGAAGGGACACCTGGTCCCGGCTCTTCAGGATCAGATCGGCGGAATTGAGCACCTGGACCATGATATAGCCCAGGTAGCGCTCCCGCTGAAACACGTTTATCGTGGCTACGGCCAGGCTGACTTTTTTCCCGAACAAATCGGCTTCCACGTTCTCCACGTGCCAGAACGGGAAAATATTTTCCTTGTTCAATTCAATGTAAGGGATCTGGTAGGAAAAAGAATGGAGCACATTGCCGCCGGCGGCCACCACGTATATCCCTGAAGCGATGCTTTCCCGTGCCGCCAAAGTGTTTTTCCAGCATTCGGCCAATTCGTTGCGCTTGTTTTTGTCAAATTGGGCGGAAAACGGCGTTTGCCGTGAATTGAGTTCATAAACGATCTCGCGGGCAACCAGTTTGGCGTAATGGCTCTGGCTGGAAAAAATGGTCTTCAGGTTCTCCCGGATAAAGGCCTGTTTTTCCAGATGGGAGTATTGCGCCAGCCAGTTGCCGACCGCAAATGCCAGCAGCAGAGGCACGGTGACCCGCAGCCAGAAACGGCGCGGCCCCAGCAGCATTCCGATATAGATCAGGGCCAGAGGAAAGAAACTGAATATGGCAAAGGGAGCGAAGAGTGCGCACAGGATCAATGCCAGCGCCTGCAGCCCGATGAACGGCCAGGAACACCGCCAATTAGCGGCTTTCAGGAAATGCGCGGCCGCCAGCAGCGGCACGAAATGCAGGACGCTGAGCAAGGCCAGCAGGCCCAGGAAATCAGGGTTCAAAGCGAAATCGCCATAGGGGAAATTCACGTTGCGCAAAACCCGGTCGGCGGCATAAAAAGCCGCAAGAGCCAGGCCGTTGAATACGATCAGGGCTGCGGTATTGCTTTTTAAGCGGATATATTTGCGGCAAAACCAACCCGCCGCCAAAAGAAATGTGATCAGAACGAGCAATTGAAAAACAGAGCTCACGGCCAGGGGCGAATGTGGGAAATAGATGTTTTTCGAGGCCAGCCAGGCGATGACCCACCAAAGCGCGAAAGCCATCCCGGCCAGGGCCAGCAGTTTGAAAACGGTATGGAAAAACCCGGCCTGCGCAAAAGCCAGGAATGCGGTTAAAAACAGCAAAAAAAACAGTCCGTAAACCAGCAATTTCTTTGTATGGAGCGATTGCTTGACGAAAGTCGCCCGCGAAAACACCAGGGTCAGAATGAGTTGGTTTTGGCTGGGCTTGAGCAAGCGGGTGTAGTAAAAACGATCTTGAGCCCGGTCGTAGGAAAAATCGTTGGCGCCGTCCGGCAGCGGCGTATTGGAATATTTCAGGTCAAAAACAGGATAAGGATAATCCTGGTTCCCCAGGATCGGGTTGGAGCGCATGTCCATGAAAAAACGCACATAGAACTCCCGGGGACCCAGGCGGCGCAGGAAATAGACATCCTGGTTTTTTTTGATCAGCCGCCACTCGCCCTGGGACATGGTGACGGGCTTGAAAAAGTAGATCTCCCCGATATAGTCGGCAATGATGCCGTTCTTTTCAATGATCAGCGCTTCCTTTTTTTCCAGGTCGGCGGCGGTCAGTGTCCCGTCAAGGAATGGGCGGCGCAGCGTTTCAGAGCGCAAAACGCATTTTTTCACTTCGCCTGCCAGAACGGCTTCCATGCGCTCACAGTTCTTCTCGACCCGGGACTGAATTTTTGCGGGCGACCAGCTACCGGGAATAAAGATCGCGATCCCCAGGATGGCTGTGGCCAGCGTTGCGGACAGCGCGCCGAGGATCAGATTTTTATGCCGCGGAGATAATGGAGTTGCCATTCTTTTTCTTTGCTCATGAATAGGATCAACTTGTAATATACCCTGGCCCCGGAAAAACGCTTTTTCAGGATCAGGTTCAATGATTGCACGGCGATATTTTCCTCAACATGGATGGAAGACCATTCAATTTTCTCTGCTTCCAGCGAGGCAAAGCGGGCAGAAAATTCCTCGATGAACTGCTCCTTGCTCATGGTGCCTTGCAGGCTGAGCGGTTCCTCCAGGTTGAGGACGACGCGCTGCCGGCAGATTGGCGCCAAAGCGGCAAATCGGCCGTGCTGGATGGCTTCCTGCAGCGGCTGCATGACCAGATAATTCTGAGTGATCTGCAACAGCAGCAGCAACGTTTTCAACATTTTCAGTAGGTGATCAGGCTGTTGACCGGATATTTCGCGAGCTTTTCCCGGCCCTTTAAAAAGCCGAGTTCGATCAGAAATTCGATGCCGGCCACCTCGCCGCCCAGTTTTTCCGCCAGTCCGGCCGCGGCCAGGGCGGTGCCGCCCGTGGCCAGCAGATCGTCGACGATCAGGACCTTTTCACCGGGTTTGATGGCGTCCTCGTGGATCTCCAGAGCGTTGCTGCCGTATTCCAGGGTGTATTCCTCGCGGATGGTGCGGTAGGGCAGCTTGCCCGGCTTTCTAGCCGGGACGAAGCCGCAGCCAAGCTTGTAAGCCAGTACGCCCGCGAATATGAAGCCGCGCGCCTCGATGCCCAGCACTTTGTCGATCTTGGCGTCCAGGTATTTCTTCAGCATCTGGTTCAGGGCCAGGCGGAAGGCCTCCCCGTCCTGCAGCAGGGTGGTGATGTCTTTGAATATGATCCCTTGCTTGGGAAAATCGGGCACGTCGCGGATGATTTTTTCCAGATCCATTCAACCTCCTCAAAGACCAATCATAATACATTCGCGTTATTTTTTAAACAGGCTGTAAAATCGGAACCAAGCCGTCCGCTTGACAGAATCTGCCGGGTCGGTTACATTGGTCCCTAAACGCTTTTCATCTGGAGGCCGTAATGAGACGTTTTTTGCTTGCCGGACTCATGGCGCTGTCTGTTGGCGGATTGTGGTTTTGCGCATCACAAAAAAAACCGAATATAAAGGCGGAATCAGTAGTTGTTAACCGGGCCGGTCTGGAAGCCGCCATCAGGACACTGAGCAGCGATGCCTTCGAAGGGCGCTACCCGTCTTCTGCCGGAGAAACCCGTACCATCGAATTTCTGAGCCGGGAGTTCAGGCGCGTGGGAGCGGCTCCAGGCAACGGTTCCAGTTATTTCCAGGACATACCCATGCTGAGGATCACCAACGACCAACAGGGGGTTCTGACCTTTTCCGGCGGAAAGTCGCCTTTGGCACTTGCTTTCGGCAAGGATTTTATGGGTTTCACCGCCCAATTCAAGGAAAAAATCGCTATCCAGGACTCGGAAACGGTCTTTGTCGGTTTCGGCATCGTGGCCCCTGAATTCGGTTGGAACGATTACCATGCTCTTGATGTCCGCGGCAAGACCGTGATCATGCTGGTCAATGATCCGGGGTATTATGATCCCGGCTTGTTCCACGGCAAAAACATGACCTATTATGGACGCTGGAGTTACAAGTTTGCCGAAGCGGGCCGGCAGGGTGCCAAGGCAGCCCTGCTGATACATGAAGCCGCCCCGGCTTCGTATGGCTGGGATGTGGTGCGCAACAGCTGGGGCCGGCCGATTTTTCGCCTGGAATCGGGCGAAGGCAACGCTTCCAAGTGCGAAATGGAAGCCTGGATTTCCCTGGATGCGGCGCAGCGCCTTTGCGTCGCCGCAGGAAGCGATCTGGAACTGATGAGGAAAGCGGCTTTGGCAAAGGATTTTTCTGCGCGCGACCTGCCGCTCAAGGCTTCGATCGCTTTTGCCAATGTGGTGGAAAAAGCCGTGTCCCGCAATGTAATCGCCCGCATCCCGGGAACGGATCTGGCCGATGAGTGCGTGATCTATTCCGCCCATTGGGATCATTTCGGCAAAGACGATAAAATCGTCGGCGATGGCATTTACAATGGGGCGCTGGACAACGCCACCGGAACCGCGGCCCTCATCGAATTGGCGTCGCTCTTCGCCACGGTCAAAACGCCCCCCCGCCGTTCCATCCTGTTCATGGCTGTGACCGGTGAAGAACAGGGGTTGCTGGGTTCGACCTACTACACCGCCCATCCGGTGATCCCGCTAGCCAAAACCGCGGCGGTGATCAACATGGACAGTTTGAACATCTTCGGGCGCATGAAGGACATTCAGGTCACAGCTCTCGGCCTCTCCGACCTGGATGAATATGCCCGCGCTGCGGCCGCCCGCCAGGGACGGTACCTGGTACCAGAAAGCCATCCCGAGCGCGGCGGTTTTTACCGCTCCGACCATTTTTCCTTTGTTCTGGCCGGCGTGCCGGCCCTGAACGCAGCCTCAGGCATGGACCACCGTTCAAAAGGCAAAGTCTGGGGCCGGCAGCAACGCGAAGCGTACGGCCGCAGGAACTACCACAAACCATCCGATGAATACACGTCTGATTGGGATCTGTCAGGCATGCTGGAAGATATTCGCTTCTATTTCGACGTGGGCTACCGCTTGAGCATGGAAGCTTCTTTTCCGCAATTTAAAAAAGACAATCCCTATCAGGCGGCCAAGAAATAAAAACCAAAATGTCTATTCCGCCGCGCCGGGGATAAGGTTCATTGACTTGCATCGAGCCAATCCAAGATTCCGGAAGTACTTATTCACTTGCGGTGAGGGGCTGGCGCGGAAGGAAATACAGTTCTTTTCAGTTCATTTCGTAAGTATAGCCGTTGTTTAACCTGGAAGCGGATCGCAGGTGCTGCTGCAAATACTGGCCGCAATTGCTGCCGATCAGATTCTCTTCCAGTTCTCCGATACTCACCAGGACTTCAAAAGCGCGGGCTTTGAACCCAGCAACGATCTTTTTGCCGGCAACTCCACTCAATGGATCGAGACCGGTCCGGAGCCCCTTGGCCTTGGCCCGGTAGGTTGGATTAAGAGGGGTCAGCTTGATCAAAAAAAAGGCCGGATCGAAAAGTGCGCCAATCTTGCCGGGGTCCAGGGGAATATCTTTGCTTAAGGCAAAATTCAAAGTGATTTTCCTTTTATTTTTCTCATAAAACAGGCTGCCGTATTCGGCGATTTGGGCAAGATCCCATTTCGCGACCGGCATCAGCCAATCACGAATTTTTTCATCACTGGAATGGATCGAAAACTGCAGTTGGAAGTCTCGACCGCAATATTCTATTTTCCTGAGTTCCAGGAGTTTTTTGAAAAAATCCCCGCTGGACGCCGGAGCGATCGACGAAACCGAGGGAATGAGCCCCGGGATGGGAATATGATCAGGCAAATGAGCCAAAACATCCAGTACGGCCGGATTAAAGGACGGTTCCCCCATTCTGGCAAATTGAATTTTCAATTTCCTGACATCCGGGAGAGCGCCGGCAAATCTTTTGTTGACAAGGTAATCGATCTGGTTGAAGATTTCAGCGGCCGTCAGTTTTCCCCGATAATCACTGCCGGCATCACACATGCGGCAGCCGACGGGGCAGCCGAAAAGCGTGGAAACGATCAATACCCATTTTTTTTCGCGGGGCAAAGGAGGTTGCAGGGACTCGACGAATTCCACCTTCCTTCCCCTGCCCATGGCGGCGATATAAACAATGGCGATATCCTCTCTGCCGGTTGCACTAATGATTTTCAAATTCAGCCTCCGCAAGCTTCCTCATTATCTTCATTGCCGCCCTGATGCCGTCGCCTACGGCAATTCCCACTTGCCGGAACGATCCGTTCGCTACGTCACCGGCAAAATACAACAAGCCCCTTTGTTCAAGTTGTACCCTAAGGCGTGAAAGATTTTTTGACAGGCAATCAAGCTGCGTTTTTCTACCACAGGCCGCGACCAGGAAGTCAACTTCGAGAGCACTGTCTCGCAGCTGTTGCCGGTAGTCAATCACCACCTGCCCGCGCTTTGTGAAGCCGAATCTTGAAATCCTGATGTGATCCAAATAAGAAATCCCTGATGATTTCAGTGCTTCCAGCCAAAGTCCGGGCGAACATTTTCTATTCGCGCTGCGATTGAGAATGATCACTTCATTCTTCTGGGCAAGACTCAAAGCATAGTCAAAAGCCGCGTCACCAGCGCCGATGATGGCAATTTTTTTGTTTTGCTTGCCGCGCAAACTCCAAATTTCGCTGAAAACTTTTCTGTTCCATTCGGGAAGAGCGGATAATTCTTCAGGAATCACGGCCGCGGTCCCGGAAGCAAGCAACACCATCTTGCTCGAATATTCCCGGCCTTTGCTGGAAAGTCGGAATTTGTTTTTCTTGAAATCCAGTTCTTCCACTTTGGCCATCGTCACATCAATTGACATTTCCTTCAGCTGCTTGCGGAACAAAGACACCAGTTCGGGACCAGAAACGCCCCGGGGAAATCCAGGATAGTTGTCCACACGATTGGCATTTAACAGCAGCCCGCCTATTTGGCTCTTTTCAAAAAGCAAGGGGGATATTCCATAGCGCTTGAGCTGAATGGCCGCTGCCATTCCCGCCGGCCCGGCGCCGATTACGGCTACTTTTGCAACCTTCATCTTAGCCATGCATTTTGCGACAAATGTTTTCGGTCAAAGCCAATTCCGCGAAAGCAAACCCGAGGTTTAACAGCGAAGCCAAGTGGAAACGTTCATTGTAGGCCGCAGTACCGTCGACCAAAAAAAACACTTCATAACCCTTTTGAAAAGCGGAACGGGCAGTTGATTCGCAGCAGACATTGGCCATGACGCCGCCGATGACCAACTGCTTGACATTCCGTTTCCTTAGTATTTCATGCAAAGGGGAATCCATAAACGCGTCATATCCGGATTTTTTTATGACGATCCGGTTTTCGTGATGGAGGTCCGGGATGATCCCGCTCAAGGGATCCTCTGCCTTGATCAGTTCTTTCCACCGCGTGGCCATCAATCCCGCGTCCCGGGCTGAATTCAAATGGCGAGTGAAAATAACCGGCAGATTCATTGTGGCGTAAGTTTGGCATAGCCTGCTGATATTGGCAACGATGGCCGGAGCGCTGGGGATAAAAGCGTGAGAGGAGCTGTCAAGAAAATAATTTTGCATGTCCAGAATGAGCAAGGCGGATGCAAGCGGGCTGAAGGAAAGATGGCGATGCGGGATAAGCATTTTCGCCGAGCGCAGCATTGTCTTTGCTTTCGCCGCCATGTTTGTCATGGTGAAATACTGTTCTTTTTTCTTGGTTTTCCGACTGCGGCGATTTCCTTGCGAACTCGAAGCTTCAGCAGCGGCTTTCATTGAGCAGGCCCACCATGTAAAAGAAATTTTTTTACTTGCTCAAGAGCCCGGGCACGGTGGGAGATGCGGTTCTTTTCTTCCAGGGTCAGCTCGGCGAAAGTTTTGCCCAGGGGCGGATAAAAAAAGAGTGGATCATAGCCAAAACCGCCCCCGCCCCTTCTGGCAAAAAGAATTTCCCCTTCGACCTGGCCGCTGAAAGTGGCAAGCGGTGAACCATTGCGGGAAATGCAGACGGCGGAAACAAATCGTGCCCGGCGGTCGACGATGCCCTGCATGTCAGCCAACAGTTTTTGGATGCGTGCATCGTCGTTGGCGCCCGCCCCGGCATAACGGGCGGAAAGGACGCCGGGGCGGCCTCCCAGGGCCATAACCTCCAGTCCCGAATCATCCCCCAGGGTATCCATGCCGGTGAGCTGGCTGTAACAATCGGCTTTCAAGCGGGCATTTTCGGCAAAAGTCGCTCCCGACTCGCTGACTTCAGCATTACCCTTTATTTCGTCAATGGAAAGCAAACGGATATGTAATGCCCCTTGCTGGAGGAAATTCTCGATCTCACGTTTTTTGCCCTGATTGCAGGTGGCCAGCAGCAGGGTGGTCATAGGTTCTCGGAAAGGACTTCCCTTACCCCCTTGATGAGCATGATCTTTTCGATGAAATCGCGGTTTTTGTTTTCAGAAGTACTTAAAATGATCTCAAACTCATAACCGCCTTCCTTGCGATTCAAGCGGGCGCTGGTATAACGGATGTTCAGTTCGGTCAGCACCTTGCGGATGTCGACCAGCAGGGACGCTTTTTCCTCGGTGCTGATCAGGTAGACGTAGTTCTGCTTCTGCTTTTCCAGGTAGGCCAACAGGAATTTGAACACGGTCAACACCAGGACCACAAAAATCGTGACCAGGAAGGCCACCAGATAAAACCCGCTGCCGACGGCGATGCCGATGGCGGCCACGGTCCAGATGGTGGCCGCGGTGGTCAGGCCGTGAACGGCGAAACGGGCCTGGATGATGGCCCCGGCCCCCAGGAAACCAATTCCGGAAACGATCTGCGCCGTCAGGCGGGCGGGATCGGCGGTCTTGTTCAAGGCGGCGATCTTGAAGGAGAGAATGGTGATCAGGGTGCTGCCGATGGCGATCAGGATATTGGTGCGCAGGCCGGCTTCCTTGTGCGACAGCTCTCTTTCCAAACCGATGATCCCACCCAGCATTGCCGCCAGCAGGATCTTCAATATGATATCAACTTCCATGGCTTCACCTCAACCAAAAGGCGATTAAAAAAAAGACCAGCAAAAACAAGGTGTAAAGGGCAAAGTAGGGATTTTTCAGCATTTTTTCAGGTTCCTCCGCCGCATCGCGGTCCTGAACTGATTTGTAAATGAAAAAGACCAGGTAGAAAACAATGAAAGGCAGGGCGAATAAAAAGGTCTTCAAGTTCAACTGCAGTGAAAAAATGATGAACAGGGCCAGAAAAAGCAGGGCGTTGGCGACCATGAAGGACACCAAGCCGCGGATGCTGTAACGGCTGAGCGACATGCGGTAAGCCGACGATTCCTCGGCGGTCAGGAATTTTTTTTCGGCGACCCTTTTGCCGACCATCAGGAAATTGCCGAAAGCCCACCACGCCGCCAGCAGGCTTAGGGGCGGGAAAGCGGCTGCCAGCACATACCAGCCTATCAGGAAACGGATCGGATTGTTCGCCGATTCCAGAGTGGAATCGAGATAAGGGATATCTTTGCAGCGCAGCGGCGGCACATTATATAGAATTCCAGCCAGCAGCAGGGCGGACAGCGAGAAAACGAAAGGCAAGCTGAATAAAAAATAGGCAATCCCCAAGGCGCCCGCCGTAAGCAAAACCCCGCAAGTGAGCAGCAATGGAACACTGATCTCGTTGCCGACCAACGGGCGGTGTTTTTTCCCCGGGTGAAAGGCGTCAAAAGGCGCGTCGGTGATCTCGTTGATGATGTAATTGGCCGTGGAAACCATCCAGGTCAAAACGAAAGCCAGAATGATCTGCAGCGGCAGAAACGGGGACAGGGCGCTGCGTAGCCAGTCGGGATGGACCAAAAAAACGGCAGCGGAACCTATGATGATTGCCGTGCTGCGCGGCCAGCGGTCCAGCCGCAGCGAAGCGATATACAGGCTACCTTTCTTTCTTTTTGGCATAGATTTCCCAGGAATCGTGGAGTTGCAGTTTCAAGTGTAGCTTTTTCAGCCGTGTTTGTAAAGCCTTTCCTTTCAAGAAGGGCAGCAAACGGGTCAACAGGTAGTAGGCGGAAAAATTCCAGGCGAACCTTTTGCGCAAGACGATCTCAAAACCATGTTTTTCCATAAGCCAAACCAGGGAACGGTTGTTGAAAAAATTGAGGTGGGCGACACGGTAATGCCACCAGCGGCCGCCCATGATCCTGGCTGCCAGGCTGCCTATATCGGGAGTGACAATGACCAGCATGCCGCCCGGAGCCAGAAAATCGCTTAGAACCTTTAAAAAAGTGCCGGGATCGGTTACATGTTCCAGCACGTCGAGCAAAGTGATGACCGCGAATTTTTCATTGGCACTGAATTGCTCCACCGTGCCGCAAAACAGTTTCAGACCGTACAGTCTCTCGGCGTCGGCGACCAGCGCCACGGATGGTTCGATGCCCTCAACCCGATAGCCCGCTTCCCGGGCCAAGTTCAAAAAAATGCCGCTGGCCGCTCCGACATCAAGAAGCAGAGAGCCCGGTAATGCGTGCGGAAGCAGTCTCTGCAAAATGGTCGAAAAATTTCGGCCGCGACCCTCGTTTTCCTGGCTGTACTCTTCGTCGGCCAAGTTCGCATAAAACTCGGCGATGGTTTCTTGGATCGGGCAGGGATTGGCAAAAACAAAACTGCAGCGCCGGCAGGAGAAAAATGTCCAACGCAAGCCGTAGTGGCTGTCGGTAATCTTGAAATCAGCGGCGCTGATCTTTTCCGGAGCAACCGTCCCTTTAATAAAAAGCGAGATTTGTGGACTTTGGCAGAGTGGACAACTGTCAATGGACTGGAGCCGGATCATGATTTTTACGATTTGTCGGGAACCGTCTCCGTGCCCGGCGCAGCGCAACGTTCAGGAAAGAATTTCCTCAACCAGAAATCGAGGGCCGCTTTTCTGAATCCGCTCGCTTTGATGCCGCGCACGCCGTGACGTTCGCCCGGATAAACCATGAGTTCGGCTGTTTTCCCGAGGTCCAACAAGCCGTTCAGCAATTGCATGGTGTTCTGCATGTGGACGTTGTCATCCATGCTGCCGTGGGTTAAACGCAGGCCGCCGCGGTAGGTCGGTAGATGCGTAAGCACTGAGGCCTGGCGGTAGCCTTCGGGATTCTCCGTCGGCAGGTCCATGAATCTTTCCGTGTAGACCGAGTCGTAAAGGGACCAGTCGCTGACCGCGAAGTCGGCAATGCCGCAGGCGAACGAATCGGGAGCCGCGGCCAGGGCCAGGGCGGCGACATAGCCGCCGTAGCTGCCGCCGGTAATACCTACTTTTTTACCGTCGATAAAAGGCAAGCCGCGCAGATAAGCGGCCGCGCTGCAGTAATCGGCGATCTCCCATTTTCCCAAGCAACGGTACATGGCTTCCATCCCCTGCTTGCCGAAATGGGCCGAACCGCGATGATCTACTTTCAGTACGATGATCCCCTGCTGGGCCAGGAAATAATCATCCAGGCGGCGGGGAAAAGCGTCTGTTGCTGAGCGGCTGCCCGGGCCGCCGTACACAGACAATACGACCGGATATTTTTTTTCCGCAATGAAATCAGGAGGCAGATACCAGACGGCCGGCAATTGCAGGCCGTCGCCGGTCGGGATTTTGAACATCTCCACCTTGCCCAGGGCGATGCGCCGTAAAGCGGGAGTGGCGCTTTCACCCAGGCGGCGCAGCACTCTGCCGTCGCGGGCGCACAGCCACAACATTGGCGGTTGCTGCAGGGACGAAAAACGGTCGAGAAAATAAGAACCCGCCTTGGAAAAGGTCACGCCGTGAGTGCCGTTGAGCCGGGTCAGGTGCTTGGGGGAGGCGCCAGTGAAGGGCACACGGTAAAGGTCGGTCCGGGTCGAATCCTCTTTGTCGGCGCTGACAAATGCCAGCCTTTTTTTTTCATCCACGAATTCGATCCGGGTCACCGACCACTTGCCGCTAGTGATCATCTTTTCCCTGCCGTTGGCATACACACAGTACAGGTGATTCCAGCCGCTCTTGCTGCTGAGCAGCAGAAAATCTCCACCCGGCAATGGTTGAAAATCACCGGGACCCAGGAAATCCACCCAGGCCTTTTGTTTTTCGCGATAGACCCGGCGCAGTTTTTTATCGACTAGCGTGTATTCATAGACGTGCAATTCATCCTGACCGCGGTTCAGCCACTGCAGATAAAAACTTTTTCCGTCCGGGGTCCAATCCAGAAATGTAAGGTAATGGTCGACTTCCGCCGGAAAAGCGATCCAGTCCGTATGACGGCCTGCCAGGTCGATCACGCCTATTTTCACGGCCGGATTGGGAAAACCGGGCTTGGGATATCGCTGGTTTTCGAGGCGGCCATAGGTCCCGGCGGCATCGAAGAGCGGAAACTGCGGCACTCGGCTCTGGTCAAAACGCAGGAAGGCGATCCTGCTGCCGTCGGGACTCCAGTTGAAGGCCCGGTAGCGGCTGCTCCGGCCCAGGATCTCCTCATAATAGACCCAGGAGGCGTAGCCGTTAAGAATCTCCTCACTGCCGTCAAAGGTCAATTGGCCGGGAACACCCGCGGCTGTGTCGCAGACGAACAAGTTGCCGCCAGCCGTGTAGGCCAGGAATCGGCCGTCAGGAGAAAAGGTGGGATTTTCTTCAGCCGACGCCGTGGCGGTGATGCGGCGGATGGTTCCCGATTTTTTTTGGAATAAATAAATATCATCCGCGTCGAGAAATGCCAGTTGGGAATAATCGGCAGTATGGTCGGCGGGTTTGAGAAAGTTCAGGTTCGCCGGCCTCTTCATTTTGAGCGCCTGGGGGTCAAGCCGCACCTGCGAACGGCCGCTGCGGGCATCGACCAGGAATATTTTCCCTTCGCGCGTTTCAAAGAAACGGGCGTCATCGAGCCAGCCGGATATAACCGGCAAGGTCCTCAATAGCGCATCGCCCCTGTTGAGATAAACCTGTTCGAAAGTCAGTTTTTCCAAATCCGCGGCGTTCAGGCTGAAGGTACAAACCAGTAGGAGAAACAGCACTCTCTTCATGTGGCCTCCGTACAACATTTTTCAGTTCGAATATTCAGAAAACGGACCGCCGCAACGGCAGTGGTTCATCAGATGACAAAGCCATCGGGGATTTCCATGTCTTTGGGAATAACGGTGATGCCGTCCACGATATTATAACGGTCATGGGAGAAATTTTCCAGACCTTTTTCATTCAATATGCGCACCTGGTCGCCTATGCGCACATTCTTGTCCAATATGGCGTTGCGGATGATGCAATTCTGCCCTACACCGACATGGCAGCGCCCGCGCTGGGTATTCTCCGCTTTCTCTTCCAGACTCTCATAGAAATCGGCACCCATCATGACCACCCTTTCCAGGTATGTATTGGCGCGAATGAGCGAGCGTGTGCCGATGATGGTGTTGCTCAATTTGCTGCCTTCGATAATCGAACCGTCGGAGATCAGTGAGTAATGGACGTCGCAGTGTTCGATCTTGCTGCCGGGCAAAAAACGTTTGCGGGTGAAGATCGGCGTGTTTTCATTGTAAAAATCGAAATGCGGGATAGGGTTGGCGAAATCCAGGTTGGCTTCGAAAAAGGCCTTGATGGTTCCGATGTCTTCCCAGTAGTCGGTGAACACATAAGCGAACACTCGGCTTGTGGCGAGGGCGTCGGGGATGACTTCGCGCCCGAAGTCCTCCTTGACATTGTGTTCCAGGAGATCGATCAAAACATCCTTTTTAAAGATGTAAATGCCCATGGAAGCGATATAATTCAGATTATTCTCCTTGATGTCCAGGTAGGTGCTCGGCGTGAACAGTTCATCAAGCTGGGCATTTTCCTTGGGTTTTTCCACAAATTTTACAATACGCAGATGGTCGTTGATCTGCAAAATGCCGAAATCCCCGGCATGTTCCCGCAAAAGCGGTTTGACGGCGATGGTGATATCGGCATTTTTTTCCTTATGATCATTCATGAAATCAAGCAGATTGATGCGGTACAACTGGTCGCCGGAGAGCACCACTACGTGTTCGACTTTTTGGTGCTTGATGTAATGTATGTTTTTGCGCACGGCGTCGGCCGTTCCCTGATACCAGTTAGAATCCTCGATGGTCTGTTGGGCGGCAAGGATTTGCAAAAAACCGTCCGAAAAGCCATCGAAACGGTAAGATTGCGAGATATGACGATGCAGGGAAGCGGTGTTGAATTGGGTCAAAACCATGATTTTCCTGATGTTCCAATGCAGGCAGTTGGATATGGGGATATCGATGAGGCGAAATTTTCCGCCGATTGGGACCGCCGGTTTGGCCCTGAACTTGGTCAGGGGATACAGCCGGGTGCCCCGCCCGCCTCCCAGTATCACTGCCAGTACGTTTTTCATAGTTCAATGATAATTTTCAATCAACAAATTGTCAATATAATAGTTAAATGGAATCAGGCAAGC
>DATKZA010000137.1:0-45094 GCA_035528155.1 Patescibacteria group bacterium | reverse complement strand
CGCCGGACCGCTCATCCTGCCGCCCCAGTTCCTTGATGATGACGATAAATCCCCGCTTGTCGGACAAAACGATCTTGGAAATGGAAAGCATCACATCGATGGGTTGCTTCCCGGCGGAAAGCAAACGTGTTTCCAGACGCAAAAAAGTCGCCGCGCCCCGGCTGAAATCGCCGATGGCCCGGATATCGTCACCGCGGTCGGCGCCGATGATTTCCCGGAAATCATCGCTGATCGTTCGTTGGTTGACGCCGGGCAGGATCTCCGTAAGTTTTTTATTGGCATAAATGGTGGCGCCTTCGAGTATCATCCAGGTGCCCTCGGTCGAGGCCTCGACCAGAGCCTTGTATCTTTCCCGTGATTCCAGCAGGTCGCGCTCGGCCGCGGTCCTCTTCATTTCCGCCTTCAGGTTCTGACGGACAATAAAGGTGAGCAGCAGCGCCATCACCGCCGAGATCAGAAGCAGGACCAGCAGCAGGCGCTTTTTGATGCCGGCAATTTCCTCGCGCACATCCTCTATATAGATGCCGGTACCGATGATCCAGCCCCAGGGCTTGAACTCGCGAACGTAGGAAATTTTGGGGACGATGCGGCCGGGATCGTCCATCCACTGCCACATGTAATCAATGTAACCGGCACCGCTCTTTTCGACCACCCGCACCATTTCAACAAAGAGCAGTTTGCCCTGCGGATCGCGAAAACTGCTGAGATCGGCGCCGTTCAGGTCGGGTCGGTAAGGATGCTGGATCATGCGCGGCTGCAGATCGGTGATCCAGCAGTAATCCTTGTTGCCGGTGCCATAGCGGATATTGCGGATCTGCAGGATGGCGGCAGCCTGGGCGGCGGCTTCGCTCATTTTCCCGGCCAGCGACTGGCGCCGGAAGGTATCGGCGATGCTGACCCCCGAGTTGATCAATTCCCGGATCATCACCTTTTTCTGGTTCAGCATATTCTGTTCGAAATAGGGAATGATGAAGCGGAAGATCAGCAGCATGAACAAGCCGATGGTCAGGATGGTGGGCAGGACGGTGGTCAGAAAAAATCGTTTGACATTGAACCGCAATGTTCCCTCCGCTTTCTAACGGAAACGGCCGATCCTGTACCGGACCGAGTTCATGGAGACCGCTTCCACGGTCATGCCGGCAGTGTCCAGGAGCAAATAGCCGTTCTTGCTGGAGGAGCTGGCCGTGCATGGACATACATATTGTACCAAATCGCGAGAAATCCGGTAAGTGCGAAAACGCAGAAAGTCAAATCGCTGCCCGTCGGCGATGCCGATGCCGTTGGGGTGCAGGTGGCCGGAGATTCCCAGCCGGCACCCCTGTTTCGTAAGCAGCCGGAAATGGCGCTGGAAATCCCAGTGGTTTTTCGGGCGCCAGGTCAGGGAGCCGCTCCAGTCGGGAAACACGGCGTGCGAAAACAACACGCGCGTGCCGGCAAGTTCCACTTCTTGGATGAGAGGCAGGGAATGCAGGTAATCGCGGTCCCTCCCGGCCAGGAGCGCCGGCAGTTCATGGTCTTCAAACAACCAGACCTGCTGGCGTCCCAGGCGTTTTCTCTCCTGAAAATCGAGCTGGTACCAGTTTTTGGGGAAAGGGAAGCAGCCATTGACATCGGGAAGCTTGCGGATGGCGAACAGGTCGTGGTTGCCGGCGACCACCCAGCGGCAGTTCTCGCGTACCAGGTCGAGACAATAGGAGGCGTTGCGGGTCGCCAGGTACCGGTAAAGAAGGATATCGAAGCCCACGATATCGCCCAGGCAGGCGATGGCATCGACACCGCGTTTTTCCATGCCGCGCAGGACTTCGCGGAGCCGGTCACCGTCCTCGTGGATATCGCTGAGAATCCCTATTTTCATCCCGGTCCGCCTGCCGGCGCCCCGCCAAACCCGGCGCTGCCCTTCATCAAGCCTAGAACTTGAGGATGGTGGCGAACAGGATGCGCAGATTGGCCAGGTTCCGGGTCAGATCGATGACGCCGCGGTCGTCGCGTGACAGATTGCCGAACTCATCCTTGGCGGCGTAGGCGGCGTTGGTGTATTCCGTTTCCAGGGCGAAATTGAATTTTCCTGAATTCAGGATGAGGCGCGGAGAGACACGCAGGATGCTCTTGATGTTGGCTCCGCGTACCGTGTCCAGGGTGCCGCCGACCCGGTCGGAATAATAAAGGATCGGGGCTTCGGCGCCCAGGTTGCGGGTGAAACCGGCCCACAGGCCAAGTTGCAGGTTCTTGCCGTGGGTCATGGCCTCGCTCCAGAGCGAAAGGGTCTTGGTAGCCGAATAGGCAACCGTGTTGCGCAGGGGATCGGTCACTTCGCTGACCCCGTAGCCGCCGATCATCAAGAGGTCATAGAGGTTGGTGCCGTACACTCCTTGCAGCTTGAAGGTAAAAGCCGGGCATTTCATTTTGGCGAAGGCGGTGAGCGAATAAGAGGATAGGGTCTGGTCGCTGACGTATTTTTTCCCGTCGGCCTCGGTGTTAAGCAACGGCCTGAGCCATTTCACACCGCCGCCGATGCCGGCCAGGAATTCCTTCCGGGTCGCGGTGTTCTTGGTTTCGTACTGCACCTGGGCCTGGAATTCGGGCAGCGCCGAATTGCGCAGCGCATTGGATCCGCCCGCAGAAGTAAAGTCGCGCTGGGCATTGACGGCGGCGATCAGGTGGAATTTTCCAGGGTGGTGGATGACGCGGATCTGCGGGTTCCGGGAAAAGGGCTGCATCGGGGAACCGGTGTTGAATGAGATGACCTCGGAAAAGCAGCCGGGGATGAACAAGGGATGCCAGTATTGGCCGAAGAGCAGCTGCGTTTTTTTCCAGGAAAGCTGGACAAAGGCGTGGCGCAGCCGGAAACCGTTGACGTCGACGAAAGCGGCGTTTTCATTGCCGAAGAAATCAGCCTCGATCACCCCTTTCACCCGGGCGCCGAAGGCGTCGGGGCTGGTGACGGTGCCGGTCAGCCGCGTCTGGATGGAAAGAAAATTGAAGCTGGGCTCGGCATTGATGTCGAAATTGTCGGCATCGGCGAGGAAATCGGCCGGGTACAACAGGAAATGCCCCTCGCGGATGCTCACTGTTTGGCGGCTGTCATAGAAAAAATCGCTCTTGATGAAGCCGCTGAACTGGATACCGAAATCCTTTTTTTCCTCCTGCGCCGTCAAGGCGAAGGAGGAAGCCAGGAGGATCAGGAAAAAGATCGTAATCGCTTTTTTCATTATTTATTTCTCCAGGGCAGGTGCCGCCTGCCGTTTTTTTGATAGCAGTGAAACGATGACCAGGGTGAGAAAACCCAGCGGAATCGATATGAGGCCGGGGTTTTTCAAAGGCATGGGGGCGCTGGCCGCAGGCAGCCCGTAGATCTCGTACAGGGTCGGAGAGAGGAGGATCAGGATGAGCGAGGTCGTCATGCCGACCACGATCGCCCAGGAAATCCCCTTGGCCGTGGTCCGTTTCCAGAAAAGCAGCATCAGGATGGCAGGTAGGTTGGCGGAGGCGGCGATGGCGAAGGCCAGTCCCACCAGGAAGCTGACATTCTGTTTTTCAAAAAGGATGCCCAGGATGATGGCCACGATACCTACGCCGACAGCGGCGATGCGGCCGGCCCGTACCTTTTGTTTTTCGGTCATCTTGATCTTCATGTATTTGTCCATCAGGTCGTGGGCGACGGCACCCGATGAGGCGACGATCAGGCCGCTGACCGTTCCCAGGATGGTGGCGAAGGCGATGGCCGAGATGATGGAAAAGAGGGTGATGCCGAAGGTCTTGGCCAGCAGCGGCGCCGACATGTTGGAACTGCCCAGGTCGAGACTGCCGTTGATCATGGCCCCGGTCCCCAGGAACAGGGTGAGAATATAGAAAAAGCCGATGGCCGAGATGGCCACGATGGTCGATTTGCGTGCCGCCCGCTGGCTGGGGACGGTGTAGTAGCGGATCAGGATGTGGGGCAGGGCCGACGTGCCCAGGAACAGGGCCAGCATCAGGGAGAGGAAGTCTAGCCGCGACCAGATGGAGGCTCCCTTGTCCAGCTTATAATACAGCCCGGGTTTGATGATATCGGAACCGGCGGTGATATTCTGGAAAAAGATCGTGATCTTCTCGCCGGCAAAAGTGAAGACTTTCTTGCTGAAGCGGACAACCTCCGAAGCTCCCAATGTCTTGATGAATTTGAAGGGACCGAGCGGCCCGGTCTCTTCCACTTCCCGGCCATTGACGACGACCTTGTTGACATGGCCGACCTGGTAAAATTTCCCGGCCTCCTTGGGTTCGCCGTTGTACAGGGTGCTGCCATCTTTGGTCTCCACCACCGTCAGCGTCTCCTCCAGTTCCGCGGCCGCCGAACCGGCCTTCAATTTCCACCAGGAGACGATCCCCGCCTTGGACATTTTCACGAAGGTGAGGCCGCCTTCCTCGTGCTGTCCGAGCACCTGGTATGAGCTGCCGGCGACCGCTTCCACCCGGCCGTCAGCCATTGTCGCAGCCAGCACGATCGGCTTGTGGTATTCGGCGCTGGGGGTGCGCTTGATGCCTTTGTTCAGGACAAAGATCACGACGATCAGCGAGAAGACGATCAGCAGCCCTCCCTTGATGAATTGCACGTAGGTGGTGGAAGTCATGCCCGCCGTGGCCACGATCAGGATGACAACAGCGCCGACCATGACCACCCCCACCCAGTGCGGCAACCCCAGCAGCGGCGTAACCAGGGCGCCGGCGCCGACCATTTGCGGGATCAGGTAAAAAATGGAGACCACCAAGGTGCTGATGGCCGCGGTCAGTTTGATGGCGCGGGAATCGAACTTGGCATCGAGGGCGTCGGCAAAAGTATACTTGCCGAGCCGCTTCAAAGGCTCCGCCACCAGGAACAGGGCCACCACCCATCCGGCCAGGTAGCCGATCGAGTAGAGGAAGCCGTCGTAGCCGAAAAAGGCGATCATGCCGCAGATGCCCAGAAAAGAAGCGGCGGAAAGGTAGTCGCCGGCGAAAGCGATACCGTTGACGGCCCAGTGGATCTGGCCGCCGGCCGCATAGTAGCCGCTGGCCGACTTGGTCTTGCGGGCAAAGAAAAAGGAGAGCCCGAGCACCGTGAGCACGAAAAAGATGAAGATGATAATGGCCGTTGAAGATATATGGTAAATCATGACTGCTCCTCTTTATTCAGTTTGTCTTCCAACCTGGTGCAGATAAAATTGTAGATCAATCCCATGACCACGGCCAGGACGATCAACCCCATCCCGTAGAGAAAGGCCAGGTTCTGGCCGCCGATGAATTTAACGCCCAGGGCCTCGGGGAACACCGTTCCGATCACCACGAATCCACTATAGACGACCATGTATATCAGGAACATCACCACTCCCAGCCGGGTCTTTTGAGGAATCGATTTGTCTTTACCCAGTTCTACTGCCGGTTCATGCAACATGCGAGCCTCCTTGTCGAAATGAATATTTATACCAATCCAGTCAAAGCAACCGATCCAAAAATCTTGTCATGGAAAATTATAAAGGTGAACTATATTATATTTACTGTTGACAAGTCAAGGAAATAGTTAAAAATCGACAGCTTATTTCTTCAACACGATCAATGAATACGTATCCGCTACATAAATATAATTGCCGTCGACAAAGACCTCCACCGCATCTCCGGGCGTATCCAGGGAATCGACAAGCCGCGGCCGGGCCGGATCGGCAATATTGATCTTGATGATCCCCTGCTTCTCGGCCGCGACATAAACATAGCCCTCGTCCAAGGCGGCATCCAAGGCAAAACCGGGCGTAGCGCAGCTGCCAACGATCAGCGGGGCCGAGTGCTTGCGGATATCGATGACCTGCAAGCCCTTGTCGCCGTCGGCCACATAGGCGTAATCCCCCCTCACCGCTACCCCGTATGCCTCACCCGGAGTTTTCACTTCACCGGCAAGAAGCGGGGCCTTGGGATCATGAACATCGAAAACCATCAGTTTCCCGGTGTCGCTTTTTGCCAGGTAAACAAAACCGTCCTTTATGTCAAGATCATAGACATAGCCGCCGATCTGAACCGAACCGGCAAGCACGGGGTTGGCGGGATCGCTTATGTTGACGATATGCAAACCGTAATTGTCGGCGCTTACATAGGCGTACTCTCCCTGGACGATGATTTTGCGAGAGGAACCGGGAAGATCGAGTGACTTGCCTGGCTTCGGTGCGGCGGCATCGGCCAGATCGAAAACCCAGAAATCCTGAAAGCGGTCCGAGATGAAAACAAAATTTCCCTTCACCGCGAAACTGTGCGCCCTCCTGATTCTTTCATACATGGCGACGGATCCGAGCGCCGCGGGATCGCTTTTATCGATCACATTGAAGCCGGAGTAATCTCCCCCGGCATACAAAATATTTTTATATGCCGCCGCGCAGGTGATGGAGGCGGGGGTGAAATACTCGCCGGCCGGCTTGGCTTCGGCCGGGTTGACAATGTCGAAGATCATCAAGCCGAAAAATTCATCGGTCATATAAACGTAGTTGTCTTTGAGAAGAATTCCCCAGGCTTCCGATCCGCCGGTATCAATGGGCCCGGCCGGAACCGGCTTGCGGGGATCGCTGACATCAAGGATCTGCACGCCTCCTTCATAGCGGTTGGAAACAAAGGCATATTTTCCGTCAGAACTTACGGTTACGGAGCGTGAACTTGGATTGGCGGGATAGGCGCCGATTGGCGATGGAGACGATGGCTTGCCCACATCGATGATCTGCAAGCCCGAAGTATCATCGGCCACAAAGGCATGATTCCCTTGTACGGCCACTGCCAATGCGTTACCGGGAGTATCGCATTTTCCGGTCAGAACGGGGGAGCGTGGATTTTTTATGTTGATAATTGCCAAGCCGGCCTCGCCGGCGGCCACATAGGCATCATCACCTTTCAAGGCAACCGCTGAGACGCTGTCCTCTGTGGCGAATGTTGCGAGCAGTTTCGGCGCTGCCGGATCGTGGATATCGATGCTGTGCAGTCCGGCTGCGCCGGCCGCCACGAAGGCTGTATTTCCGGCCACGGCGACGGCCGAACAGGTTCCGGGCAAGGTCAGCATGGCTTTCAGCGCCGGCTTTTTCGGATCGGATATGTCCACGACGGCCAAGCCTTTGTCGGCGGTGGTGATGAACGCCAACGCGTCCTTGATATCGATGTCGCTGCCGCCGCCCAGATACAGCTGGGCAGTGAATTTTATGTTTTTTTTGTCGCTGACATCCAGAACGACCAGCCCGTTGGCAAAGGTGCAATAAGCGTGGGTCCCCAAAATTTTCAAGTGGTTGATCCGCGTCCACAAGGTGCTGCCCGCGTATTCCATCCCGGCCCGGGCCACAACGCTCAATGAAAGAAAAACCAATGTGCCGATGATGATTTTTTTTATTTTGTTCATGGTCCGCCCCGCTTAAATGAGGATCCCTTCCTGCCAGCCCAGTTTGACCAGGTCGATTTTGTTGATATCGCTGGTGCCCAACTTGTGCTTGGCGTCGGCGGCCGCGATGCTGCGCGGATAGGGCATGACCCGGGATTCTCTCGGTCCGAATACTTCCAGGCGCTTCGCGGTAACCAGCATCAAAGCGATGGCATCGATGGCCACGGGATCGGTCCCGACCAGGAGCCCGTTGTAAGTCCATACATAGCGGCGGTCGAAATGATGGGGTCCCTTGGCGTGAAATTGGGGGGTCAGAACGCTCAGCACGTGCAGCCGCGTTTTGCCCTTCACCTGGGGCAGGCTGAACAGCAGCGCCAGGTCTTCACAGGTGTTGGGATGGTAATCGGGGATGTTCTTGGCAAA
Source organism: Patescibacteria group bacterium (assembly GCA_035528155.1). GTDB lineage: Bacteria > Acidobacteriota > Aminicenantia > UBA2199 > UBA2199 > UBA2199. The sequence continues at coordinate 37,317 of DATKZA010000137.1, read as the reverse complement.
GGTGATGTAGTTCTTCATGCAGCCGCTGATGCCGGCCAGGTAATGGGTGCGCAGCGGCCTGGCGTTGATCAGCGCCGTGGCTTTCTGGAAAACCGGCCTGACGATGACTTCGCGGTCGTTGATGTCGATGTTCTCCTCCTTGACGCCGGCGGCCAGGACGCGGCGCTTGATGGCGTTTTCCAGTTCGGGGGGAGTGGGCAGATAATTCCAGACATTGGTCTTGATGCCGACGACATCATCGGCTTTGATGATGCTCTGGAAAGCCTTGGCCGCATCTTCCTTTTTGAAAAGCGACATGAGCGCCTGATCCAGCATCTCCTGCAGGATTTTTTCGTCGATCTTCAGGTTTTCGTCCAGCACCGCCTGGCGGCGGATCAAGATCACCCTGGATTTTTGTTCCTGGGGAATCAACGGCAATGAGGACAACCCGGCGGCCGTGCCCACGACCGCCAGTGCCCCCTGACGCATGAAATCACGCCTGGTAATTGACTTTTTTTTCATCGGTCGCGCCTCCTTTAATTTTCCAGCTTATTTTTTAACTGCATTTTGCAATTCGACCGCCTTTGTCGCATCCGGGGCTTCAAATACAATGCTCAGCAAATTCTGATCGAGCCTGGCCAGGGTCCATTTTCTGTTTTCCATTTGCGCCAGCCCGGCTTTGGCCTCCGGCATGTACACTTCAATAAAATGATCATAGGCAGCCCGGGCCAGTTCCGCACCCTGGTAGCGGACCAGCAGCAGCACCAGAAAATCTTCCTTGCTCAAAGGATATTCGGCCAGAACACAATCGGTCTTGGGGCCGAGATCCAGGACATTCTCATTGGCAACGAAGTAATGCTTGTCCAGCAGCAGTGGCTGATGGAAAAAGCGGATCCTCTTTTTATCGAGGTTTTGCCGGGGAAGGTATTGCAGCAGGTCGGGCTCGGCAGCGCCTGGAGGCAGGGCGCGGTCGACGGCCCGGCCCAGCTCGATGACGGCCCGGTCGGCGTCTTCTGCGCCGCCGTCATTCAGGATCGCCACGAAATGGCGACCTTTCCAGAAGCGCAGCAGGCCGCCGCCGAATTCCGAACCCTGGCCGATATGGGCGTCTTCGTCCTCCCTTTCGCTGCTGAAGATGCCGAAAGCCTCGGCGGCGCTCCCCATATCGTAGATATCGAGGACGATGGCGCTGTTGCCGGGGCCGATGAATTTCCTAGAAAAAACCCGGTGGAATTCATAGGCAAGATACAATTCGGCGCCGCCGTCGATATACTTGAATATGGTTTCCCGGTCGAAAACCTGGTCTTTGCCGTCCGCTTGCCATTCCCTGACCTGCAGGGGCAGTGATAACTCTTCTGCTTGCACGGGCCCTCCGCTACTCGCAATAATTATAAGAAGCAATAACAATCCGCCGTTTTTCCAAAAAGATGTTTGTTTATTATCCATGGGTTTTCGCTTTTATTTAGAACCTAAGATTATAAGAAAAAAGAAAACAATTCAACCCCGCATCCTGTCAAATGCCGGCGCAATGATTGCTGCTTCGCCATTCCCCTGGCGGCGTGATCCGCAGCAGGACGGTTGCTATTTTGAGTGCTATCGGGTATAGTGGGAGCAAATGTCAGAATCTCCACTCCATATCTCTTTTGTCGGCAATTATTCCCCTCGCCTTTGCGGCATCGCCACTTTTACCACCGATCTTTGCGAAGCAACCGCCAAGCGGCTGGGACCTCGGTCGCACGTCTTCGCGGTCGCTGTCAATGACACGGACCAGGGGTACGCCTATCCGAGCCGGGTGGAATTCACCCTGCAAAGGAACCAGCAGAGCGATTATTATGAAGCGGCAAATTTTATTAACGCCAGCAACACCGACGTAGTCTGCGTCCAGCACGAGTACGGGATCTACGGCGGCTGGGACGGCGTGTATATCCTCTCCCTGATCTCCAGCCTCAGCGTGCCGGTAGTGGTGGTTCTGCACACAGTGCTTAAAACCCCCACCCCCAACCAGAAAAAGATCATCCAGGAAATGGTTCAGCGGGCCGGCCAGCTGGTCGTGATGAGCGAACTGGCCGTGTCCTTGTTGCAGGAGGTCTACGCCATACCGGCCGGGAAGATCACGAGGCTCTATCACGGCACACCCGATTTTACCTCGCTGGATAACAGCCGCTACAAAAAACGTTTCCAGGTGGAAGGGAACCAGACGCTGCTGACCTTCGGCCTGCTCAGCCCCAACAAAGGGATCGAGACGGTCATTCACGCCCTGCCCGGGCTGGTCCGGGAATTTCCCAAATTGATCTATATCGTTCTGGGAAAAACCCACCCCAACGTCCGCAAGGAATACGGCGAAAAATACCGGACCGGCCTGATCGCACTGGTTGACAAGCTGGGGCTGCAGGAAAATGTTATTTTTGATGACCGCTTTGTCAGCCTGGAAGAGCTCTATGCATGGCTGATGGCCACGGACATCTATATCACCCCCTATTTGAACGAGGCGCAGATCGTCAGCGGCACCCTGTCCTACGCGTTCGGGGCCGGGACCGCCATCATCTCCACCCCGTACTGGTACGCCAAAGAGCTGCTCGCCGAAGGCCGGGGGCTGTTGATCGGCTTTGCAGACTCCGTGGCGCTGACAGCCACCCTGCGCGACCTGCTGGCGGACAAAGCCAAACTGAAGTCGCTGCGCGCCAAAACCTATCAATTCGGGCGGCAAATGCGCTGGGAAATCGTCGCGGAAAAGTATCTGGAGCTGTTCCAGCACACGGCGGCGGTCGCGGAAAAAAGGTCGATGGCGCTTAAAACTCCCGCCCTGCTGTTGCGCATTCCGCCCTTCGACCTGACGCACCTGAAGCGCCTGACCGATGATACGGGACTGATCCAGCACGCCAAGTATATTGTCCCCGACCGCCATACCGGTTATTGCCTGGATGACAATTCCCGGGCGCTGATGATGTGCGCCTGGGCGTTTTCCCTTTTGCGCGGCCAGGACGCCAAGGAGCTGATCTCCACTTATTTCAGCTTTACCCATTTTATGCAAAATCCCGACGGCCGCTTCCGGAATTTAATGGATTACCAGCGCCACTTCCTTGATGAGACCGGTTCGGACGATGCGTGCGGCCGGGCGCTCTGGGCGCTTGGTTATATCATCTGGCGGCCGCCCCGCGATGCCTACCGCTCCCTGGCTTATGAGTGTTTCCAGAAGGCTTTGCCCCACGTGCGCGGCTTGAACCTGCGCGGCAAGGCCCTGGCCATGCTCGGTTTGGCCGCCTACTTGCGCTGCTACCAGGGGGACGAGAGCGTCAGCGCCCTGCTGCGCGAATGCGCCGACAATCTTCTGGCTTTGTACAAAGAAGTGGCGACCGACGACTGGCGCTGGTTTGAAGATATCATTTGTTATGATAACGGCATCATGCCCATGGCTTTGTTTCAAACTTATTCCCTTCTCCACGATGAAAAATATTTGCAGGCCGCCAGGGAAACGCTGGAGTTTTTAGAAAAAAACCTTACCCATAACGGTCGCCTTTCTTTGGTCGGCAGCAGCGGTTGGTATAAAAAAGGTGGGCCCAGAGCGCAGTATGACCAGCAGCCCATTGACGCGACAGCGATGGTTCTGGCTTACCAGTCGGCTTACTTGGTTACCAAAGATAAAGAATATTTGAAAAAGATGCGGCTGGCCTTCGGCTGGTTTCTCGGCGAGAACGACATGGGCATGTCTTTGTACGATCACGAGACCAAAGGCTGCGCCGACGGCTTGCTGGCCGAGGGGGTCAGCCTGAACCAGGGGGGCGAAAGCACCGTTTCTTTTCTCATAGCGCTGCTGGCCATGATCGAAGAGTATGAAATCGCCGGCGCGGTTTAATGCTGCTTTAAAAGCTTTTCGAGCAGTTCGTCCAGCGGGATGCTGGCTACATGCGACTGGGAATCGGAAATGGCGTAAGGGATGATCAATTCACCGTTGAGGATGATGGAGCCGCAGCTGTAAACCACGTTCGGCACATAGCCTTCGCGCTCTTCTTCCCGCGGCGCCAGCAGCGGTATTTCCATTCGCCCGATCGTTTTGGCGGGATCTTTCAGGTCCAAAAGCGAAACTCCGATGCAGTATTTGCGCATCGGCCCCACGCCGTGCGTCAGCAGCAGCCAGCCTTTTTCAGTTTCCAGGGGGGAGCCGCAATTGCCGATCTGGACCAGCTCCCAGGGATTTTCCGGCGCTTCGATTTTAACCCCTTCATACCAGAAATGGATGTTATCGGAATAGCTTAAAAAGAGATTTTCCCCGTCGCTGCGCGTGATCATGGCATACTGTCCGTTGATGCGGCGCGGGAAAAGGGCCATGCCCTTGTTGCGCGCCATGGGGCCGTTGAGGGTCGAGATCTTGAAATGGTGAAAATCCTTGGTTTCGATCATTTGCGGCAATATTTCCCGGCCGTTATAAGCGGTATAAGTCGCATAGTAGGTCACACTGCCGTCTTCGTCGTCGACAAAACGGACAAAACGCGCGTCTTCCACGCCGTTGCTTTCGTTTTGCGACACGGGAAAAATGACCCTTTCCGAGATCAACTGTGGGTGTGGGAAAAAAATCTCGTAATTCGATTCCTCCAGCCACTTGATGTGGATGATGGTGTCGTCGATGTCGGCGTGAGCAAAGGTGTTGCTGGCGCGGACGGCGTCGATCGCCCGACCCATTTCTTCCGGCGTAAAGCTTTCAGGCAGGTGCTGGAAGATCGCCTTGGCCGCTTCACTGTACTGTTTCATCTCCTCCAGCTTGGCCTTAAAAAGTCCCCGGTCGTAGGTCGCGTTCAAAACGACCTCGGGCGTGCCCAAAAACGGGGTGACCGATTCCAGAAAGATCGAATTGTCACTTTCGATCAGGGCGCTGCGGAAAACGATCGAGGAGATATGCCCTTCACCGGTGGCGCGAAAACTGAAAATCACGCGGGTCTGTCCCTTCTGTACATTGTTTTGCTTGGGATAGACGACGATCGAAGGGTTGAACAGGGCGGCGGATTCGATGGAGTATTCCATGGTAAAACATGAGCCGAGCAGGAGCTTTCTTTCCTCGGAACACGCCGCCGGCTCCTGGACATAGCCGCTGATTTTCTGGTAATTCCGCAACAGGACGGATTGAATGTCTTTATGGCGGTGGGCAAAATCCTTGAGTGTCTGCTTGAGCAGGGCTTTGACCATGGGCTCATCCAGAGCCAGGACGCGCTTGACGATGTTGCCGGTGTGGCTTTCCGTGGCGGGTCGGAAAGGCCGGGTAATGACCCGGCGCGCGTCCGGGCGGATATTTTTCAAAGTTTTATTGGTGATGCGCTTGAACAAGCGCGAAAGAATGACCGGATCAGGGAGCACCGGATTGCCCAGCTTCTTAGGGGCGATCAAATCCTCGGCTTCGTCAAAAATTGACGGTTTTTTAACAAAAAGAGTCTTTGGTTTTATAGGCATGGTAAGGTAATAATAGTCTTTATCGGGCGAAATAGCAATGGGCCGCATTGCCGATTTCCCGGTTTTCGTTTTGAGTTGGCGCCGGCAATGGCGTATACTGTCTTTTTGAAAGGCGCTTTTTCCGTGGCGGATCCGGCTCTGGCCTGGAGCGAGCGCGGGCGGCTGATAAAAATGAAGACAAGCACCTGATGGCACTGCTCAGCGTGAAAGACGTGTGCGTTGGCTACGGCGGCTTCCTGCTGCTGGACCATATCGACCTGAATATCGGACGGCACGAACGGGTCTGCCTGCTGGGGCGCAACGGCAGCGGCAAGACCACGCTGATGAAGCTGATCAACGGAGAGCTGGCGCCGGACAGCGGCACGGTCAGCCGCAGCCAGGGCATCGCCAGCGCCCGCCTGGACCAGGAGATCCCCGCCGGCATCGCCGGCCCGGTCATCGAACTCGTCACCTCCGGGCTGGCGGCCAAGGGCAGGCTGCTGGCCGACTACCACCACACCGGCGCTCTGCTGGCCGACCGGCGCGGCAACGACCCCCGGCTCCTGGCCCGCCTGGACCGACTGGGGCAACAGCTGGACGCGGAGAACGGCTGGGAGATCCACCGCCAGGTCGACCTGGTCATCGCCAGGATGCAGCTGCCGGCCGAAGCCGAGTTCGCCGCCCTTTCCACCGGCTTAAAGCGTCGCACCCTTCTGGCACGGGCGCTGGTATCCGGGCCCGATATCCTTATGCTCGACGAACCCACCAATCACCTTGATATCGACGCCATCGCCTGGTTGGAGAACTTCCTGGCCGCCTACAGCGGCACCATCGTCATCGTCACCCATGACCGTCTGTTGGTGCAGAAACTGGCCAGCCGCATCATCGAGATCGACCGCGGCCGCCTGCTCGACTGGCCATGCGACTACGAGACTTTCCTAAAGCGCAAGGAGGAAAGCCTGGCAGCGGAGGAAAGCCAAAACCGCATTTTTGACAAGAAGCTGTCGATCGAGGAAGCCTGGCTGCGCCAGGGCATCAAGGCCCGCCGCACCCGCAACCAGGGCCGGGTCAACACGCTGATGAAAATGCGCGCCCGGCGGCGGCTGCGGCAGGAACGTCCCGGCGGTGTGAGGATGACGCTGCAGCAGGGCAAACGTTCGGGCAACCTGGTCATGGCCGCGGAAAATGTTCACCATCAATACGACGAAAAAACCGTGATAAGCGATTTTTCGACCGTGATCCTGCGCCAGGACCGGGTGGGCATCATCGGGCCCAACGGCTGCGGCAAGACCACGCTGCTGCGTCTGCTGCTGGGCGAACTCCCCCCGCAGCAGGGCCGCATCCGCCTGGGCACCAACCTCGAGGTCGTCTATTTCGACCAGTTGCGCGAGCAGCTCGACTCGGAGAAAACGGTTTTCGACAACGTGGCCGGCGGCAACGACACGGTGACCCTCGAAGGCAGGACCCAGCACGTGATCGGCTACCTGCAGAAATTCCTCTTCACCCCGGAACGGGCGCGCACCAAAGTGAAGTCCCTCTCGGGCGGCGAGCGCTGCCGCCTGCTGCTGGCGCGGTTGTTCACCCGGGCCGCCAATGTTTTGGTCCTCGATGAGCCCACCAACGACCTCGACATCGAGACCCTGGAACTTCTGGAAGAGCTGCTCCTCGACTTCAAGGGCACGCTGCTGCTGGTGAGCCACGACCGGGCATTCCTGAACAACGTGGTGACCAGCACCCTGGTTTTTAGCGGCCGGGGAAAGATCGAGGAATACGTGGGCGGCTACGACGACTGGCTGCGCCAGAGGCGGCTCCCGCAGATCCCGGCCGTTGAAAAATCCTCCGCCAAGCCGCCCTCCCGTCCCCGCCCGGCAACGGTCAGGATGAGCTTCAAGGAAACCAGGGAGCTGAAAGCCCTGCCGGCGCTGCTCGAGAAACTGGAGGCGGAAAAGAATCAGCTCTACCGCTCCCTGGCCGATCCCGTTTTCTACCGCGGCGAGGGGAGCGATGTCGCTGCCGCCAATGCGCGCCTGCAGGAACTGGAAGAGGAATTGCACGCCGCCTACCTGCGCTGGGAATACCTGGAGGAGCGGCAAGCGCTGGCCGCGGCGGCAAAAAAATAAAGGTACATTCACTGCCTCGGTTTTGCGGGTTGCGGAATTCCCGGATATGTAGTATCCTCAAAAACCCGGATTGGACTTGCCATTGCCTTCGAGGCGGAGCACCGGGAAGGAAAATGGTCTGAACCGATGTATGGAATATACATGACCCTCGCTTCGGCCCTGCTGCTGGCCTATGTGCTCTGGCGGGCCTCTTCCATCCCCCGGTTCCGGGAAATCCCCCGGCCGGCGTTCTTGTTCGCAGTCCTGTTTTTGGCGCTGCTTCTGTTTCTGGGCCGCTTCCTGGGGCACGACGCCTCGGGTTCGTGGGCGGCGATTTTTGAATTTCTTTCCATGACCATGATCGGCGCGCTGTTCCTGGTCTTCATCTGTCTCTTCCCGGTCGACCTGCTCCTGGGTTTTGGCCGCTTTTTCCCGCGCCGGGCCGCACAGATCAGGGGCTGGGCAATGCTCGCCGGGTGCCTGCTGGCGCTGCTGGCCCTCTTCCAGGGACTGCGCCCGCCGCGGATCGTCCGCTATGAGGTGCGCCTGCCTGGACTGCCGCCGGCACTCGCCGGCACGAGGCTGGCGGCCCTGTCCGATCTCCACCTCGGGGCGCTGATCGGGCCAGGATGGCTGCAGGCCCGGGTTTCCCAGGTGCTGGCCTTGAATCCCGACATGATCCTGGTACTGGGTGACATTTTCGAGGGACACGGGGCTTCGTCCGCGGACTTTCTCCCGGCCCTGAGGCGTCTCAAAGCCCCGTTGGGCGTCTGGGCCGTGGACGGGAACCATGGCTCCCATGGCAGCCCGTCCGCAAGCGTCGCCGAGACGGACGCGAGCCCCTTGCGCACGCTGCGCGATGAACTGGTGCAACCGGCTCCGGGCCTGTTCCTGGCCGGCCGCCGCCATTTGTCCCGGCACGACACGCAGCAGGCTGTGCCGGAGTGGAACCCAAGCGGGAAGCATGCCCCCGGTGCTTTGGTACTGATGGCCCATGTCCCGGCTGCGGCCAGGTCGGCGGCCCGGGCCGGGGTCGGCCTGATGCTGTCGGGACACACCCACGGTGGCCAGATATGGCCGCTGAGCATCGCGACCAGGATGGTGAACCCGCTGCTGGCCGGACGCTACGAGATAGAAGGGATGACCGTGCTGGTCAGCCGCGGCACCGGCACCTGGGGCCCCAGGATGCGCCTGTGGCCGCCCGGTGAAATCATGCTCGTCACCCTGCGTTCGCAATAGCCCCGGCCCTTGCCGGGAGCACAGGGGCGGTACCGGGGCTAATGAACCGCCAATTTTTCAAGCATCTTCAGCGCGCTTTCATTTTTGGGATTGAGCTGCAGTGATTTTTTGCAGTTCTCGATGGCCAGGTCGTTCTGCTTGTTCTTCATGTATGCCTCGGCCAGGCTGTCAAATGCGTTGAAAGAACCGGGGTAAGCGAGGACATTCAGCTTGAACACTTCAATGGCCTCATTCACCTTGCCCGCGTTCAAGTACAGGTAGCCGAGTCGATTGAAGGATGTCTCGTTGAAAAAAACTTCCTTGCTCCCGGCCGCTTTCAGGGCCGGGTATTGCTTGATCCCCGCTTCAAGGCCCTGCTTCTCGATCGTCTGTTCGATGATGCTGGCCGCGAGTTCGCCGCGCTGGAACGAATCGACGGCATCGATCCTCATGCCGGTGATATTGCCCTGGCCGTCCTTGTCAAAAAAAAGGGTGTTTTTATTGAACTCGTCGAGCCAGCCCCCGTCTTCTCCTTGAGGCTGAAGCCGGATGGTGGTCTTGGCCAGCGGATCGTAAACAGCCAGCCGGCCATCCTGGACGGTGACCGAGAATTCGGCATTCGCGGCCGCAAAAGAGTATTTGCCGACAAAGGGGGCCAGGCCGGCGGGGGTATCCTTCCCGGTTTCTGCGGGCTCCGGTTTCCTGGGCAGGGAAATAACCTGGTGCAGGAGCATCGTGACCGCTTCGCCCAGGTCGTTCTTCTTGAATACCAGATACAGGTGGGGGGCAAACTTGCAGATCCACCTTCCCTGCTCATCTTCCCGGCTGAACGGCAGCACCATCTGCCCGGGAACATCGACGGCCAGGTTGCCTTCCTTTTCCAATACGGTGAATGTCCGGCCGCCCTTGAGATTGGCGAACTTGCCCAGGTAGCGAGTGAAATCGCCGCCAACGGCTGCCTTGGCATCTGGACCTCCCAGCTTGTAGTCCAGCACCTCGATCTCCTTGCCGTTGAAAGAAGTGGTCGTTGCCGATACCACTTCCCCGATGCGGATATGGCCCGAATCGATGAAATCGCTTTCAAATGCGGTGGAATCGACCGGGATCCAGCCGGCCCGGCCCATGTATATCTCGTTCCAGGCATGCTGGCCGAAGCCGCCGCCGTAATTGGGAGTGTACATGGCGCCGAAAACGACCCGGGCCGGGATGCCCACCGCCCTGCAGAAGGCCGCCAGCAGCATGGAATGGGCCCCGCATTCCCCGGCCCTGATCTCGAAGGTCTTGCGGGCGCCGCTGCCGCCGGGGATGGCGTAGCTGATGTTTTCCGCCACCCATTTGCTGAGTCGGGTGGCTGCCTGCCAGCTGTCGCCTGAACCGGCTGTAATTTTCCGGGCTTTATTTACCAGTTCCGGAGCGTCGGCTTCAATGAGGCGGTCCGGCTTCAGGTACTTATTCAGGTCTTTGTCTTTTTGAAAGGGAGGCGGGAAAGCGGGCGCGTCTTTTCCGTCGTATTTCGCGTGTTCGATCTCCATGACCCCATCGATGACGTTGTCCCGGACCGTGCCGCTGAATTTCTGTCCCGGGACATCTAGGTCCGTGCTTGTCAAGGCGATGCCGGTCGGCTCGATCTTCACTTTCAGTTTCATGTAGGTGATCGCCTGCAAATCGGAAATGGCGACGTTGCTCTTGGTGAAAATCGTCGCATCCATGTTGGCCACTTTGACGCGGTCGACCACCTTGCGGTCTGCCAGGTAGACCTTTCGATTCTGTACCTCGAACTTGAGAAAGCCACTATGGCCGGGCGCGAGCCAATATTTGATCTTCATCCCCGATTTGGCCTTCGTCTGCTCGATGATCGCTGCCTGAAAAGTTTTGCCGGCCAATTCCAGCGTTTCTTCTCCGATCCTTTTGAAAGTGGAGCGCTGGACCTCTTCTTCGAGGATCTCGAGAATATCGCAACTGAATTCGCCGGCCTTGTTTTCCAGGAATTCCTTTTTCAAGCGGAACACCATTTCATCGCCGCCGATGACCAGTCCCGGGTGGATGGCGATTTTTTTCGCTTCGCCGCGTCCGGAAGTGGTCAGGATGGCCTCACTTTCCGATACCTTGAGTTCGAAATCGAGCAGGTTATCTCCCTGGCTGACCCGGGTGTTTACGTAACTGGCTTTCCTGGTCACGGCATCCAGCAGGGAATGGACCTTTATTTCACTGTTAAATTCGCTGCCCAGCAGGGAAACCATGACAAAAATGTTGCCTTCCGCCTGCACCAGGTCTTTTCCTTCTTTACGCAGCGGAGTCTCGCTGTTTTCAGAATAACCGCATACCACGCCGTTGATCTCTATGGCATAGAATTCCTTTTTAGCCGCAACCGCGTCAGCGCTTTGCGGATCAGATCCGGCCGCAGCAGAACCGGCCATACTGATGACCATCAAAAGTATGAAAAAATCCACAAAATTCATTTTTCTTGTTTTCATTTTATCCTCCGACTTGATTCTGATGCTTAGTACGCCCCAAAGAATTCAAAAGTTCAAGGACACGGATCGCAATTTCGCCGAATTGTCCCCCAAATAAAAATAATTGTCGCGTGCGTGAGATATTTTTTCCAATTTTCTATTTATTTATTAAAAAATGGAGGAAAGAAATGAAAAAAACATCGTGGCTCTCAGTCGCACTACTAGTGCTTTTGCTGCCGTCGCTTCCCGGTATGGCCCAGACCCCGCTCGACCTGCAGGGGCCGATCGTGACCTGGAACAATCCCGGCGAGAACACCTGCTGGCAGATCGACCGCCGCCATCCCGATCTGGGACTGGTGGTTTCGGCCGAAGACCCAAGCGGTGTCAAGCAAGGTACCATGTGGATGAAGGCCGGCCATCATACTTTTACTCGCGATAGAAGCACCTGGTCCCGCATCTGGGGACGCACCTATGTCCGCGACGGTTCGGCGCCGGCCTCCGTGCGCGAAACGATCATGATCCCCATGCTGGGCCGAGCCGAGGGCGAATACTCCTTTATCGTCGAATTCGCCGACATGGCGCGCCACAATACCCGCTACGCGGTACGCCATATTTCCGTCGATTTCAGCGCCCCGACCGTAGCCATCACCTCTCCGGCCGATGGGCGCATCGTCTGCCGTGACAAGAACCTTTATGTCGACGTCAGCGCCGCAGACAGCGGCTGCGGCATCCACGCCGTGCAGCTCTACCTGAACGCCGTGACCTCCACCACTCCCGTCGCCGTCGACGCTTCCGTGCCCTATCAGCTGGTCATCCCCAAGGAACGCTTCAGCGGCGATTCCCTGCGCATCATCGTTCAGGCCATCGACAAGGCGGGCCGTTCCAGCCAGGCCGAAATCACTGTGCGCCCGACCAGGATCTGCCTGGTTCGCGCCGTGCGCTAGGAAGGCAAAACCGGCAGAAAAACACGCTGCCTCTCTTCCGTCTTGAACGCTTCGACTTTTCAATCCTTCAACCAATCTGCAAAAATTTGCACTGTTTCCAAATCTTTCCAAAAATCAAAGACGGATTTGTGAACATTTCTTGCCGGGCTTCGTTATCAATATTATGAAAGCAAGGGTTTATGAGGAGATATCATGAGAAAAAAAATCGCGCTCCCCGTTTGCCTGTTCATTCTGGCGTGGCTGGCCCCCACGGTCATGGACGCCTGCACCACCTTTTGCCTGAAAGACAAAATTGATTTTCCTATCAATCCTCAATAATTTCGGTATAATTGATTTCTACAATAACCTTGGTCGTGAAATCCCAGTCCCCCTGGGAGGTGCCGTTTTTTAGGTACAGAGTAATTTCAACTTTTTGTGGCTTCTGTCCATTCATAAACTGATTCAAACCGGTGTCAAAATATTTGATAAGAGAAATCTCATTAGGAATCAAATGCCAGTCCGTGGTTGAATCAAATCCTTTCAATTCTCCCCCTGATGAATCAGGAAGGGGCAATTGATTGATATTATCAGTAGTGGCGATAGCGACTTCATCGAGAAGCAAACGATATTCAACCTTACATATAAATCTTTCGGCTTTTGACGTATTGTTTACTGAAATCAAAACATCCAAATCCCAGCCGCCAGTTGAATAACTGATGACGGAGGCAGTAGGGTTTGTAAGCTCAACACTGCTCTCCTCTTGAAGCGCTTCACTTTTTTTACACGTCGAAACAAGCAACATGGAAATCAGGCATAGGATCAACGGAGTCTTTTTCATCACGCCCTCCTTCTCATTTATAATCTGAAATTGAATTTTCTCTAATGAATATCATAATGAAATTGAAAAAATATTTCAAATAGCATTTAGATGGATACATCGGCTGCCCTTTTTAAATTTTGAATCCAATAGGAAATTAATCAAAAAGCAAAGTGGCTATAAATTATAAAGTAAAGAAGCAAGGCGCCAAGGAGCAAGACCCTTGGTCTTTCACGATTATTTAAAAGTCCTGCCGAAAAGTTTCTTTTTTTTTTGCTGCAAGATATATATAACCAATCTGTTCTCATATTAGAAAAAGGAGGAAAATATGAAAAAATTAATCTTGGTAACGCTTCTTTTACTGGCTTTCGGAGCGACCATGCTGCCGGCTCAGGAGCAGACTGCCCAGCCTGCCGCCCAGCTGGAAAACGACATCCGTAACTCCATTCTCCTGGCCCCGCATTACGGAGTTTTCGACAACCTCTCCTTCCAGCTCGACGGCAACGACGTGACCCTGCTGGGCCAGGTGCTGCTGCCTGTAACCAAAGAAGAGATCTCCCGCCGCGTCGCCAAGCTGGCGGGCACGGGTAAAGTCACCGACAACATCGAAGTCCTGCCCCTGTCGCGCAGTGACGACGCCCTGCGCCTGCAGGTCTACCGCAGCCTCTTCGGCACCTCGGACCTCTATCGCTACGCCCTCAGCCCCAACCCCTCGATCCACATCATTGTCAAGGGCGGCCGCGTAACCATGGAAGGCACGGTGTCCAATGAAGGGGACAGCCGCATCGCTGATATAGCGGCGCGTAAAGTCAACGGCGTTTTTACCGTGGCCAACAATCTCGAAATCGAGAAGAAATAAGTGTTAGTGGCAGTGTTCGCAGCAAGCACCGTAACGATTTATTAAGATCTCGCTTAATTTCTTGCTGACACTGACACTGTCTCTAACACTTTTCTTAGTTTGGGTCATCCGCTCACTGGAATTTGTTCGGAATTTGCTGATTGGAATTGGGCATTTTATTCCTATGCTTCAGAATAAATTTTTTTGCCCCGGTTTTTTTTGCACGGATTGTACCTTCATCGCCTCAAGGATTGGTGCGGCGCCGGCGGCGGCATCCCAGGCGCGGCAGCCGCGGGCGATAAGCTGACAGTTGCCAGTGGGGGGATCAATGAAAAAAGACGGGGCTACTGCGAAGACAGGGAGCCCCATTCTCAGAGCCGCCATGCCGGCGTCGAACGTGCCGCTCATCCTGCCGCTGGCGTCGCGCTCGGGGCCGGATACGATCACAACAACCGCGTCCGACAACGCGCCGACAAGCTTGTTGCGCGTCATGGCCATGTACGTCGCCCATTTCGCGTCAGGTTCAAATTGGGAAACAACAAGAATATTGTCTATCGTCAAATAATCCTGTAATTCGGGCTTGGTCTGGAAATGATGGATCCCTTCGGCCAAAATGATGCCGGTCGTGCCGCCGGCTCGCAGCGCGGCCAGGTGCGCCGCCGTATCGATACCCGCGGCATAGCCGGAGTTGACATTGACCCCTTTGCCGGCAAGTTCAGAAGCCAGGGCAGCGGCCGCGGCCAGCTCCGCCTCCCCGGCCTGCCGCTTCCCCACTATGGCCACGCCGGGCCGGTTGAGGATCGCGACGTTGCCCGACAGATAGAGGAGTGCGGGCAGCGAAATGAGATCCTTTAACATTCTGAGCCGCAGCGGGAAATCAGCATGCAGTGGGTGGAGTACGGTCACTTGTCGCCCCGCATATTTTTCCACTTCCACATATTTTTGATCTTTAAACTCAGGGATCACGATGTTGGCCTTGCTTCCCCTCAGGGCGATTTCAAATTCGATGGGATTTTGCAGCAGCCAGGATGCTGATTTTTTCCGGCTGGCAAGATAGTCGGCGAGCCGCCACAGGGTCTTGGACCCCATCCCTTTCACCCCGGCCAGGGCCCGCCAAGCTTTGCCTTCTAAAGTATTCATCGGTTCGAGCGGGTGCTGGTGGCCGTGACCACGGAAACCATGGCGGCATTGCCTTCAAAAAGCAAGGTGCCAGTGACCGCCTTCAACGTTTCGCCGGAACGAAAAAGATCATCGAACAGCAGTATGTGCATGTCGGCGAAGCGCTGGTCGGCGACGGCAAATGCCCCGGCCAACTCCGCCCGGCGTGAGTGCTTGCCGGTTACGCTTTTCAGCGGCAGGGTCAACCTGGCTTTCAGCAGGTAGTCGTCGGGGGCGGGCAGCCTCAGCAGGGAGCCGATGCCGGCGGCGACCACTTGCACGGGCTGGAACGAGCGCCGCGTATCCGACGGCGGCACCGCCAGAATGGCCTTGATATCAGAAAGTTCGGCGCGGCCGCGGATAAAATCGGCTACCGTGCGGGCGATGGGCTCAACCTGCGCCATGTCGGCACGATACTTCAATTTGTACAATGCTTCTCCAAGTTCGGTCCGTTCAGTGTCGAATTCGGGATGCATGCTGCTATTGGAAGCGCCCGAGGTGCTGCGCAGCGTGTGCCGGTCCAGGGCCCAGCCATGCGTCCAGTTGCCGATGATCATTTTCGGGTCTATGTTCATTATCTTGCGATCCGAAGTCATTCTATCGAAATATGTGACAAGTGACAAGTAGAAGCAGATCGCCAACGTTTTGTCTTGCGGATCGTCAAAGGCAAAAATTTGAAAACAATTCGAAGTTTTAATTTGAGAAAATAAATCAAAAGCCGGAAAAGTGATTGACATTGAAAAAAATCTTTTTTAGAATGCTGTCATGGGCAAGGTTTTTTTTCCTGTCAATTGTTCCAATCAACCCAAGTAGATTGGCTGCCGGCTAACCGGCGGCCCAAAAAGGAGATAGATGATGAAACGTTTCACAACCGTCCTTTTCCTCGTTCTGGTTTTATTGGGAGGAGTGATGTCCGCCGCGGACACCCCGAAAAATTATCTGATCGTGGCCAAGGGCCACGGCCCGGGAAGCGCCGACTTGGATGACCTGATGACCTACGCCGGCGCCACAATCACAGCTAGGATCCCCGAGATCGGCGTGGTGCTGGCGACATCGGCCAACCCGGACTTCCTGGCCATCATCAGCACCGACCCCCGGGTGCAGGAAGCCGCCGAAGACATCGAGGCACAGTGGATCCCAAGGGAAAAAGTTTTCGAAGTCGCCGAATCCGACCTCCAGGCTATGGGGGTCAACTCCGAACCCTTTTGGGGCTACCAGTGGAACATGCGCCAGATCCGCGCCGATCAGACGGCGCTCAATGGTGACCGGGGCTGGGGCGTGAAGCGGGCGCGGGTAGCGGTCCTCGACAGCGGTATCACCAGCACACACGTCGATATCGCCGCCAATCTCAACCTGGAGCTCAGCAAGTCATTCGTGCCGACCGAACCCGGCATTGACCCGATCGTTCCCGGCTTCAACCATGGCACCCACGTTGCCGGCATCATCGCCGCTCCGATCAACGACACGGGCGTCCAGGGCGTCGCTCCCCAGGCCGAGATCGTGGCCGTCAAGGTGCTGCGCAGCACCGACGGCAGCGGGGCGTTCTCGTGGATCATCGCCGGCATCATGTACGCTTCTGGTCCCGAAGTGCAAGCCGACGTGATCAACATGAGCCTGGGCGCGACCTTCTACCGCAACAACGCCGGCGGCGGCGGATTGGGCTCGCTGATTGCTGCGCTCAACCGCGCCATCAACCATGCCACGGCCGCGGGCACCCTGTGCGTCAGCGCCGCGGGCAACGAGGGCGTGAACCTCAACAGCAACATTTGGTCCATACCCGCCCAATCCGGCAACGGCATGGCCGTTGCCGCCACCGGCCCGGTCGCTCTGCAGGATTTCGACCGGGCCGCGTCCTACACCAATTACGGCCAATCGGTTGTCAACGTGGCGGCGCCCGGGGGCGACGACACGCGCTTCCCGCTGATGACACCCATTCCATGGTACTTCGACATGATCATCAGCCCGAGCTACAAGGTCGGTAACAGTCACTATTACTCTTTTGCAGACGGCACCTCGATGGCCGCCCCCCATGTTTCCGGAGTGGCAGCCCTGATCGTGGGCAAGTACGGCAAGATGTCCCCGGCAGAGCTGAAGCGCCGGATCCAGCAAAGCGCCGACGACATACTCAAGCCCGGGGCCGACCCCTATTCGGGCAAGGGCCGCGTCAACGCCTTGAATGCGGTGCAATAGAGCGAACACAGGATTGATTCCAAACGGGGCCGGCCGCGGCCGGTCCCGTTATATTTCTTTTTCTTAATTTATACTTCATATTTTATTTTTTTTCTTTCTCTTCTAACGTTTACCGACTACCCTACACCGGGCACCGATTCCTGCCCCATCCCCTCGCCTACTCCTCCGCTTTTTGCTACAATGGCCCCTTATGAACACGCCAACAACCTGTCGCTATAAACGGAGAAATGCCATTGACACCTGAAGCCAAACCCTACGTCCGGTCTGCATTCGGCAGAGAAGAAAAAATCCATTTCCTCAAAGCGGCGGCGCTGATCCTGGCCATTTATTTTTTCCGCAGCGAACTTTACGTCATGTCCAGGTTCTTCCTGCTTTTCTCGCCCTTTTTCTTTTTCAGCTACGTCTGGTTCAAGTCGATCCATAGCGGCGATCGAGTGCTCGACATCCTGAAGGAGCACATCACCTTCATACCCATTGCCTACACCGAAGGCGGCAAAAAATTCTTCATTCCCAAAGCCACCGTCCTGCTGATCCTGCTCAATATCCTGATATTTTACCTGCTCAGGCTCAGCAGCGCTGCCGGCATTGAATTCATCGCCGCCAACTTTTCATTCCTGCCCCTGCGCGTCACCTGGTGGAACATATTGCTCAGCCCGTTTTCCAGCATGTTCCTGCACGCCGGCGCCGGCCACCTCTGGGGTAACATGATCGTTTTCTGGGCTTTCGGGCCCGCGGTTGAGGAGAGGGTGGGATCGGGAAAATTTCTTTTCCTTTACTTCTTCACCGGACTGCTGGGCAGCCTGGCTTCAGTAGTCATCTTCCGCGTTTTTTTATCAGAAACCTTCCACGCCCTGGGAGCCTCAGGCGCCATCGCCGGCATCACGGGCGTGTTCATGGTCCGCTGCTATTTCAAGAAACTGATCGTTCCCCTGCCGCTGTTCGGCCTGGTCAATATCAAGCTCAAGGTCAATTCCCTGCTGCTGCTGGGATTGTTCTTCCTGCTGGACATCCGCAGCGGCATCAGGCAGCTGGCTGGAAATGCCTCGGTCATCGCTTACTGGATTCACGTCGGCAGCATGGTAGCCGGCATGGCCATAGCCGCAAGGCTGAAGCTGCATGGGGCCGCCGCCGAGGAGAAGTACACCGAGGTCGGCCTGCAGGCCTTGGAAAACACCTTCTTGCGCCAGGATGGGGAAAGCGCGTTGCGGGCCGCCCTGGAGCTCAACCCGGAGAACGAGGCCGCCCTGCTGGGAATGGCCCGGCTGCTGGCCGCCACCCGCAAACCCGAGGGCCGTGAGCTTTTCCAGAAGGCCATCCATTTGAAACTGCGCTCCGACCCCGGACAGGCCGCCGAGATATACAAGGAATACATGGACACCTATAACCGTATGCTCGAACCCGACCTGCAGTACCGTTTGGCCGGGATCTTCTACCACCAGGGCGACCATGAACCGGCGGCGCGCTCGCTTGAGATGGTCATCAACGAGCCATCAACGAGCGACGACACGCGCCAGCGCGCCTTCTACCAGCTGGTCCTGCTGCTGGCCGAAAACAACATGCTAGAGGCGGCGCATTACCGGTTGCAGCAGTTCGCGGAGCAGTATCCAGGATGCGATTTGGCAAAAGCGGCCGAGGTAAAATTCGTTGAAGTGTTGAAGAGTTAAAGGAAAAAGCGGCGTTAGGCGTCACGAAATATTTCTTTTAGGCTTCACCTTTCTTCTTCCCACCTTGGCACTTCGCGTCCCGGGGTCCAGGGCACGCCGGCCGCATCCAGTTTCGCCTCCAGCCGCCGCAGTTCGACGTCAATGGCCAGGCGCATTTTTTCCAGCAAGCCGCTGAAGGTGGCAGCGACCAATCCGTAATTCCCGCGGTTGCCGGCACGGATGACCGAGGTGGAACCAAGCTGGGCGTCAAGGCGCTGCAGCAGCGATGGGCGCTGCGGTTCGCTCCTTTTGCCCAGAGTACGGTCCCAGATGAGCTCGCTGCGAAACTGCCGCAGCTGTCCCTCCAGCCGGCGCGCTTCCAGGCCCCAGCCTGAATCGGCCCCGGGAGCTTCCATGATCGCTTTTTTGATGAACTCCAGCCGCTTCAGTGCTTCGTCCAACGCCGCGCCGGCGCCGATCATGGCACGCTGCAGCCGGCCCGCTTTTTGTTGGAAAGCCAGGACCTCTTGCCGTTCTTCGGCACGCAGCGCCGCCAGGCCGAGCGACTCCACCTTGCACTCCTGAGCCTCACTCAGTTGCGTGACAGCTCCGTTGAACGCCTTTTCCAGGGTGACACGGAACGTCCCGGGCACCACCAGCGGTCCGCGCGGGCTGCTATCCCACGGATCCAAGCCCGCTTCTTCCTGCAAACGAACCGGCTCGACATCGGGATAGCGCAGGTCCCAGGCGACGAAATGAACGCCTGCGTTGTTCGGGCCTTTCAGGCGCCGCACCACGTTGCCGTCGAGATCACGAACGGTGAGCAGCAGGACCGGCTCTTCTTCGTCGTCTTCACGGCGCAGCGTCTCCCAGCCGGGAAAAGGGATATCAATCCCTTGCCGGCGAAGTTCCTTTTCCTTTTCCAGCCGCAGTTTTTTCGATGATTTCAGGGAATCGGGCAGAAAATAAGTGAAAACGGCACCAAAGGGAGGATTGGGGGCCAGGTACAGGTCATCGCCCTGGAAACCTTTCCCGGCCAGGTTGAGCGGTTGGGCCGGTATGTAGCTCAGGGCCCGGCGCGGCGCGAACAAGGTTGCCTGGCTCCCGTCGGCGGTCGCGCCGGTATGGCGCAGAGGCGAATAATCGTCTAGGATGAAAATACCGCGGCCGAAGGAAGAAGCCACCAGGTCGCACTCACGGTCCTGGACCTCGATATCCCGGAAGGAGACAGTGGGCAGTCGATTGAACTTGTGCCAATGGCCTCCCCCATCCAGGGTGAAAAAGACGCCGAATTCGCTGCCCACAAACAGCAGGCCGGGCCGGGCCGCGTCCTGGGCGATGGACCACAGCAAATGGCGATCGGGCAGGTCGGCGGCCAAGGAGGTCCAGGTGCGGCCGCGGTCGGAGCTTTTCAGCAGGTAGGGCTTGAAATCGCCTGCCTTGTGGTTGTCCACGGCCGCGAAAACGGTATCCCTGTCGTGGCGGCAGGCCTTGATGTCATTGACGAAGAATCCGGACGGGACCCCCGGCAGCCTGTCGATGCGGCGCCAGTTCCCGCCGCCGTCCTCGCTGACCTGGATCAGGCCGTCGTCGGTCCCGGCATAGATCAGGCCCTCGACCAGCGGCGACTCGGACAGTGCCGTGACGCTGCCGAAATAGGACATGGCATCGTGGTCCCACAAGGCGTCGGCGCTCCACCTCCTGCCCATGATCGGCTGTTCCAGGCGGAAGACCCCTTTGGTCAGGTCGGGGCTGAGGCGCTGCCAGCTGTCGCCGCGGTCATCGCTGCGAAAGAGGAACTGCGAAGCATAATAAAGCCGCTTCGCGGCGTGGGGGCTGACCAGCAGCGGTGAGTCCCAGTTCCAGCGCTGGGGCGGGGCGGCGGCTTCGACCTGGGGCTGGATGGCGATCGTTTCGCCGCTCTTGCGGTCGCAGCGGACCAGGCTGCCGACCTGCCAGGAAGCATAGACCGTGTCCGGGTCGGCGGGATCGACGGCGCAGGAATAGCCGTCGGCGCCCAGGGTGAAGCGCCAGTCGCCGGGGAGGATGCCGTTGCTGTTGGCGGTGCGCGCCGGACCGCTCTGGGTGCCGTTGTCCTGGGTGCCGCCGTGGATGTTGTAAAAAGGCAGGGCATTGTCCAGGGCGACCTTGTAGAACTGGGTCAGGGGCATGTTGGCGAAATAGCGCCAGGTGCGGCCGCCGTTCCATGATTCGTAGAGGCCGCCGTCGCAGCCGGCCAGCAGGTAACCGGGCTCGCGGGGATCGAAGGCCAGGGCGTGGTTGTCGGAATGCTTGCTCTTGCCCTCGACTTCGCGGAAGGTCTTGCCGCCATCGTCGCTGACATGCAGCCAAACATCGTTCTGGTAGACGCGGTCGAAGCGGTGCGGGTCGGCATAGATCTCCTGGTAATAATGGGGGCCGGTGCCGTTGCTCAGGTAGGTGCTGCGCTTTTCCCAGCTTTCGCCGCGGTCGCAGGAGCGATAAAAGCCCTGTTCGCCGGCAGCGGCCTCGATGGTGGCGTAGACGACGTTGGGCTGCTGCGGCGATATGGCCAGCCCGATGCGGCCGACATCGCCGCCGGGCAGTCCGCCGGCCAGCTTGCGCCAGGTGCGACCGCCGTTCTCGCTCTTGTAGATCCCGCCTTCGGGGCCGCCGGCCATGAAAGCGGCCACACTGCGCCGGCGCTGATAGGCCGCGGCGTAGAGGACCTCGGGATTGCCGGGTTCCATGGCGAGATCACAGACGCCGGTGTCCCGGCTGATCTGCAGTGAGGGCTGCCAGGTAATACCGCCGTCGTTGCTCTTGAAAACACCGCGCTCCCCGCCCTCAGCCCAGAGCGGGCCTTCGGCGGCGACATAGACCACGTTGCCGGCGCGCGGATCGAGGAGTATTTTTCCGATGTGCTCTGTTTTTTTCAATCCCATGTTCTTCCAGGTCCTGCCGTTGTCCAGGCTTTTGTATACTCCGTCGCCGAAGCCCACGTGGCGGCCGGAGACATTTTCGCCCGTCCCCACCCAGACCACTTCGGGTTGGAGCGGGTCGACGGCCAGGCAGCCGATGGAATAGGAACTTTCATGGTCGAAAATGGAATTCCAGGTAGAGCCGGCGTCTTCGGTTTTCCAGACCCCGCCCGAAGCGGCGGCCACATACCAGGTGGCGCGCCGGCGCGGATGGATGACCACGTCGCTGATCCGCCCCGACGACAGCGCCGGGCCGATGGCGCGGAATTCCATCCCGGCGGCCAGCTCTGCGGCCAGGGTTTTTCCCTTTTGCGTGGCGCTCCGCGATTCAACGCCGCTGCATATGGTTCCTATCGAAAAAAAGATACTCGCCGCGAACAGTCCTGCACGTATCCGTCCATTCATGACGCCACCTCCAGTACTCCAACCTTTTTTGGCATGAACTTTTCCATATTGCCCAAAGCGCATCCCGATGTCAAGGATAGATCGAGTGCAAAAGCAGGGTTTGGTGCATGGCATAACGTGGACGGGAACAGCAATAACGGAAACTTGGGGGCTTGATGAATCAAGCCCCTGCACAAACATGCCGATCCATGCGGGAGGATTGTACCCCAAGAGGGCAAACCCACTCCCCTACATCATCATTCTGATACTCCGGGTGATCTAGAGGAATCGACCTGCTTCCCCGGCGGTCCGCTGATATCGAAGGCGTTGCGCCGACAGGTTATTTCTTTCGCTCCAACTTTTCAACGTTTCATGGGAATATCAATTTTATATTTCACTATCCTGCTTTTTCCATTTTCATCCGCCAATAATGCATATAGACCATTCCCCCTGATCTGAACACCATTTGCATTTTTCAATGATAATCCGTTTTCAAATTGAATTGTGCCGGTATAGAGAAATTCTCCATCCAGGGAATAAATATCTATTACTTGCTTGGTTAACTTTGTGCTGAATTCGGTCATCCTGAAAATGTATAAAAAACCATCGTTAATCTGAATATGATGGAAATACGCCAATTTCCCGGGAAGTTCTTTGGCGATGCTTGTTATTCTTTCATCAGGCATATCTTTTAAGAAAAAGCGTAGATGCTCTTTGCGCGCATCAAGAGATACATTGATGCGTTCCGGTTCTCTGCCGAAACGATTTAGGATTTTTCCATCCGCATCAGCCACAAAAATTTTGTATTCACTATTTTTGCAAAAATA
This sequence comes from Patescibacteria group bacterium, assembly GCA_035528155.1. Classification (GTDB taxonomy): domain Bacteria; phylum Acidobacteriota; class Aminicenantia; order UBA2199; family UBA2199; genus UBA2199. Next base: position 14,410 of record DATKZA010000137.1, on the reverse strand, counting down.
GATTTTTTCATTTTTATCATCGTAGGTTGCCAATACCTGAGGAATCAGTCCAACAATTACACCTCCGGGTGGAAGGGACTTCTCTTCTTCACTTAATTTTATTACGGCAAACTTTTCATCTTTTCCGCTTTCCAGATTTACTTTAGTAATTTCTGCCGTTCCTGCCGGTAATCCCGATAAGGCTCCAGGGGCGACCAGGTACTCTGATTTGTTCATAAAAGCCAGTGGAAAACGCATAAAAATATTATTGGGCACTGATTTTATTAATTCACCAGCACTTGTGTAAAAATGAAGTTTATCCATTGCCCCGATTACGACATTTTCCCCGAATGTGAAGCAATTAATATACTTTGCTACGTCCTTGTTCTCGCCTTCGTATGCGAATTTCTTCAGTAATTCTCCTTTGGCATCAAAGATGTAACTGAACTTTTTATCGAAATCCCGCAAATAAAGAAACCCTTTATTTCCGATCCTCGGCTCGCCCGGCCTGCCGAAAGCTTCATTCCCGGCTTTGTCAATTTCCCAGACTTTCCGTTGATTGAAATTCCAGGTGCCCTTTTCCGGTTTTATATCGTGGAGGCTCTGACCGGGATCCGCCCCCATGGGTTTTGGTAAATAATCTTGCTGCGCATAAACGGAAACGAAAAAAATCGCCAACAAAACACTGATAAGAATTACTTTTTTCATTTTACTTCTCCTTTCATTTCACTTTTTCGGTTTCCACCCAGCGATAATTTTGGTGGAGACCCAATAAATGTTTTTTTTCCCCGGCAACCCGGGGCACGTCCCCTGGCGGGCACATGTCGCGCCGCGTCCCACACTGTCTTTTATTTCCCCGCCGGGCCGATGAAATCAAAGGGGTTGCGCGGATCGTTGTCGCAGCGGATCTCGAAGTGGAGGTGCGGCCCTGTACTGACTCCGCTCGAGCCGACCTTGCCGATCAACTGCCCCTTGGTCACATTATCACCGACTTTCACTTCGCGCGAATCGAGGTGGTGGTAGGCGCTGGTATAGCCGTTGCCGTGGTCGATCACGATGCGGTTGCCGTCCTGCTCGTTGAACTCGCTGGCCGTCACCGTGCCGGAAGCGGCGCTGAGCACCGGCGCCCCTTTCTTGGCGAGGATGTCGATGCCGGGGTGGAACTCTTCCTTCTTGGTGTAAGGGTTGAGTCTCTTGCCGAAGCCCGACGACAGATAGTACATCTTGCCGGTCTTGCGGACAAGGGCGGCGATCGTACCGTCGGGACGTTTTTCCGAGCGCGACCATATATAGCCCGCCGTGGGCCAAATGAGTTGAAATTGGGACAGGATATTCAACCCGTTGCCGGCGGCAGCGATGTCGAGCCCATGCATGTCCAGGAGACGGGCCATGGCCTGGTCCCAGGGCATGTCCCGCAGATTGCAATTCATTTTTTCCCGGAGCACGGGATCGGCCTGGACAGGAATGCCGCATACCTTGGTCAGAATCTGCGCGGCGATGGCCACAGGCTCTTCCTGGAAGCGCAGGGTGATCTTCTGCGCCTTGTACTTCTGGCCGAGGCGCGGCTCGCACAAGCCGCGGATCTTGCGGTAAAGAGCTTCCTCACTGGCATTCAGGGGCTTCTGGCCGGAAAAATCCAATGCCACGCCTCCGCGCAGAAAATTCACGGTGAAGGTAAAGGTTTGGGGCTGCGCCTTGCCGTCGACGACCAGCGGCTCGACCGTCCACTGCGTTATGGCATCCACGGCAGCCTTGACGAATTCGCTTTCTCTGCTGAAGGCCTTGACGCTCCACACCTTTCCTCCCTCGTTCACCCCGATCTCCAGGGTGACACTAGCCGTCTTGCCGCTTTGCAGCATTTTTTCGGGATAGACTGGATCGACTTTTTTCAAGAGTTTGGGGACCGGCCTGGTTTCTGGGATTGGGACCATCTGCAAATCGCTTCCCTTGATCGCAGCGGCTTCGGGCTGACGCTGTACGGCCAGGAAATAAGGCTGGGAGAGTGAATCCTCGAAGCCGAAGACCGAAACCTTCCCGGCCGGCAAAACGATCTCGCTGTCGAGGAGCGCCGGCTTCTCCTTCGCCCCCTGATCGATGACCTGCACGCGGAACGCGTCAGCAGCCGGCTGCTTGACGATCTGAAGCAAAAATTCGTGGCCATTGAGCACCACCATCTGGAAGCGCTTTTCGGTCTTGTCGCGCTCCCAACTCCATTGGGTCTGGACCAGGGCGGCCAGGTCCTTCAGGTTGAAGACCCTTTTCAGCTCGACTTCCTCATCCTGAAGTCCTTTCCAGGTTGTGAAGTTGCCAATGAATAATGGGCGCAAAGTGTAGGCTGTGACAACCCGCGCTTCGGCCGGCTTCGGGCCGCGGACACCTTCATAAAAGCGCAGCTGCAGCAAAATGTCACCCGGGGTCTCTGCCGGCAGCGGCAACAGGACAAATGAACAGATCAATATAAAATATGAAAATATTCTTTTTTTCATTTTTAACTCCTTTTGTTGTCTTTTGCAATCCAAAAAATGGAACGGTCGGGGTTCCGGCTCTGGATCTGGAAAACGCGGGCCGGCCGATCCCCGATTTTCGCCGACAATAGCCGGGTCTGCGCAGGAGGATGATCAGCGGCCGGACCGGGCCCCTGTCCAACATGCTTCTGGTTAACCGCGATCCAGGTGCCGACGGCAAGCAGCAGCAGGGCCGCGGCCGCAACCAAGGCACGGCGCCAGGTCCGTTTCGACGGTAGCGGCACGATTTCGGGGCCGGTCCCGGGAGCGCGGCGACTGATGATCCCTTCCCGCACTCCGGGCCACAGGTCAAGACCGGCAGGGAGATGTCCAGGAGTGACCAGGATCGGCGGCAATGCCCAGGCTTCGGCATCGGCCTGGCGGCAGCGCGGGCAGCGCTCAATGTGCCGGCGGCAGAGGAGCAGCCGCAAGCCGGCAAAAGGAACGGCGCGGCACAACAATTCAAACCTGGCACAGGTCATGGTGTCTCCTTGGCCGCTGGCGCTTTCAAACCGGCAGTGTGACCGGTGGCCTGCAGCTCTTTTTTCAGTTTTCTCCTGGCATTGAGCAGGTGCACGCGCACTGTGGAGGCCGAACAGCCCAGTGCGGCCGCGATCTCATTTGCAGAACAGTCTTCGTTGTACCTCAACGCCAGCACCGCCCTTTCCTGGGCGGTGTTTTTTCGCAGCAACGGTCGCCATAAAGGCGATTCTTCAATGCTGCCACCACCGGCAGCGGCCGCCAGCTCCCGGCCCCCGGCTGTTTCCTGTTGCCGGAAGCGGAGAAAATTCCGTCTTTTACGCAGCAGGTCAATGCCGCGATTGTAGGCGATGGCAAACAGCCAGGATTTAAAACTTCGCGAGCGGTCGAACTCACCCAAATGAAAATAGGCCTTGATGAAAACCTCTTGCGCGGCATCGCGCGCGTCTTCGCCGCAGCCCAGCAAATTCCAAAGGAAGGCCACCAGCCGCGATTGATACTTGCCGACCAGGAACTCATAGGCGGCCGCATCGCCGAGCAGGACCTTTTCTATGCAAGCGTTTTCATCCATGATCATTCAGCGCTAATACGGTCGAGGCACACGGCGGCGTTTAGAGAAAAAATTAAAAATCTGAAAAGCAGCCGCCCTGCGAGCCGTGCGGCTACGAAAAGTATAAAGGAATAAGGTTAAAGTTTAAAGGCGGCCGATTTCTTTCTCCTCCGCCTTTCATCTCTTGCAATTGAGCAGGGCGGCGATTTCCTGCAAGCCAGCGGCGTCGGCTTCATCGAACTGCGCCAGCTTGTCGCTGTCCACGTCCAGAACGGCGACGATCGCTCCTTTTTCGTCCCGGACCGGGACGACGATCTCCGACAGCGAACGCGGGTCGCAGGCGATATGGCCGGGAAACAGGCGCACGTCGGCAACAATAATCGTCTCGCCGCGTTTGACGGCTTCCCAGCATACTCCCTTATTTTTGGCCAGCACCTGGCAGGCCAGGGGGCCCTGGTAGGGCCCGACGACCAGGTCGTCGTCCAGCAGGCGATAAAAGCCGCACCAGAAATAGTGGTCGAACTTATGGTAGAGCAGGGCGGCGACCGTGGCCATTTGCGCCTGCAGGTCCGGTGTCTTAGCCAGCAGCGCGGATAACTGCGTGCGGATCCGACCGTAGCGGAGAAGTTTCTTTTTTTTATCCATCGATCCGCCTTACTGGCTCTTCGCCGCCGCAGGCGGGTCGGTGTAGCGGTAATGAAACCCGGAGCTGCGGCGGGCCATAATACGAAAAATGCGTTCGGCCACCAATTCCGGAGCCACGATATGCGCCTGCTTGGGCAGGACTTCGGCCTTTTCCAAGCTGGGAGGAGAAAACAGGTTGCAGCATACGTCGGGATAAGCGGCGGCCCAGGAACGGGTGAGCAGCAGCAGGGCGTTCTTGGCCATGGCATAACCAAGGATCTTCTGATAGGCGCGAATCTCGCCAGTGTATTCAAAACCGATGTTCAGCATGGCCTGCAGGGGAGCGCGGGCGATCAAAAAACGGCTGATGTCGACCGTGGGCACCACCTGCTGCAGAAAGTCGGCCAGCAGGTCCTTTCCTTTCACGTCGACCGTTGGCCGCAGGGTGATCGGGCCGTAATTATTGATCAGGTAGCGGCACTTTTTGAGTCTTTTTTCGTGTTCTATTAAAAAATCCGCGATACTCTCTGCCGTGGAGAAATCGCCGGCCAGCCAATGCACATTGTCCGCTTCCTTTCCCGGGCGCAGGCGGCAGTGGGCCAGCACCTGAAAGTCCTCTTGGGCAAACCTGGCGACCAGGGCCCGACCCAAGAGGCCCGAAGCACCCGTGATTAAGATCGTTTCAGGCATGGTTCGTTATAAGTGATGCGTGATGAGTGATGAGTAATGAGAAACCGCAATGGCACGATTCTTTTAAATTTTTCTTTTTCTTTCTCATCACTTATCACTGAGTCCTGGCAGCTCGGTCACTCATCACGAAAGTCCGGTCTGTCGTTTGTAGAGCTCGACGGTATTGCTCATCAGCATGGTCACGGTCAACGGCCCCACCCCTCCGGGCACCGGGGTATAATGACCGGCCTTGGCAAAGGCCTGGAAATGGATGTCGCCAATGAGGAGGTAACCTTTTTTCTTGAAAACCTCGTAACGGGAGGGGGGGCAAAAATTGGTAAAATCCTCCTCCTTATCGATGCGGTTGATGCCCACGTCGATCAGGATCGCTCCAGGCTTGACCATCTTGGCGGTGATGAATGCAGGCTTGCCGACCGCGGCCACGACCAGGTCCGCCTCGCGCACGATCCCTTCCAGGTTGACGGTGCGCGAGTGGCACAGGGTTACCGTGGCGTTGCGGTTGGAGAGCATGGCGGCCATGGGCTTGCCCACCAGGAAACTGCGGCCTGCCACAACGGCGTTGAGGCCGGCCGGATCAAGGCCGTAGTGGTCGAGGATCTTCATCACACCGCAGGGGGTGCAGGGAAAAATGCGGCTGCGATTCTGCAGGATCAATCCCTGGTTGGTTGGGTGGAAACAGTCGACGTCTTTTTCCGGCAATATGCGGTCAAGTATTTTCCAGTGATCGAGATGCTTGGGCAGGGGCATCTGCACCAGAATGGCGTGGACCAGCGGATCGGAATTGGCCGCCTCGACGGTTTGGATGACTTCTTCTGCCGTCGCGGTTTCCGGGAGTTTGACCAGCTTGGAGCGAATGCCCATTTTCTCGGCCAGCTTGCTCTTCGAGTTCACATAAGCGTGCGAAGCGGGATCGTCTCCGGCCATGATCACGGTGAGGCCCGGGACCATTCCGCCCTCCCCTTTCAGTTTTTCAATCTCGGTGCCGAGTTCCCCCTGGATCTTTTCGGCCACCGCTTTGCCGTCCAGAACAGACATGTTTCCTCCCTTAATCGAGCAGGTGTGAGACCAGGCCGTCTTTCAACTTGGGTTCGAACCAGGTCGATTTGGGCGGCATGATCTTGCCGGCGTCGGCCACGGCAAAGAGCTGTTCGATGGTGGTGGGCGCAAGCGAAAAGGCGACCTTGAACTTGCCGCTGTCCACCTTTTTTTCCAGTTCGGCCGTGCCGCGGATACCACCGACGAAATCAATGCGTTTGTCGGTGCGCGGGTTTTTTATGCCCAGGATCGGGTCGAGGAGGTTGTTCTGCAGAATGGAGACATCGAGCGAGGCGACGGCATCGCCCGCGGCAAAGGTTTCGGGCTTGGCTCGCAGCCGGTACCACTTGCCCTCGATGTAAAGGCAGAACGACTGCGGCACAGCCGGCACTTTCAATCCCGCATCATCGTATTCGAAACGGTCGGCGATCGAGCCGAAAAACTCGGCCTTGCACATGCCGTTCAGGTCGCGGACCAGGCGGTTGTAGGGCAGGATTTTCATCTGCTTGTGGGGAAAAATGACGGCCAGGAAAAAATTGTATTCCTCGTCGCCCGTGTGGGCTGGATTGGCGTTCTGGCGCTTGACCTTGATCTTGGTGGCCGCGGCCGAACGGTGGTGGCCGTCGGCGACATAGAGTACGTCGAGGCGTTTGAATTCATCTTGAAGGGCCGCGATCAGGCTGTTGTCGTCGACCATGAAAAAGATGTGGCGCACGCCGTCGAAGGTCGAAATATCAACATCCGCTTTCTTTTGCATGCCCCGGTCGATCAGGCGGTCGATGCTCTCCCGTTGCTTGTAGGTCAGGAAGACCGGTCCGGTCTGGGCGTCCAGGGTTTCGATGTGGCGCTGGCGGTCCTTTTCCTTGTCCTCGCGGGTCAGCTCATGCTTCTTGATCACGTCGTCCTGATAATCCTGGCAGGAAGCCCCGGCCACCAGGCCGATCTGCGTATGCTCGCCCCAGATCTGCTTGTAAATGTAAAAACATTTTTTCTCGTCCTGGAGCAATATTTTTTCGCTGATGAAGCGGTCGAAGTTTTCCTTGCCCTTGGCGTAAACAGCGTCATCGTACAAATCGGTCCCGGGCGGCAGGTCGATCTCCGGTTTGCCCACATGCAGGAAAGAATAGGGATTGCCCTTGGCCAATTCCCTGGCCTCTTCGGAACTGAGGACATCGTAGGGCGGGGCGGCGATCTTTTCGGCCAGATCCCGGCTCGGCCTCAGTCCGCGGAAAGGTTCGATGCGTGCCATTTTTTTTCCTCCTGATGGGATGAAACGCTATTGTATAGGATTGGGCCGCCGGCGTCAACATCAGGAGTGATTGGTAATTAGTGAGTCCTGCAATCTACTTGATCCTGGGAGGCTGGTACTTCTTGTCCGGCTCCAGGCGCGTCACATAGGGGCCGTTCCACAGGGAGAGGAAGATATCGTCCAGGACGCGGGCCACTTGCGGAAGGCGCAAAACAACCTCGACGTTGCGCGACCGGAAAAAATAATCATGGCCCCAATTGCTCGTGCCTACCCAGGAGAGTTCGTCGTCGATGCGCATGACCTTGGAGTGGATGACGCGGGCGTAGGGGATGAAGCCGCCGGGAAACGGGGGGATGACGGCAAACTTGACCTCGATATTCGGCACCCGGGCCAGTTCCCGCAGGCCGGCGACCTGGGGCGCACGCAGGTTCCAGTCGGAGACCAGCACCTGGACGCGCACACCGCGCCGGGCCGCCCGGCGCAACGCCTGGTCGATCGAGGTGAACTTCTTCCGGCCGCCTCCCCTTTCCAGGCTGTAGGAGAGCAGCTGCACAGTGACGCGCCGGCGAGCGCCCCCGATCAAGGCGACCAGCTCGGCCAGGGCGTCGTTGACGCCGGGGGGATTGAATCGCTGCGGGCTGGCTACCAGAACCGCATCGGCGCCGAAGTGCAACGGCGGCATGGCCGCCAGCTTCCGATAGGCGGCTTTGTCGCCGCCGCTGAACTGCCAATCGGCTTCGAAGATGCGTCGCAGGGCCAAGGCGAAAAGCGGAGCGCGGATGCGCAGGCCCGTCTCTTGGATATGCATCAGCGAGCGCCAGTCAAAATTCTGGCTGCCGATAAACACTTCCCGGTCGTCGACAATGAAATATTTGGCGTGCAGGATGCCGCCGGTCAGTTTTTTCCAATCGAACAACCTGGTCAGGATGTTCGGCCGGGTGCGGAAACGCTTCAGCGTCTCCGGGTAGGTAGAGGCCATGGCGGCATCGCTCAGGATTCGCACCCTCACTCCGCGCCGGCCGGCAGCCAATAGGGCTTCGATCAGCGGATCCAGCGCTTGACCTTTTTTTCCGGAAAGGTAGAACTCGGCCATATCAATGGAACGCCGGGCGCCTTGTATCATCTCCAGCCAAACCAGGGCGGCATCGCGCGTGCCGGCGCGGGAGATATTCGTTTCCAGGGGCACGCAGCTGACGACTTCGACTATTGGCGGTGCGGGCGGCGCCGGCATCATTGCCGTCCCCAGGCAAAGCAGTGCCAGGAAAGCGAGTGGCGAAGATATTTTTTTAATAAGCCCCATCACCCTGCTCCTCAACCAGTTCCGAAACAGCCACGGGGCCGCCAGGCCTGTTCTTGCCGCGAAAGCGCAGGAAACGGCCGTCGCTCTGCCGGTACCAGTAATCTCCGTGCCAGAAGATCGAGAGCAGGCCGCTCAAGGAGACGCGCAGCCGCACGGCGGCGATCTCCTTTCCCCCGCTTTTGATCTTTTCTCCACCCTGGCGCGAGACAGTGAATTTGCCCATCTTCATTTCACCGGGGCCCTGGGTGCCGATGGAGCAGAATTTCAGGCCGCGGCTTGCGGAAACGGCAAACGGCTCAAGTCCAATCTGGAACAGTTGGTTCCAGGGCAAGTCGCCGACCTTGAATTTTTTTTCAATCTTGCGGCTGCCGGTCAAACCGGATAAAATGACAGCGTCGCCCCGAAGTTCGGCGCTCCATTCCATTTGCCGTTCGGGATCGCTGAAGGTCCAGGCCAGGGTAGAGCGGTCGGTAGCGGTCAGGAAAGTCTGGCGGACCATGCCGCCGCCGGAGCGGCTGCTTGCCAGTTCAACACGGTAGCCCGGTGGCGCCGAAGTGACGGCAAGGATGTGGGTCACAATGCTCGCGCCCTCAACCTCGCGGTAGGTCAGGGATTCGCCATAAGCCAGGAAGGGCAGCGCCAGCAGCAGCCAACCGCAGCTAATGTAGGGAATTGGGGAAACAGCCGCTATTTTCATCATTGCTCCACAGGGCTATATATAAATGTATTATATAACGCCTGGAATAATAAGCAAAAAAAAAGGGGCCCCGCACCCGGGACCCCTTTTCTGCAAATACGCTATCAGATCAATACATGCCGCCGCCAGGAGGCATGGCCGGCATACTTTCCTTCTCTTCCTTGATCTCGCAAACCAGCCCCTGAGTGGTCAGCAGCAGGCCGGCGACCGATGCCGCATTCTGCAAAGCGATGCGCACCACTTTGGTGGGATCGATGATCCCGGCCGCGATCATGTCGGTGAACTTTTCGTTCAGGGCGTCGAAGCCGTAGTTCTTGTTGCGTGAACTGCGGACCTTCTCCACAATGATCGAGCCTTCGAAGCCGGCGTTGTTGACGATCTGCTTCAGCGGCATTTCCAGGGCCTTGGTCAGGATGTCGATGCCGAACTGCATGTCACCGCCGGGCTTCAATTTCTTCAGGTTCTGGGCGGCCTTCAGCAGGGCCACGCCGCCGCCGGGGACGATCCCCTCTTCGACAGCCGCCTTGGTGGCGTGCATGGCGTCCTCGACCCGGGCCTTCTTCTCCTTCATCTCGGTCTCGGTAGCCGCGCCAACTTTGATCACGGCCACGCCGCCGGACAGCTTGGCCAGCCGTTCCTGCAGCTTCTCGCGATCGTAATCGGACGTGGTGTCCTCGATCTGGCGCTTTATCTGGCTGATGCGACCCTTGATGTCGTCATCCTTGCCGCCTCCTTCCACGATGGTGGTGTTGTCCTTGTCCACCGTGACCTTCTTGGCCGACCCCAGCCAATCCAGTTCGACCGATTCCAGCTTGACGCCGATCTCCTCGGAGATGACCTTGCCGCCGGTCAGGATGGCGATGTCTTCCAGCATGGCCTTGCGACGGTCGCCGAAGCCCGGGGCCTTGACGGCCACCACGTTGAGCAGGCCGCGGATCTTGTTGTACACCAGCGTGGCCAGCGCCTCGCCTTCGATGTCCTCGGCCACGATCACCAGCGGCCGGCCCGCCTTGGCGATCTGCTCCAGCAGCGGCAGCATCTCGCGCAGGTTGGAGATCTTCTTTTCGTTGAGCAGAATGTATGGGTTTTCCAATTCGACCACCATCTTCTCGGAATCGGTCACGAAGTAGGCCGAAATGTAGCCGCGGTCGAACTGCATGCCTTCGACCATGTCCATGGTGGTGTCCAGCGACTTGGCTTCTTCCACGGTAATGACGCCGTCCTTGCCGACCTTGTCCATGGCTTCGGCGATGATCTCGCCGATGGAGATCTCATTGTTGGCCGAGATGGAGCCGACCTGGGCGATCATCTTGCCCGAAACTTTCTGGCTCATTTTTTTCAGATCGGCGACCACGTGTTCCACGCCGGCATCGATCCCTTTCTTGATCAGGGTCGGGTTGGCACCGGCGGCGACCATCTTCAGACCTTCGCTGTAAATGCTCTGGGCCAGTACCGTAGCGGTAGTGGTGCCGTCTCCGGCTACATCCGAGGTCTTGGAAGCCACTTCCTTGACCATCTGCGCTCCCATGTTTTCCTGGGCATCCTTCAGATCGATCTCTTTGGCGACGGTCACGCCGTCCTTGGTGATGGTCGGCGAACCGAATTTCTTCTCCAGAATGATGTTGCGTCCGCGCGGACCCAGCGTCGCCTTCACGGTATCGGCCAGTTTGTTGATCCCCATAAGGATCGCCTTTCTGGCATCTTCACCTAAAATGATTTCTTTGGCCATTTTTCCTCCTATTTAGAATTTAGCCTAATGTAATGCCGGCCGCTTACTTGACGATGGCCAGCAGATCTTTTCGTTCAATGACAAGATGCTTTTTGCCGCCGATCTTGATTTCCTGGCCGGAGTATTTGCCGAACAAGACCTTGTCACCCACCTTGATAAGTTCTTTCATCGGTTTTCTCCCTTCCAGCTCGGCATCATTGCCGATAGCCTTGATGATGCCTATCATGGGTTTTTCCTTGGCCGTGTCAGGAATGACAAGTGAGCCCACTTTCTCCTCTTCTTCGATCGGTTCGACCAAAACTCGGTCATCCAAAGGTTGTAAATTCATATTTAACCTCCTAAATTTGAATTTATTTCTGTAAAAATAGTATAAAATAAAATTTTGTCTTTGTCAACCACCTAATATTTTAATTATCAAAATTATATGAGTGCGATTTTGTCAAGTGGTGAAGTAGTCAGTAGACGGTAGTTAGTAGTCAGTAGTAAGAAAATTCTTCAACCTAGCATGAAAAATTCTTCTTCTATGCTAATTTTTCTACTAACTATGCATTTTTCTTTATGTACGGGATGGTTTTACCCCCTTCGGGGGCAAGCACCCTCCCCTACTTTTTTTACCTTGTTACTTTCTTGTCATCCATCCTATGCAGTACGCCAAGTTCATCCCAACCAAATAATGATTGTCAGCAATGAGAACACGGTAATCGGCACTCCTGCCCGGGGATGCCGCCCAGCGCTACTCCGGCGTAGGTGATTAAGAAAATGATCAGTGCGATTTGTTCCATTTCATTTGCTCACTTTAATTCATTCATCTGTTTTGTATCACCATTTGAATCTCTATTATTTACTTTTTTCAAGTCTTCGGCAATGGATTCGAACTGTTCTAAGGCTGCTTTCAAATCTTCGGAAATCTCACTGGCTAAAACATCCGGATCAGGCAGATTGGCCGAGTCTTCAATGCTTTCATCCTTGAGCCAGAATATGTCCAGGCTAACCTTGTCGCGCTGCAGAAGCTCATCATACGTGAAGACCTTGAAGCGCTCACTTTCTTTTCGCTGTTGACGATTGTCGGCATGATAGCAAGCGATAAAATCAGCAAGATCTTCGAACTTCAGGGAGTTGGTCTTCAGGGTGAAATGAATGTTGGTGCGCAGGTCATAGATCCAAAGCTTTTCTGTCCATGGTTTTTCACCGGCCGGCTTGCGCTCGAAAAAAAGCACATTGGCCTTGACTCCTTGGGCATAGAAAATGCCAGTCGGCAGCCGCAGCAGGGTGTGCACGTCACATTCGTGCAGCAACTTGCGCCGCACCGTTTCCCCTGCCCCGCCTTCAAAAAGCACGTTGTCCGGCACTACGATCGCTGTTTTGCCATTGATCTTGAGCAGGGTTTTTACGTGCTGCAAAAAATTCAACTGCTTGTTCGAAGTAGTGGCCCAGAAATCCTGACGTTCATAGGTAAGGGTTTCCTTGTCGGCCTTTCCATCACCATTGACGATGGTGACGCTGCTCTTTTTACCGAAAGGAGGATTGGTCAACACCAGGTCATAACGGTCGCCCGGATCAGAAGTCAGAGCATCACCGACAACAATAGCTGGCTCGGCAGTTTCGCCGCCGATGCCGTGTAAATAAAGGTTCATAACACACAAGCGGGCGACATTGTCTACAATATCCCAACCTTTGAAGGTCTTAAACTTCAAGAATTTTTTTTGCTCAATGTCCAGCTTCTGCTTCTGCAGATAATCATGGGCTGCCAAGATGAAGCCGCCGGTGCCGCAAGCCGGATCGCAGATGGTCATTCCCGGCTGGGGGCGCATGACTTCCACCATGGCTTGAATCAAAGCTCTGGGAGTAAAATATTGGCCGGCGCCGCTCTTGATGTCCTCAGCGTTCTTTTGCAGCAACCCCTCGTAGATTTCACCCTTGACATCGATATCCAGCCCTAGCCAGGTCTCGTCATTAATCAACCCGACCAGCCGCCGCAACTTGGCCGGGTCCTGGATGCGGTTCTGCGATTTACGGAAAATGACGCCCAGCATGCCCCGTTCCTTGCCCAGCAAGTCCAGAATATGGCGGTAATGCACTTCCAACTCATCGCCGTCTTTGGTCAGAAGGCTCTGCCAGTCGAGACTGCGGGGGATCGTTGAAGGTCGGTTGAAGGGCGGCCGCGTCTGCTCGTCGGCCATCTTTAAAAACAGCAGGTAGGTCAGTTGCTCGACGTAATCGCCGTAGGAGACGCCGTCGTCGCGCAGCACGTTGCAGTAGTTCCACAGCCGCTGAACAATGGTTGCCGATTCGTTAGCCATTTTGACCTCGAAAAGTTGACAATTGGGAAAGATCGCATATAATATTTTTGCGGGTAAGTCCTGTGATGTCCTTTCTGCCTGTGAGTGTCCGCCTGCCTGAGCGAGAGCGCTCGCAGTCAGGCACGCAGACAGGCGGGTGCTTCCTTACATAGGTTGGCCCTGAGCCCGGAGGAATTAGCATTACAGGGACCGCATCAAATCTAATTTTCAATTTTTTGCGATTTATCAATGTAAACCACATTTAAATATTCATTTTGAAGCAGATCGAAGTCTTTATCAATCGTTAATAGTGTCGCATTCAAAACCGATGCCGTAGAAGCAATCCAAAGATCATTCTTTTGAAGTTTTTTTGCTGATATTCCTGGTGGCAGCGGTTTTGCCTTATTCTTGTTTAAACAAAACGCATCAATTTCCGCATAACAATTGAGAACTTCCTCGTTGTTTATATCGACCCATGGAATTTCGTTGATCGTCTTTTTAAGAATGGCTTTTTTCGCATCTCCCCAATCAAATTGAATCGCCAATGAAAGAATCTCTCCGACCGAGACTACCGAAATGAATATTTCGTTCCGAGGATCAAACAACTGGTATTTCCCTTCCGCGTATTTCGCGTATTCCGAACCGCGAATAAATCCCGCAAGAATACCTGTATCAAGAAGATACTTAGCCATCAATTGATTTTTGGAGAGAGGGCTTCCAAAATCTCATCTATCGACTCCTCTCCCGGCCATTTCCCCCATACCTTCTTCAATGCCGCCTGGGCGTTTTGTTTCCGGATGAATTCCTCGGAGAACTTAAATTGACCTTGAGTTTGAGGGATGTTTCCCAATATCTCGTCCCCCACCTCAAAGGCTCTCACTTTCTGCACATCAATGGAATAAATTCTGCCGGAAGGCTTGAAAAGTGCCTTCCCCTTGACGGTCACCCTTTTCCCCCAGAGAGGGCGCATATCTTCAATATCGATGAATTTGGGATCCAGATAGCCATCCACACTTTGCTCATTATTTAGTTTCAATTGAAAGCGTCGATGATCGTGCTCGATCAGATTAAAAAATCCAGAAAGAGCGACAGTTCTGGATTCAGGAATTTTCACTTTTATTTCTCCAATTCTTGCGATTTCCTCTCCACCGATTTTACAGTTGTCGGCTCTTTTTTGTGAAGAAATTATATTTAACTCACTTGCATGCTTCTTTAGAATATTTCGAAATGAATTCAATGATTGAAGAACATTGTAATCATAGAGATCGCTTTCAAGATTCCCTTTGACGATATC
>DATKZA010000136.1:0-5079 GCA_035528155.1 Patescibacteria group bacterium | reverse complement strand
CGGCGCGGCAATGGAGGCCGTTGACCTGGCCGAGTTCGGGCCCGCTTTTCCAGCTGGACAATTGGCCGTTGCTGAATTTCAGGATTTCCCCTTTCTGGCTGTCGGAGACATAGGCATTCCCTTCGTCATCGACGGCGATGTCGTTGAGGAAGGCGGGAGCGGGCGCGGGGTGCCTGTTGGCGATCTGCCCGGAAGGGATGTGGACCTCGACCAGGTTCCCCCTTTCCACCACAAAAAGCGTGTCATGGTGAACGGCCATGCCGGTCGGCCGCACCAGGCCGCCGAGCCATTCCAGGCGGTCGATTTCCCCATCGGGGGTGAGCCTGGAGATGAATTGCGTTCCGTCGCTCAAGAAATTGGAGACGTAGAGCACATCCCGGACGGGGTCATAGACCACGGTCTCCGGGTAGCTGAGCTTGTGGGCCAGGGTCCAAAGCGGGCGCAGTCCCTTGTCCCGGTAAACGGCATCGCCCATGCGGGCCATGTACCCCCAGCCGCCCATGGATTCAGCCAGGATGAACAGGAGTTCGTTGTCTCCTTTTTGCAGGGGCAGGACAAGCGTGTCGAACAGGCCGACCCGTCCCTGAAAAAATGGATCGCGGGAGCGGAAAAGATTGTTGCCCCGGAAAAGGGGCCGCCCGTTCAAAAAAACGCTGACCACGTCGCTGTAGCCGAACTGGAGTCCCAGCGGCCGTTCCCGGCGGCCGCGGATGGTCGTTTTGGCCAGGACGCAACCGGGTATGACCGGCCCCTTCCTGGCATAGCGCGCGACATTGACGAGGCCGCCGGGCTCGGAGTTCACTTTCTTCCATTCAACTGAAGCCAGCATGTCTTGGCCGGGATAGCGCTCCATGTCCACCAGGTTGTAGGCGTATGACTGCGACAGCTCCCATTCGCTGATCATGCCCAGGGGAGCCTTGATTTCCACGGGTGAATCGAACTTCAGCGCATCGTCGCGCCGGTAGCGGAAATCGGAGAAATAAGCCAGGCCGCTGGGGCCCGTCACTTTCAGGCCCAGGCCGCCCTTGCTAAGGCCGCGTTTCAGTTCCGGGATGACCATAGCCGGATTCTTCTCCTCGCCGATGAACACCCTGGCCTGCGTGCCTTTCACCTCGAGCTTGATGTGGATCCAGGTATTGACCGGGAGCTTCCAGGTATTCGTGTAGCCGTCCCCGTAATAGAGCTGCCAGGCCGAAAGGCCGTTGATAACCGGCGAGTACTGCAGGGCGTCCGGCTGTCCGGACTTGTGGGGCCGAACATAGAACTCTTCACAGTTGGCGTCGTCCTGGCGGCGGAAAATGACGGTCGGAAAGACCTGCCCCTCCTTGAAAGCCAGGTCCACCTCAACAACGCCGTTCTCGAACTCGACGTCCTTGAGGAAGGCGCTGCCGCTGAGGGTCAGAGCCTGGCGGCCAAGAAATTCCTCGACCTTGCTTCCAGCCCCCATTTGCCAGCGGCCCGAATCGAAGCCGACGATTTCTTCGACTGCGAAAGACAAATCCAGGAGCATGAATAATCCAAGACAAATCCATAAACATTTTTTTTCGCTAACGAATTTTTTCATGGCGACTCCTTTTTTATACTTCATTTTCCTTGCTGAAAGTTTTTGCTCTTTGCAAACTTCAAGCAATGGTATGTTACGAAGGATTTTCAGGATCTTTTTGCAGAAATCGCCGGGCGGTAGATCGAATCGCCGAGCGGTCGGGGAAAATGTAACCTCTTCAAGCGCTTGGGGTATTAAGAATCGACAAGGGAGGCAACCACCATGAAGCGTGAATGGTTTATGTTTATTGGCGTGATTATGCAAAAAAAAGGCCTTTTCAAATAATAGGGAGGAACCTCAATGAAAAAGTTACTGGGACCGTACTTCTTTGTTATTGCTTTTTGCTTTTTTATTTTCCAGGGCAACATCTATGCCCAAAGCGGAATTTATGATCGGATCGGCATTATGCCAAATCTGCCGCAGATAATGCCGGTAAGAAAGCAGGTCGAAGTCACGACCGGGATTTTGTGCAAGCGTCTTGACACTATCCTGCCCGTCGCCCTCCGGGAGGCGAATATCGATATGTGGCTCATTATCTGCCAGGAGGATGACCTCGACCCGTTGTATAGAACCATGATACCCATGGACACCTTCCCAAAGGTGTTGCAGATGCTGGTCTTTTTTGACCGGGGCAAAGAGAACGGGGTAGAACGGATCAATCTTTCGATGACCGACACATCAGACCTGTATGAGAAGCCCTGGAGGGGCGGGAACCATCCTGAACAATGGTCCCTGCTCTCGGAGATCATCGAGAAGCGTGATCCCAGGAGGATCGGCATCAATATCGGCGACGTGAACTGGGCAACCGGCGGGCTGACCAAGAATCTCCATAACCAACTTGTCCAAACGCTCCCAGAGAAATACGTCAATCGGCTCACGTCGGCGGAGATTGCCTGCAACCGTTGGGCGATGACACTGACAGATGAGGAACTGGCCCTTTACCCGCACATATCCTCAATCGCGCGCCGGATTATCGCCCATTGTTTCAGCCCAGCTTCGATCACACCAGGCGTCACCACAGTCGAGGACCTCAACTGGACGTTTTGGCAGATCTGTTCTGATCTTGGCCTGGAACAGTCCTTCAAGCCTTACTTTACCATCTGTAGGAGCGATTCAGCCAATAAGAAACACCCGCTCTCCGACCAAATCATCCGCAGGGGAGATCTGCTGGGTTGCGACGTGGGGATCAGGTACCTGGGTCTCATAACAGATCACCAGGAACTGGCCTACGTCAGGCAAATCGATGAAACGGACGCACCCACTGGACTGAAGAACCTGCTGGCGGCGAACAACCGCCTGCAGAACATATTCATGCACGAATTCAAGAAGGGTCTAAGCGGAAACCAGTTGTTGGAGAACATCCTCTCCTCAGCCCGCAAAGCCGGCATACCCACCCCGATAATCTTCTCGCATTCTCTGGGCCTTTTCCTGCACGAACCCGGTCCTGTCATCGGTCTCCCATGGGAACGGGACCCCTATCCAGGCAGGGGAGAAGTCAAGCTGGAATACAACTCAAGCTACGCGATGGAGTTGGCGATTGTGGACACCGTTCCGGAGTGGGACAACGAACGGGTTGGATGCCAGACGGAACAGATTGTGCAATTCACGGAAGATGGCTGCAAGCCCGTGGATAGCGTCCAGACAAGCTTCCATCTAATCTGAGTGCACGCCCGGCAATTATGAAAGCTTAGCGGTTTCGTTTTGACGTCCATCGACCCCATTGACCGCTTATCGATTAATGTTATCCTGGCGAGCCCTTGGGATCGTAAATTAATAATGTGAACATGCATGTCTGGAAACCTTCTTGTGATCATGAGTCGAATTGTGAATATTTTCTTGAGTTAATTCATATTTTGTATGATGTTGGCATGACGAACTAAGGAGTGCAGGATGAAAATGAAAAAAACTTTGATGGCGTTGGTCAGTGCGTGGTTTCTTTTTTTTGCTCCACTCTCAAGCCGCCTGCCAGGCGAAGCGGGAACTTCAGACAGAGTAAAAACCATTGCCGTGCTGGGCTCGTCCGTAGCCTCTGGCTGGGTGACCAGCCGGGAAGCGAAGCACGACATGGAAAACGGTTTCGGCCAACGCCTGGGCCGTCTTCTCGGATCTCGTGGTTTCAAGGTCGTCAACGTCTCGGTGCCCGGCGACACGACCGCAAAAGTGCTAGCGAGGCTGGATAAGGATCTCATCCCCCTCAAACCCGATTTTGTTATCATTTCCCTGTCGCTTGAGAACGAAGGTATCCGCGGCCTGTGGGGAAAGGATCCCGAACAGGTTTATGCCGGATTCAAGGACGGGTTGCGCGAGATCATCAGCAAATGCCGGCAACACAGCATCATTCCTATGCTGGGAACTTGCTATCCCAACGACAACTTCACCCGGGCTGAACATTATTCCTATATCAAAAACATGAACATGGAGATCGGCACCTGGGATGTTCCAAGCATCAACCTGATGGGAGCCCTGGACAATGGCGCCGGCCAATTCATCCCCGGGATCGCTTTCGACCTGGATCACCCCGCGGACCTTGGTCATCGGGAGCTTTTCCATTCCATCGTGCCGAGTCTGTTCCAGGCCCTGGTCGCAGGCAAACCCCTGCCTCTAAAGGAGACCGGCCCCGGATTCACGGCCTTTGGCAAGACCGGCTTGAAGGCCGGCATGTTGAGCCATGTCCCGATGGATCCGGTCCATTCCTTCACCTGCGTGCTCGATATTTTCCCCCACGCCACTGGATTACTGAGTGTCGTTCGGGGCCTGGACGGAGCCGAGGCTGAGTTGTCGATTACCGCCAAAGGATACCTGATCTACCGTTCCATTGGTAGAACCGAAAAGGTCATCCGGACCTCCCTTTTAGACCGAGCTTGGCACCAGATAGGAATCGTTCATCATGGACTAAAGAATGAAACTATCATCTATGTCGACGGCATTCCTGATGCGACAATCTCGGAAACCCTCCGCCCCGCTCAATTCGTGGTTGGAGGCGGGAGATCGGCCGAAATGGAGTGCCGGGACTGGATGATCTACCGAGCCCCCCTGAACGCGGATGAGATGAAAAGGCTGAGCAGTGGAGCGCTTCTCCAATCCAGCCTGGAAGTATATGCCCCTTTGCGGGAGGGAAACCTGAAGCCCAACTGCGAAGCGGCCAATAAGGCCCAGAGCTTGGCCAGGGTTTTTGCTTCTCCCACTGATGCGGATGGGGATATCGTGCGGCTCAGGGCAGAATGGAAGCGGGAAGAACAGGAAGAGAGGCGGTTCATTGATCCCAAGGAAAAAAAAGCCGTATCCATGGCCCCGGAAAATATAGAGGCCTGCATTGGAACGTATGAGGGGCCTCCCGGCCTGGTATTGACTGTCGAGAGAAGGGAGGCCAGACTGCTTCTTCACCTGAACGGTGGCCGCGAGGGAACGATTGAACTTTTTCCCCTTTCTGCCGAGCGTTATTTCGTCAACTCGGTTGGTCCCGATATCGAAGTCATTTTCAGTTCCGTCAAGAACGAAGAGGGCCGTCCCACAGGCTTGGTTCTCAAGATCGGAGA
>DATKZA010000135.1:0-2770 GCA_035528155.1 Patescibacteria group bacterium | reverse complement strand
CTTGCTTTCGGAATTCAACCCTCACATCTACCTGGGCGGCGACAACGCTATTTTCTGGGGCCCCATGTCCTGGACCGTGATCTTCGGACTGAGCTTTACCACCGTCCTCACGCTGGTGCTCGTTCCCAACATGTATTACCTGAGTCACCGATTGAAGCTTGCTTTCAAAACCCGTTTTAAAAAAGAATAGATAAATGTTGCACGCAGAGGTAAGCCGTGCTAAAACTGTTTGGCCGGCGGCCGTACGCTGCAGGAGGCACCCATGAGCCAGGTGAACCGATTTGAATTCGAGGACCGGTTTTTGAAGGCTTTCATTTCCGACGGCATCGCCGTGTTGCGCGTCCAGGCCGACTCCATCGCCACCCTCACCGATCTGGCCGAAAGCGGCCGTTTCCTGGCGCTGTTTCATGAGGCCGAGGTCCACAACCAGGTCAGGGCGCTGCTGTTGATGGGCAACCCGGGCGGGTTTGCCGACGACGAGTACGAAAAGTTCATTTGCCATGAAGAGGCCGAACTCGGCCAGCCCGGCCAGGCTACCCATCTCAAAACCAAAGTCGTCCGCCATATCAACGTTCTGAACCGCATCGTCACCCAGATGGCCGATTTCAAGAAGATCTTTGCCGTCGGCCTGCAGGGCAGCGCCGTCACCCCTTTTTTCGGCGCCAGCCTGGCCGCCGATTTCCGCTTCGCCAGCCGGGACATGGTCTTCTCGCCGGCCCATTGCCGCCACGGCCTCCATCCCACCGGTGCCCTGCCTTATTTCCTGCCGCGCTACGTCGGCCAGGGCAAGGCAGCTGAAATTCTTTTCAAGGGCGAACCGCTGGCCGCTGCCACCCTTCTGGCCCTGGGCCTGGTCACCGAGGTGCTGCCGGCCGACGATTTCGAACGCCGCTGCATCGAGGCGCTGCAGCCCTGGTGCGCTTTGCCGGGCGAGGTGATCCTTTCAAGCAAACTTCTGCTCAACCACGCCAACCGCATGGGATTGAAGCGTTACTTCGATACCGAAGCGGCTCTTTTGCATTGATAGAAGACCGACGTTCTGGAATAGACGAACGATCGTGACGAGTGACGAGTAACAAGTAACGAGGAACAGCAATATGCCTGAAAATTACTTGACTTCATTTTCTTCCTTGGCACTTGTCACTTGTTACTTGTTACTATAGGTAACCCCTTTATTCAAGGTTGGACTTCGAACTTCAAACCCTAGCTTTTTTTAAAAAAGTCTATTGCAGCCCCGACGGCGTGCGCGGCGTGGAAAGAATATCGTAGAAAAGCTGCCATTTTTTCTTCAGGCTCTGATCCGTTCCGGTCGATTTTTTCATGTAATTCCCGATGATATCCCGGCCCAGGCTGTAGTTGATAATATAACTGCGGTACTGGTTCCAGAAATCGACCGATTTCGCAGCCCTGGCCGGTGACTCCAGGGCGTAGCGCTTCAGCCATTCTATCGCCTCTTCCCTGGAGATCCTGCCGTCAAGGTAGCCGCGGGCGGCCTCGTTTTCCGCATAACGCAGATCGGCGAGCAGTTTTTGGACTTCGGCGTATTTTGCGGCATGGCGCGGATCCAGGCCGGCCAGCGGGTACAGCACGTCCTTTTCAAATTTCAGCCTTTCTTCAGCGGGAAAGACCAGTTCCGCCCCGTAGTTGGCCGTGCCCTCGGCGATGAGCGACTGGGGGCTGAACAGGGGGTAGACGGTAAATTCG
This sequence comes from Patescibacteria group bacterium, assembly GCA_035528155.1. GTDB lineage: Bacteria > Acidobacteriota > Aminicenantia > UBA2199 > UBA2199 > UBA2199. Next base: position 1,066 of record DATKZA010000135.1, on the reverse strand, counting down.
ATCCAGCCCCTTTCCCCGACCAGCTTCTGCTCGAGCAAGGCGTTGTAGACATGGTGCCCCGGGTAACCCTCGTGCGCCGCCAGCCGCAGCGGGCCGCTGATGTCCATGGGCAGGTCGGTATTCACTTCGATGACGCTGAAGGCGTTGCCCTTGTACCAGTTGTAGGCGCCCCAGGACTTGTCCTTGACATATTCAGCCTGGAAATTCTCATTTTTCGGCAGCTCGATATAGGCCAGGGTGCGGCGGCGGCATTCGGCGATGGCCGCGTCGAATACGGCCGGGAGCTTGGCGGCGGGGATAATGAAATCCTTCCTGAGCGCCGCGATCCTGTCAGTGAGGCTGCCGCTCCCGGGCAATGCCACTTCCAGGGCCGCGATCGTTTTTTCGAATTCCTCCCGTGGATGTATCGGGGCTACGGCGTCATAGAATAATTTCGATTCCTGGTCAAAAGTGAATTTTTTCCCGGACAGCACGTCTATCTCCGCTTTCAAGGCGATCATCTGCTTGGCGAGGAATGCAACCCTTAGTTTTTCCAGGGGCGAGAGTTCACTCCTGGCGGCAGCGTCCAGGTTTTTCAGAATAGTGGCGGCTTTTTTCCTGAGGTCGGCCGCCGGGAAGCCCCGGCGCAAGAAACTGTCATCGTGTTTCACGACCCATTCTTCGGGCCCATAGTAGGCGTCGATATATCCCGGGGCGTATGCTCCCACGACCAAAGCAAGCTTGACATAATCTTCGGCCAACTGATCCAACGGCATGTTTTTCTTTGCAGAGGAAACGGCCGCGCTCAAGAAAGCGGCCAAAATGAGAACAATAAACAATGATTTTTTCATTACACACCTTCAGCACGGGATTGGTTTTTATTCATATTGCCATTCTAAAAGAAAATATTCGAAACAGCAAATTCCGACTCAAATATGGAAAAGTGGATCTTTTATCCCTTCACCGCCATAACAATTGTTCGCTGCCCTCAATGCTCGACGGATCAGGTTGGGGTAAAAAAAATTCAGTTGCGGATTTGGCTTCGGCCCTGAGCGCGATGCGCCTTTGCGAAGGAATGGTCAGTAAT
>DATKZA010000134.1:0-17984 GCA_035528155.1 Patescibacteria group bacterium | reverse complement strand
CCGACCATGACGATGGGCACCGGCGAGTTCTGCACCATGAAGGAGAGGATGGCGGCGGTGTGGTGCATGGTGTCGGTGCCGTGGCCGATGACAATGCCGTCGGTGCCCTTGCGGATCTCCGCGCCGATGGCCTTGGCCAGGCCCTTGTACTGCTCGGGCCCCATGTTCTCGCTGAAAACGGCGAACAATTTTTCCGTGGTCAGGTTGCAGATGTCGGCCAGCTCGGGCACGGCACCGTACAGTTCTCCCGGCGAAAAGGCCGGGATCACGGCGCCGGTGCGGTAGTCGAGGCGCGAGGCGATGGTGCCGCCCGTGCCCAGGAGCTTGACGTTTTTCTTTTCCTTGGAAAAAGGGAACTGCTTTTCCGGGATCTTGTAGTGCGCTTCCTTGTAGCCGAACTCCTCGATGTCCAGGACGTTTTTCACGGCGATGCCCACGTTGTAGCCCGTGGCCAACTTCAGCACGATATGCGAGTCATCGTCGTTTTCCGAGCGCGGCAGCACGATACCCTTGAAATCGCCGCGCGTGGTCTTGACCGCGGTATCGCTCCAGACACGGATGTTGAATTTCTTGAGCAGCTCCAACGCCGGCCCCTTGTAGCCCTTGAACAGGTCGCTCATGATTTTTTCCCCTTGGCCAGCTGCGCCGCCAATTCGCGCATGGGCATGTTGCCCAGCGCCAGTTTGCGCAAATTGCCGACGATCCAGCGCCCGGCAGCGGTTGGATCCTTTGAAGTGGCGATCTTCTTGAATTTTTCCTTCAACAGGGGCAGCGGCGCCAGTATCTCCTCCCGGCTCATCCTCTTGAAATTCACCGTGGTCAGAACCGATTCAAAATCCATGTTGGGATGCTCGAACACCACCGGCAGCATGACTTTTATGATTTCCTTGTCCAGTTTCTGCGCCTGGACGAAAGCGAACAGATCGTAAAGGCGCTGGCGATTGAAATCAGCAAAAGCCGGTTTTTTGCCGGCCAGGTTTTTCAGGTTATGCCCCAGGATCACCGCGACAAATCGCGATTCGACACCGAAATCGGCGCTGATCTTTTCCAGCAGGGGCGCCAGGTTGTATCGCAGCAGGAAGGGAAAAGTGTCGCTGGGAACGCCCCAGGTCCTGAACTGGCCGAGGCGCTGGTGGACATCGGGCGGCATGGCCGAGCGCACGCGCTCGATCAACTCCTCCTCTACAGGTATGGGAGCCGAGTCGGTGTCGGGATACATGCGGTCCGGGCCGGGCAGCACCCGTTCGAATAGGGTGCGGCCGTCGGCCAGGGCCTTGCGGGTCTCATTGGGCACACCTTTTAGGGCCAGCCGGCAGCGCTCCTCGATGGTTTCCAAAGCGGTCTTGATGTCATCGGCAGCTGCCCAGAACAGCAATTGGGCGTCGTCTTCGCCGGCTTTCAATATTTTGCGAATGGCTTTAAAAATCTCTTCGTCGGGCAAGGGATCGATCTGCTCGCCATGGACCATGTTGGGCTTTTCCAGGCAGGCGATGACCTTCAGACGGTCGCTGATCTCGTCTGCGAACATTTTCCCGGGCTGGGTGAAAAATGAAAGAATGCCCCTGAAGTGCGGCAAGTTTACGGCCAGCAGGCGCAGCTTCCGCTTTTGAATTTCCTTGAACAGCGGGGATCCATCGCCCAGGGCTTCGGCGTCCACCTCTTTGGCGGCACTGGCCCACTCCTTGCCGGCGCCGATGCGCTTATGCAATTCTTCGCGGATCTCCAGCAGCGCCTTCTGGCGGAAGGCCTCGTTGTGCACCAGTTCCGGTATCCAGGCGATATGGGCCACACCTTTGATCTCCACGCGGGTGCCGCCGCTGATGCTGACATTGACGTCCTCACGGGCGGCGCCGATGCCGGTGCGCACCTTGCCTGTGCTGCGGGTCAGGAAACGGATATAGTGGCCGGCCTCGGCCGCTTCATCGGGGGTCAGCATGTCCGGGTAAGTGACGGTTTCGATCAGCGGCATGCCCAGACGGTCGGTGGAATACATCCGAGTGTGGCCGATATCGGATATTTCACGGCAGGAATCTTCCTCGAGGCTCAACTGGATGATCCTGATTTTTTTTTGGCTGAGGGGGATCTCCCCTTCGATGCCCAGGATGCCGGTGCGCTGGAAGCCGGTGGGGATGCTGCCGTCCAGGTATTGCTTGCGGGTGATGTGCAGCTCGCCGACGATGTTGGTTTTGAGCAACAGGGCCACCTCCATGGCGATCTCCAGGGCTTGGCGGTTGAGCAGGAAAGGCGGCGTGTCGTCGATTTCATAGGTGCAGGTGGTTTCATTCTTGATGCGGTAGACCACGATCTTGCGCGTCTTGAACTCCATCAGGGCCGTGCCGTCGTATTCGCCCAGTTCGGAAAGGGTGGGGCGCATGTGGCGGACGATCTCGGCGTCGTAATCCTGGTGTTCGTGGTATTTCCCGGCCGGGCAGTTGCAGAAAAGTTTTTTTTCGGTTTTCAGCTGCTGGTGCACTTCCAGCCCGCACTTGAATCCCAATTTGGCATAGGTTTGAGGTTTGGTTTCCCGACTCGGGGTGTAGCCGACCCGTTTTTTGCTTTTTTCATAATTTTCACGCGGCGCAAAGGGTTTTTTCATTTTTTTCCTCGGCGAGTCAGGGTTTACTATATGTCCGTTCCGCCTGCGTGTCAAGGTTTTTCAGGGTAATTGGCCAGCTATAAAACACAGTGAATCCAACATTATTATTGAATTGATTTTGTTTGGAAAAATGTGTCTGCCATTCACCCGGAAAGTTTTGACCTGCCGAGGTTCGACTGCACTATCCCATGGCGTCGTCCTGCGGGCTTTAAAAATATTAGCAGGAACCCCGCTCATGGGATGGCCGTTGGGCTCACCGGGCAGGTGCCCAAAGACTTTCCTTGAGGTTCATAGTCAGACACATTTTTCAATAAAATTATTCCTCGACAGAAATTTATTTTTGCCTGCCGTCTCATCCCATCTTAAGGAGGCAAAATGAAAAGACAAAAAGTTCTGTTGTTGGTTTTGGCGGGATGTTTGGCGCTCAGCCTGCATGGCAAGTCGTTCCCGACGGCGGCGCAGCCGGCCCGCATCCAGCTGGCGATCCTTCTGGACACTTCGGGCAGCATGGACGGCCTGATCGACCAGGCCAAGTCAAGGCTGTGGAAGATCGTCAATGAACTGGCCACGGCCAGAAAAAACGGCCTGGCGCCCCGCTTGCAGGTTGCCCTCTACGAATATGGCCAGGACAGCATCCCCGCCACGGCGGGTTACCTGCGCCGCATCGTGCCCTTGAGCGACGACCTGGACCGCATCTCGGAACAATTGTTCAAGCTAAAAACAAATGGCGGCCAGGAATTCTGCGGCCTGGTCATTCAGAGCGCGGTCCGCGACCTGGAATGGAGCGGGCGGAACGGCGATCTGAAAATGATCGTCATTGCCGGCAACGAGCCGTTCAGCCAGGGAGCGGTCGATTATAAAAACTCGTGCCGTGAAGCGATCGCCCGGGGCATCCTCGTCAACACCATCTTCTGCGGCAATTTCCAGGAAGGGCTGCAAACGGGATGGAAGGCCGGCGCCGACCTGGCAGACGGTCAGTACCTGGCCATCGACGCCAACCACACTCCGCCACCGATCACGGCTCCGCAGGACAAGGAGATCGCGCGCCTCAGCCAGGAAATGAACCGGACCTACCTGGCCTACGGGCGCGAGGGCGCCAGCGGCAAAGAGCGCCAGAAGGAACAGGACAAGAACGCGGCCTCATTGAGCAGCGAGGTCGCAGCCCAGCGGGCGGCGGCCAAAGCAGCCCCGCAATACAGCAATTCCGCCTGGGACCTGGTCGACGCCAAAAAAACGGGCCAGGTTAAGCTGGAAGAAATGGCGGAAGCCGAACTGCCGGAGGAAATGAAAGGCATGACCGTGAAGGAGCGGAATGAATTCGTATCCGCCCTGCAGGGAAAACGGGAAACGCTGCAGAAAAAGATCTTCCGGCTGCACGATGAACGCCAACGCTTCGTCGAGGACAAACTGAAAAACCAGTCGGCAGCAGGCACCCTGGACGCAGCCATCATCCGCGCCCTGCGCCTCCAGGCCAAGGCAAAAAACTTCAGTTTTGACAAATAAACGGCCGCAGCCATGGAGAAGAAAATGAAAAACAGAAAGTTGCGATTTTCCGTACTGCTCTTCCTGACCCTGGCCATGATGGCCACCACGGGCACGGCACTGCTGGCTGACGGCTTCATCGTCATCCCCCGGCCGCCGCGGCCCGGCCCCGTTTCACCTTTCCCCTTGCAGGTCGTCCGCCACGACGTCAAAGTCGAGATCAGCGAACAATTGGCCACCACGACCGTGGACCAGGAATTCTACAACCCCAACTCCTCGCGCCTGGAAGGATATTACCTGTTTCCCCTGCCGGCCGGCGCCACGATCCAAAACTTCAGCATGTGGATCGACGGCCGGGAAACCCGGGCCGAACTGCTCGACGCGGCCAAAGCCCGGAACATTTACGAAGACATCGTGCGCCGGCTGCGCGATCCGGCCCTGCTGGAATACGACGGCCGCGGCGTTTTCAAAATGCGGGTCTTCCCTATCGAACCCTACAGCAAAAAGAGGATCAAGATTTCCTATCATGAAGTCCTGGAAATGAGCAACGGCAGCATCGCCTATTCCTACCCGCTGGGCACGGAAAAATTTTCGGCCCGGGCCATACCTGAGGTCAGCATCGAGTTACAAATCCATTCATCCACCATGCTGGCCGGCATCCATTGCCCGACCCATCCGGTCAGCATCGAGCGCCCCACTTCCAAAAGCGCCAAAGTGAGCTACATAAGCAGGAATAGCCTCCCGGATACGGACTTCAAGGTTTTTTTCACGCCCGCCTCGGGCCGTTTCGGATTTTCCATGCTGACCTACCGCCCGCGCGGCCAGGACGGCGTTTTTTTCTTTAGCGCCAGCCCGAACAGCGGCAGCGCGGAGAGCAATGTCGCTGAAAAAGACATCACCTTTGTCGTGGACACTTCGGGCAGCATGGCCGGCCGCAGCTTGGAGCAGGCCCAAAATGCCATTCTCTATTGCCTGGGCCGGTTGAACCGCGGCGACCGCTTCAACGTTATCCGCTTCGCCACCGAGGCCGAAGCCTTGTTCCCGGGCCTGACGGCAGCCGCGGGCGCGAATCTGCGCCGGGCCGAACAATTCGTCCACCAATGGCAGGCCGGCGGCGGCACCAACTGCGAAGAAGCGCTGCAAACGGCGCTGGCCACGGCCGGGACTGCGGGACGTCCCCGCCTGGTCATACTGATCACCGATGGCAAGCCGACCATCGGCGCCACCGATGAGCAGGCATTGCTGCGCATCATTGCCCGTGCCAAGCCCGGGCAATTGCGGATCTTTCCGGTGGCCATAGGCAGCGACATCAACACCCACCTGCTGGATAAACTGTCCGAACAGACCCGGACTTTCCGCACCTACATTGCGCTCAATGAGAATATCGAAAGCGGCATCGCCCGCTTTTACGACAAGATCCGTTCGCCGGTTTTGAGCGACATTCGCCTGACCTTTTCCGGCCATGTCCGCGCTTTGCAGATTTACCCCAAAGACCTGCCCGACCTGTACCGGGGTTCAGCCCTGACTGTGGTCGGCCGTTACCGGGGTTCAGGCCGGGCCGCGATCACCGTCAGCGGCCGGGTAAATAACCGGAGCGAGGAGTTCACTTTTCAAGCCGATTTTCCTGCCGCTGATCCCGGCCACGATTTTCTCCTGCCGCTTTGGGCGGCCCGGCGCGTCGGTTTCCTGCTCGAACAAATCCGCCTGCACGGGGAAGACAGGGAACTGGTCAATGAAGTAGTCAGACTGGCCAGGCAATACGGCATTGTCACTCCCTATACCAGCTACCTGATCGTGGAAGATGAAAAGATCCGCCGCGACCGCGGCGATCTGGCCGAAAGCGACATGACCCTGGGCCGCGGTCTGGCTGCCAGTCCGGCAATGGCCCAAAAGCACCGCGAGGAGTTCGCCGGCATGAAGGACAAGTCGGGACAAGGCAGCGTGCGCGCCAGCAGCGAACTGCAGAAGCTGAACCAGGCCCAAACGGTCTCAGAAACCAGGTCCGGAGACAGCCGTTTGCAGGACCAGGGTCGGCAATTCAAAACCGTCAAGGGCAAGGCTTTTTACCTGAGCAACGGCGTTTGGAACGATGCCCGCATCCAGGAAGCGGCCAAACTGCCGGTCACGCGCATCGCCTTCGCTTCCAATGACTATTTCGCTTTGTTGAAAAAGCAGCCGGAACTGGCCCAGGTGATGGCCATTGGCCGCAATATCCGCTTTGTGGCCAGCGGCCGCGTTATCGAAATTTTCGATGCGGAGGGAGCGGCAGAGTAATTTAACGGATAGTAGTGAACAAATTGAACTTGGGCGGGTTTTCCAAGTGTTTTTTCACCGTACACAACTGGGCCGCCTGCACCACGGCGGCCCGGTATTTTTCCGGGAAACCCGCGGGCAGGATGATCTCGATGTCGATCCGGCCGATCAGGTGCGTCTGGGCATCGTATGCCATACTCTGGCGGAGCTCGATCCCATCCATGGTGATGCCGCGCTGCTGGCAGAAGGATAAAACATAAAAACCGGCGCAGGTAGCGAGCGAAGCCAAAAAGAGTTCGAATGGCGAAGGGGCGCTGTTTTCGCCGCCCGCGTTCAAAGGCTGATCGGTCTTATGGGTGAAGCCGTTGTATTCGGCGTTGACTTTTTTGCCGCCCGGGAAAGTGATCTTCATATCCATGCTTTTTCTCCTCCAAATTCACATGCGGATGCCGGCGGCGGCCAGCATGCGGAAAATTTCAACATACGCCTCCTGCCCTTCCTTTACCAGGCTGCCTTGCGCATCATAAATGCGGAAATGGGGAATGGAACGCAGTTCATACTGGCGGGCCAGGGGGGAGCCCAAATCGATGCCCTTGACCCCCTTGCGGTTGATGTCGACTTTCAGCACGGCCAGGTCGGGCCTTTTGTCGCCCAGCTCCTGGAGCAGCGGCGAGATCTTTTTGCAAGGTGGGCAATAGTCGCTGTAAAAATCGACGATATTGGTCTTTCCCTCCAGCAGGTAGTTCTCGATCGCCAGCTCCGCTCCGGGATCGTGGGCGTTAACGGCAACACTCCGGCCCTGGTGTGAGAAAAATACATAACCCAGAATTCCCAGCAGTAAAAGCAACAGCAGCATCCAGGGTTTGAAAAAATTTCGCTGTTCGTTCCCCTGCGGCGACACCGCATTATATCCGGAAAGGGAATCTTTCTTGGACAGGACCGCCCCGCAGTTGATGCACTTGAATCCCTGGTCCGGGGTGAAACGATGACAATACGGACAAACCATGGCCGCCTCCTGGATGGTTCATTTTAGTCGAAGCAGCGGCACAAAGCAAATGATTGTAAGAGTCCATAACATATTGGACTTTTTGTTATTTGTCCGTAGCGAATCGATATAATAGCGCAAAGGTGGTTTTTTGTTAAGTGAATGGTGGGGTTTTTCGGTGTTGAACCAGATAAGGTATTCCATCAAGTTATGGTTGAACTCCCCGAGGTTATCGCTGAGAAGCTCATCTTCATGCCACTGTATATGTTGTTCTTCGATGGTGCGGTTAAAGCGTTCGATATGACCATTGCTTTGGGGGTGGCGCGGGTAGTTGTGAAAGTGAATGATTGGGCTGGCGCGGATATCCATGCGGAAGTTTTTTTCAAACTCGTCACCGTTGTCTGTTTGGATATGTTTAACCGGGAAAGGAACCACATGGAGGAACTTGTGGAAGAAGTCTTTGGCGTTGGCACTGTTCAGTCGTTTGTAACCATAGGCAAAGGCAAAGCCAGTGACCAGATCTAACGTCGAGATGACGTAGCGTTTAATATTGTCTAAAAAGAAGGTGATCGAATCGATTTGCACCAGGTCCCCCGGGTTCTGTGGCATATAGCCTTTTCGTCGCAGCTTCTTTTCCAATTTCTTTTGCCTTACAACCAGTCGTCCCGTACTTCCCATCAAGCTTAGCTTCTGCCTGCCATTAAAGAGTTTTCCCTGTTTCTTCAAGTCTTTGATAGTCCGCCCGACCGTCGATTCCGATATTGTCTTTAATCTCCTGGCCTCGCAAAAGCGATCCACGGCAGGTTTAACGGCTTCTTTGCCTACTCCTGGATGCAGCGTCCGGTATTCGATAATAGACCGCTCGATTAGCAGGTTAACGATCCTCTGCCGGCGCTTCTTGGGTGCCCGGCTGCCTGGTGCCAGAGCAGTTACTATTCCACCACTTTTACGTAATTTCTTCTTCCAGGCAAATAGCGTTGACCGCGATACTTGAAACGCATCCAAAGCTGCGGTTATCCCATACAACTTCGAAAACTCGATCGCGCGCAGCCGCTTTTCGATCTCTGCCTTTTCCGGATGATCGCCTATCTCTTGTATCCGCATCATCCGATAATTATAACGGCAATGCCCTCTAAATAAATAAAATGCCTTCATAACGGACTCCCTGGCCGCGCGGCCTTTCTAACTCACTTCGTGAGTTATCTAAGAGTCCAATATGTATCTGAACTTCTGCAATGATCCTCCCGTAAATATTCAGTAGAATTCAGTCATTCCAATTAAAAAAAAAGATGTAATATTGGTTGACAATAGTGTTTTTTCTTATTATATTCTTGGCATTCAAGGTTATATATATATATATCTAAGGGGAGGTTCTTTAAATGAAATCGGTAATCAAAAGTATCTTGTTGATTTTTTTAATTTCTATAGTTTTCGCTTCGATTGTGTTTTTTTCGGGTTGCGAAACAGTCGTGCCGAGCGACGACGATACGGATTACGATCCGTGCCCCAATGGCGTCCCGTGTGCTGGCGGTTGCTGCAATAACGGCACCTACTGTGGCACTGATAACATGTGTCACAGCACCGATCCGTGCCCCAATGGCGTCCCGTGTGCTGGCGGTTGCTGCAATAACAACACCTACTGTGGCACTGATAACATGTGTCACACCCAGGGCTGCACGCCGACCGGCTGCCCTGGGTCGCACCCATGGTACGGCTGTGGCTCATGCTGGACCACTTCCGACTTGTGCCACTCGAGAGGCACGTCAAACTACCGTGACGACTGCAGCGTCTGCTTAAAATGCCCCTGATGACCAAAATGTGGCGGAGAGATGAGGATTGTATCGTTCATTGAGGAAGAAGAAGTGATCGAGAAGATGCTGCGACACTGCGGACTATGGAGAGATGTAGGCTTTCCTCAAAGCCACGAAGGGCCCCTCTTATGATGGGGCAGTCGATTACGGAGACCGGGCCGAGCACTGCTGGAAAGGCGATCAAAACCAGCCAAACTATATAATAGTTCCGGTTTTTTAGACCAAAAAATTGCGAAAATAAAATGTTCTCCTTAGAATGAAAAAAGAAATTATAGGAAAATCAATAGCATCACTATGCCGAGGCTCCGCGAGACATTCAGTGATGCTATCCGCATGCTTGTATTTTAAGGAGCATTATTTGCAATGTTAACAGTTGGCAGTGATTTTTTTATGGGAAATTATTGAAAGAAAATATTTCTCTTTTGCGCGGCGCAAGGGCCAGCCAAAAAGTTCTCTGAACCGGAAGTATTACCACTTACTATTTAATTCTGTAACCTTTCAAGTTCTTTTTTAATAAGTACTTCTAAGATTTCTTTAGGCGGAGCGCCAAGAAGTTTTCTGTTTGACAGGAAAAGTGTAGGCGTACCATTTACCCCTGCACTGCCGGCAATTTTTACCTGTAATTTTATTGCCGCTTCAATTTCCGGTGAATTCATTTTTGTCAAAAATGTTTCTTTCGAAATATTTTGAATATTATATTTTTTAACTATCTGCTCAAAGTTTTCAATAGCATTAGTAAGATTATATCTGTGCCTGTAATTGTTGTATTGTTTAAAATGTTCAATAATATAATATTTTAAAATACCCAGTTCTGCGGCTGACATTATTGCTTTGGCTGCCACGCATGAATTGGGATACAAAGAATCCGTCACCGAAGCATTGCAAACCTTATCCAGAGGGAAGTTATAATGAACTATTCTAATTCGATTTTTAAATTTTGACAACAGATATTTTTCCATAGAATAAAATCGATAACAGTAAGTACATAGAAAATCCGTATAAGCAACAATTGTCAGTTTCGCATCCTTATTTCCCAATATTAATTTACTTTCGGGAAAATCGATATTTTCGATTTTTGAAGAATAGAAATTTTTAACATATGATTGAATCGCTGCCTTTGTCATCTTTACATCATTTGTTTTAATCTTCATAATACGAACATTTGAAACAACCGCAAAAAACAGTAAGATCGAAAGCAATATGAAAGATGAATAAGCCGCTTTTTTATGCGGGCTTTTGCTTTCATCTGTGATCAAAGCCGCGAATAGCTTTATCAGAGTTACATTTTCTTTTTCACGTAAGCTTTTATACCAAAACCATGTAACGATCAATAATCCAATATTTATTAAATACGTTGCTATGCACAAACTGCAGAATGCACCTATTTTTACAAGTAAAATAAAGAGTGCGATATCGATGCCAACGGATGCGATGGAAAGTGGAATTAAGAAAGCGAGCGTAAAACGGTAGTAAACTCCTTTTGCATAATTAGAGATCAGCAGTATTAATGCTATAAAAATGTAAAAGTAGAGGCCAAACCCTGCCAGGGGTATACCGAAAAGTTCGGAATAATCGGATTGGTTTACTGCGGAACAGGAATTGTCAAAGTCACCCCCGCAAAAGGGAATTTTTATCCCTGACTCGGGATAGAAGTGTTGAAAAAGTAATACTCCTGAAAAGATCGCTCCTAAGACTGCAAGTGCAAGCAAAATATAAATAAATTTTTTCATGCGCATTCATCCATTTTTAAATATTTTCTTTTACCGCATATCATTATATAATATTTTCCATCTTTTTCGTCAAGCCGGATCAGCGCGGTCGCGCAAGCAACTTCAGCCGCTGCCGCGAGCGGGCAGCCAACTCGGTGTAGGGATTGGCAGCGATGCAGGCCCGGTAGCCGCGGGCCGCCTCGGCCCGGTCGCCGGCCATTTCCATGGTGCGGCCGTAGACATAGGCGTCATAGAACAGCCACAGCCGGGTCTGAAAGTCGCCCCGCGCCCTGCTAACCAGCCGATCGAAGGCTGGAAGGGCGCTGCGCCCTGCTTCGCCGGCGCGGCCGCCCTGGGCCAGGAAATAATAGGAAGACATTTCGGCCAGGTGTCCGTAGACCAGGGAATTGCGGAAAATATCGTCGAAAAGGAACTTGGCCCGCTCGTTGTCCATAAAATCCAGAAGCAAGGCGCGAGCCAGCAGCAGGCGGAGTTCGCGCAGGTCGACAACACCCAATGGTCGCTTTTCCAGTTCTTGCAGAATGTCCAGCGCGGCGGCATATTTGCCCTGGAACAGTTCAGCCATGGCCTGGCAAAAGGTAGCCAGCTCTGGAAGACTGAGCCTGATCTTTTCAAACTCCTCTTCGGCATTGTTGAACATGCCGGTATGCATAAAAATATAACTTTTGAACAGGCTCACGCCAAAATTCGAAAAGCCCCAAAACTCGGAACTGTCGGAATGGGTATCCGTCAACCTTTGAATGGCGGCATCGGGATCGCCTTTCAACATATCCATCTCGCACAACCTTTCGTTGGCGTCGTTGTTGCCGGGATAGAATGCCAGCGCCTGCAGTAGGGTTTTTTCCCCTTCGCCATAACGCCCGAGCCCGATCTCAAGATCACCCTGCAGGTAGTACAGGGCCGAAAGCAAATAGGGATTCTGCAGGGGCAGACCGATCGCCTGGCGGATCGATTCCAGGGCATTTTTTAAATTGTGTTTCTTTGCCTTTTCATGGTAACTGGAATTGACCAGGGTATATACCCTGCGCAGGATATCGAAGGAATCGTAATAGGAAAAAGAACCGTTCCTTGTCTGCACCGTCAGCCGCCCATCCCTGCCCAGCTCCAGAACATCGCCGGTTTTTCCTTCATTAAAGCGGGCGAGGCCGTTTTCCAGCCAGCCATTCTCTATCAAGCGCGCTTGGGCAGGCAGGATGAACAGTCTGTTCTCAAAAGGGATATTAAACCGCTCATCCAGCAATAAATTGGGGATACCTTTGATTAAATGGTTGTCATTGCTCGCCGTGGCGAAGCCGATCTCGGCGACGAAGTTCATGTGGGAGAACAGGTTGTTGATTCCGAAAAGCATGAACTTGGCTAAACCCTCTCTGCTTCCCAGGGTCGTGGTCTTGAACGTTCCGGGATTGGTGAAGATGTATTTTTTGATCCCCCGCAAATAAATCAAGGCAAAGGGATACATGTGCTGATAGTGCTGGACGGTCAACAGCGCTTGCGCTTCCCCCTCCGGGTTTGCGGCCAAAAGATTGAGCGCATGCGGCTTGATGATCCTGACATAATCATAAGATTCAAATTCAAATTGCTCGAGGAAAGGCCCCCGTTTCAGAACCTCTCCATCCAGGTCCAGGATAACCAACTGGCCTACTGACAGTTGACTGGAGATGGAATGCTCCGGAGGAAAGACCTGGTTTGGAGGAGGAGCCAGAAAGGCAACCACAACCTTTTTGCCGTCCAGCTCTTGGCGGAGATCGTTGCCCAGGGAGCCGTTATTCAATTCGACCGGGGGGACGCTTCGCGTCTGGGTGGAATGATAGACGTTCAAAGGGGAGAAATCCCTGTGCCAGAGCCGGACGCCGAAGCGGTTGCGCGCCTCCAGTACACCGCCGGCGTTGTTCAGCGAGTGGAGGACGCGCGAGCCGAAAGTCGTGAAATAACCAAGGGCCAGCAGGGAGGCCAGCGTTATGCCGCCCAGGACCCACTTGACCGGCCGGCGGCCCAGGGAATGAAGCAGCCTGGACAGCCGGGTCAGCCTCTCCTTTTGGAAAAAATGGGCCATGGCACCGGCATCGCGGAAGCGCCGGGCCTTGGACTTCTCCAGGGCTTTTTCCAGTCCGAAACGCAAAAATCGCGGCAGGTTGATGCCCGCCGCCATCGGCTCCGGCCGTTGGTTGAGCTGCTTGAAGATGACTTCCATCGTGTTGGCGTGTTCGAAGGGGTGGCGGCCGGAGAGGGCGCGGTAGAGGATCAGCCCCAGCTGGTAGACGTCGGACCGGCAATCCGCCGTTTCACCGCGGATCTGCTCGGGCGACATGTAGTAGGGCGAACCCACGACCTCACCGACCGCGGAGGTCTTGTCCGTATCCACCACAGCCTTGGCCAGCCCGAAATCAAGTATTTTTACTTTCTGTCCGCCTTCGATCAAAATATTCGCCGGCTTCAGGTCGCGATGGACGATGCCGTGCTGATGCAGGACATCGACCGCCTTCAGGATCTGCAAAAAAATCTCCCTGAACTCCATCCAAGAGTAACGCCTTTTTCCCTTCATTAGGGAATTGAGGCTCTGGCCGGCGGCCAACTCCATGACCAGGAACGGGATCTCCTGCCAGCTCTCCAGGGAAAAGACCTTGATGATGCGGGCATCGCTGATCTGTCGGGACAGGTTGATCTCGCGCTTGACACGCAGGAATTTTTTCTCATCTCGAGTTAGCCACGGATTGAGAAACTTCACCGCCAGCCGTGAATGCAAAGTCTGATCCAGGGCTTCGAAGACGATGCCGAAGCCGCCCTGGCCGATCAGTTTCTCCAGCCGATAGCGGCCGTTGATCACGGTCCCCGCAGGCAGTTTGACAAGGGTATGGTATGCAAGATCTTGCGGTCGTCTACCCTCGTCGGATTCGGGAATGATACTGAAACCAAATGTTTCCTTGCTTGTATCCAAGGTTGCCTTATATTAAAATCGGATTACAATCGAAATAAATTTTATCATTTTCAGCATGGAAAAGCAAATATATCGCATTTATTCCGGGGCGTTGGCTTACGTTCCGTTAAAGAGACCTTTTTGATTTATTCTTGATCACGTCCGGGCGGCGTGCTATGATTTTTTTTCACACATGGAGGAAAGAATGAAAAAGATGCTTATCACCCTGATCCTGCTGATCCCCTTCCTGGCCCCGGCCCAGGAAGGTGTCGCGTTTGACAAATATTTCCTGGACTTGACCATGCGCGTGGACGTGTTCCACAGCGGCGACGCCAAGGAAGAAATGTTCACCATCGACCGCCTGGTCCAGGAGGGGCCCTGGGCCGGCAACCCGCGCCGCACTGTCGTTCCCTTCGAGTTGGGCCGCTACCTGCTGCGGGTGAGCGATGCTGCTTCCGGCACCCTGATTTACAGCAAGGGCTTCGACAGCTATTTCGGCGAATACAAGACCACCGAGCCGGGCGTGAACGGGATCAAGAAAACCTTTTCCGAAACCTTGCTCATGCCCTTTCCCAAAAAAAAGGCCCGCCTGGAGGTGCTGCTGCGCGACCGCCAGAATGTCCCCCAAACGGTATTCAGCAGCGAGATCGATCCCGCCGACCCGTTCATCGTCAAGGAAAAACTTTCGGAAGGCGTGCGGGTGATCGAACAGGTCAAAAACGGCCCGCCCGCGGACAAGGTCGACCTGGTCATCATCGGCGAAGGCTACACAGATGCCGAACTGGAGAAATTCATGCGGGACCTGGCGCGCTTCAGTGAGCTTATCCTCAGCCAGGAACCTTATCAAACCTTCCGGGACCGTTTCAATATCAGCGGCCTTTTCAAGCCTTCAACAGAAAGCGGCTGCGATGAGCCGAGCTACGGCTCGTTCAAGAACACGGTGCTGGGCGCCCAATTCGACTCCTTCGGCTCGGAACGCTACCTGCTGACCGACGACAACCGCGCCCTGCGCGATATCGCCGGTCACGTACCCTACGACGCCATCATGATCATGGTCAACTCGCCGCGCTACGGCGGCGGCGGCATCTACAACCTCTACTGCACCTTTACCAGCGACAACCAATGGCAGCAGTACCTCTGCCTGCACGAGTTCGGCCATTCCTTCAGCGGCCTGGCCGATGAATACTACACCTCGGCCGTGGCCTACAACGAGTTCTACCCGGCCGGCGTGGAGCCGTTGGAAGCCAACATCACCGCTTTGCTCGATCAACAAAATCTCAAATGGAAAGAACTCGTGAGCAAAAAAACCGCTGTGCCCACACTGTGGGAAAAAGCGGCATATGAGGCGATGGAAAAGGTTTACCAGCAGAAGCGTCGCCAGACCAACGAGAAGATCGCCGCCCTGAAGCGCGCCGACGCTCCCAAGGCTGAGATCGAAGCCCTGCAGGCCAAGAGCGAGGAAATGTCGCGGCTGAACGGCTTGGAAGTGAACGCCTTTTTCAAGAAGAGCCGCTTCCAGGGCAAGGTCGGCGCCTTCGAGGGCGCCGGCTACGCCGCCAAGGGGCTGTTCCGCCCCATGCTCGACTGCCTGATGTTCAGCCGCGGCCGCAAGCCCCTCTGCAAAGTCTGCGAACAGGCGGTGATCCGCACCATCCGCTATTACAGCGAGTAGGCCCCGCGAATATTTTTTGACCCGGTCGGAATCGCTTGTTTTCAGAAATTGCCCGGTAAAAAAAGGCTATTGCCTTAAAGGCAGGATCTTTTTGAACAGATCCTTCTGATCCTCGATCTTCTTTTCATTGCCGACCACGCAAAGAACATTCCGGGCCATCACTTCATTCACCATTTTGGCAAACCCCTTCAGGTCCTCCACGGTGGTGCTCAGGATCTCATCACGTTCTTTTTGCAGCATGGCCAGGGTATCGCCCTTTAGATATCGCCACACTGCCACAAACCCTTTCTGACTGGGATTGAGGGGCCGGTCCCAATCGGAAATAGTGCCGATGATCAAGCGCCGCAGGTCCCGCTCCTCCAGGGTGAGATCGGACAGGAAGCGGCTGGCCCCCAGATAGTTCTCGACCGTCTTTTTCAGGTTGGGATCACGATAAGAGGCAAAAGCCAGCAGGCCGGAATCCTCCATGACGGCAAAGCCGCCGTAGGCGCCGCCCTGCACGCGGATGGTGTTCTGGAGATACACAGTGGAGAGCAGTTGACTCAGTACGTTCATTTTCCCGCTGTATTGAAAGCCCAGTTTCTTGTAGTCATTCCCCATTAGAACATACTGCACCTTCGACGCATCCTGAAACCCTTCGTTCAAAGGCTCCTTGGCGAAATGATAGGCCACCGCCTTGAAATCATTCTTTGGCAGGCCCGCCAGCATGGCGGGCAAGGCTTCCTTGACCGCCGACAATTGCTCATCCTGGCAGGTCACGCCGACCTGCAAGCCGCTTTGATTGATGATTGCCGCCTGCACCGCCTTGAGCTTGGAGGCGATCAACTTCAGGTCGGGCTCGCGGCAAACATTGCTTAAGAATTGATAAAACCCGAATCCCAAAGTCATATCCACATAGGCGCCACGATTGGATATATAGGAGGAGAGGCGCCTCATGGCAATGCCAAGGCCGTTGTAGGCAAGCCCCTGTTCAAACTGGGCTTTTGTCCGCAGCAGCATTTCCTTGAGCCGGGGCTCATCATCCCATTTGGAATGGAGCAATTGCTGTTTCATCAGATCCATCATTCGCTCCACTTTCTCCGGCATGGCCTTGCCGCGCATGATGAAATAAGGCGTCATCTGGTCATCGCTGCGATGCACGGACAGTGAATACAGGTTGGTACTAATCCCTCCAGTGTGCAGGTTGACCTGGTTCTCCAGGTCGCCATAAGCAAAGTCGTCGGTGGACATCAATCCCACCAGCTCACTGTAGAGCTGAACGTAAGGGATCAATTCCTGGTCGACGGCACTTGCATCAAAGTAGAGATCCAGATACACGATCCCCTTGGTAAACGTATCAAAATACAAAAGCGGTATTTGGGCCAGCATGCTCTTCTTGAGCGGCAGGTCCTCCTGTTTTTTCTCGATATCGGTGATTTCGAGCAAGGGGATGGTTTTCAGCGCCTCGGGATCATCCTTCCTTTGCTGAAAGGCGATCAACTCCTTGGTCTGCTTCACGATAGCGGCGATCTCCTCGGGGCTCATTTTTTTCTTTATTTCAGCCAGCTTGCGTTCCAATTCGGCGGCCAGTTCCCCTTCACGTCCCGGCTTAGGCTCCAGCACCACCGTGCAGACATGGGTGTTATTCAACAGAACTTTCTCGATCAGATGCTCGAAGTATTTCTGATCCAGCTGGGAACGAATTGCCGCCAGTTCCTTGTTGAAAGAAAGGGTGATGAAAGGGTTGTCGGCGAACATCCAGCCGCCGGAGGCCATCATGGCGCCCAGGACCCCGGTGAACGAACCCCTCCCCTCCCTCAGGGCGAATTCCTGGCGATTGATGATCCCTTCCAGCGTGGTTCGGTCAAAACCGTTCGCGACGACCTCCTTCAAGGTATCCCGGTAAATCTGCCCGAATCGCTCCAGGTCCCTGGCTTCGGCATTGGTGACCGTTATGCCGAAGACCGGCTGTTGAATGGTATCCGTGTTGGCGGAAACGTCCCGTCCGATCCCGGCCTTCTGCAGGGCGAGGCGCAGAGGCGCCGCCTGGTGATTGACCAGGGCTTCGGCCAAGATATCCAGGGCGATGTTGAATTCCTGGTCGGTGTTCAATCCGAAGACGCTGTTGCGGGCAATATAGGTCTTGCCTTCCGCCGCGACCCCTTCGGGTATTCCATATTGCCCGTGTACCACTTTGGGCTCGGCCAGCGGTTTCTGTATCGGGATATGGCTGTCCACCTCGATCTTGTCGGTCCCGGCCAGATAGTTCTCATCGATAAAGGCCAGCTCTTTTTCCATGTCCCCGTTGCCGTAAACATAGATATAGCTGTTGGCCGGGTGATAAAGTTTTTGGTGAAAAGCCTTGAACTGTTCCTGGGTCAACTGCGGGATGGCATCAGGATAGCCCCCGGAAGAGTTACCGTATTGATTTTCCGGAAAAAGGGCCTTGTCCATCAAGAATCCCAACTGGCGTTCCGGCGCCGAAAAAGCGCCTTTCATCTCATTGTAAACGACCCCCTTGTACACCAGGGGACTCTCGGCAGATTCCAGCTCGTAGTGCCA
>DATKZA010000133.1:0-2463 GCA_035528155.1 Patescibacteria group bacterium | reverse complement strand
GTTCGCCTGCATCCGCCAGTCCATTCGCTCCGGCTGCTTTGTAATGAACGACGAGGTGCGGATATTCCTGTACCTCTGGGATGCGGTCAATGGCTATATTGATCACAGGATCAGGCATCCGCGGGTTCCCCGCAAAGAGCTGGGGGAGGATAACGCGGAGTACCTTGCCCTGATTTTTCGCGGTATTGAAATAAATAATATCACCAGACCCTGAAAGGAGGATCACGATGAACAAACCATGCGCATCAATGGTTGTTTTCATGCTTTGCATTGCCCTGGGAACGGGCGCAGCGGCTTCGGCTGCGGAGCCGACAAAATTTGAGATAATCGCCACTCCGGCCGTGGCGCTGTACGGGGAGCCTTTTTCCTGGAAGGTCACGGGCCTTCGGCCCGGCGAGAGGGTGACGGTCAAGGCTTACTCCAGGGACGCCAAGATGGTCTCCTGGGAGTCGGCGGCCGTTTTCGAGGCCGACGCGTCGGGCGAGGTCGAGATCGGCGGCCGGGCGCCCGTTTCCGGGAGCTATTCCGGGGCGGACATCTTCGGGCTCCTCTGGTCCATGCAGCCGGAGAATGCCGACGTTAAAAAACCGATCAACTACCGCAATAACGGCATTGCCGGCTGGACCGTGAATCTCAAGGCGGAAAATTCGACCGGCATATCCGCCGTGACCCGGTTCCGCTGCGTGTATCAGCGACCGAACGAGGCCCTTGTTCGCGTTCCCCTTGATCAGGACGGCCTTAGCGGTTTTCTCTATTATCCGGCCGAAGGCGGCCCTTTCCCAGGCGTCATCATCCTGGGCGGGTCGGAGGGCGGCCTGTTCGAGCCGCGGGCCCGCGCCTTCGCCGCCAACGGTTTCGCGGCGCTGACCCTGGCCTATTTCAATTATGCGAACCTTCCCGACGAACTGGTGAAAATCCCCCTCGAATACTTCGACAGCGCGATCGCCTGGATGAAGGCGCAGCCCCAGGTCGATCCCGGCCGGCTGGGGATCGTCGGCGGATCCAAGGGGGGAGAACTGGCGCTTCTGGTGGCCTCCCGGAACAGCGAACTCAAGGCCGTCGTGGCCATGACTCCCGCCGCCCACTCCTGGGAAGGTCACAGCCTGCGCTTCTTTTCTCCGGACTACCAACCTGTTTCCTCGTGGAGTCTCGGCGGGCGGCCGCTTCCTTTCGTCCCCTTCAAGGTCTCTGCGCAGGAAAAGGAGATTTACGGTCGGGGCGAGCTCGCTTCTTTCGTCCCGTTCTTCCGGGACGGCCTGGCCCAGGCCGACGCGGCGACGGTGGCGAAGGCGGCCATCCCGGTCGAAAAGATCGCCGGGCCGATCCTGCTCATTTCGGGCAGCGACGACCGGATCTGGCCGGCAGGGGCGTTCTGCGCCGCCATCGCGGCCAGGCTGGAGAAGGCCGGGTTCCCGCACCAGGTCAGGCATCTCAGCATCGAGAACGGCGGCCACAACTCCTGCGTGCCGTTCCTGATCACGGCCAACCACGGCCTACTCATCGACGGCGATCCCAGCGGCGGGTCGCCCCGGGCCGACGCGCAGGGCGGTTACCGCTCGTGGGCCGAAACCATGGCTTTTCTCCATCGCTGGCTGGACCGCTGAGGAACTTCGCCTCCGGGACTTTCCTTTCGGCGCTCGTTTTGCTAGGATGAGCGCTCATGACCGACTCGATTTCTAATAAAAATGCGCGGCGCCTTCTGCTGCACACCCAGCTGCTTGACGGCAAAACCAGGATCAGGAAGGGCAGGGCGGGGGTGGCCCAGGCGGTCGGGCACCTGGGCTACGTGCAGATCGACACCATCGCGGTGATCGAACGGGCTCATCATCATACCCTGTGGGCCAGGGTGCCGGGTTACGTGCCGGAGGAGCTGCATCAGGCGCATGCCGTCGACCGCAGCATTTTCGAATACTGGGGGCACGCGGCGTCGTACCTGCCCATGGTGGATTACCGCTTCTATCTGCCCATGATGCGCAGCTTCCTCGATCCGCAAAACGCCTGGTTCAGGGGCTGGGGGGAAAAGTACGGCAGCTTCCTCGAACCTGTGAAAAAGCGCATTCGGGAAGAGGGGCCGTTGGCGGCGCGTGATTTCGAAAATCCCACCGGCCGGGGCAAGGGACCGTGGTGGGACTGGAAGCCGGCCAAGGCGGCGCTGGAGCTGCTGTTCTGGCGCGGCGAGCTGATGATCGCCGCGCGCGACGGCTTCGAGCGCGTCTACGACCTGAGCGAGCGCGTGCTGCCCGCCGGCACCGACACGCGTCTGCCGTCGGCCGGAGAACTGGGGCGCTTCATCGTGCGCCGCGCCCTCAACGCCCTGGGCGTGGCCGGAGAAAAAGAGGTCCGCGACTATATCCGCATCGGCGACAGGGAGATCATCGCCAAGGCGCTCAAAGAAATGCTCTCTTCAGCGGAGATCGTGCGGCTCACCATAGAAGGTCACGACGGAATAGTGTATGCGTTGCC
>DATKZA010000132.1:0-6729 GCA_035528155.1 Patescibacteria group bacterium | reverse complement strand
TGCGGGTGGTACATGCCCTGGGCGACGGTCGGCATCCAGGTGAAGCGGCCTCCGTACATGGCCTTGATGAAATAGACGAAGCGCAGCTCTCCCTTCATGGAATAGGTATAGAAGACCAGGCGGTCGGCGGCATTCTCCCGGCGCATCCAGGGCGTTCTATATTTGCCTTGGTTTAGGGTATTGAATTCCTTTATTGAACGGGTGGAGCCGAAGTCCTGGCGCAGCAGTTCGAAGCCGGCGGCCAGCGGTTCGTCGATCACGCCGTAGGGGACCTCCTTGTCGGTCTGGATCAGTAGTTCTACCTGGTAGATCTGCCCGCGTTCAAATTTTTCTACAGTCTGCCCTTTTTCGTCGTAAATCACCCGCTGTACCTCGATGCCGCGGCTTTTTTTCCCGGCCCGGGCCAACTGATAGGTCAATTCGCTGGTGACGTACACCGGCTGGTCGGCCGTAATCGTGGCTTCCACCGGCTCCTTTCGGCCCCCGAGCTTTTTGCTGATATTGAGCATGTCCTGGTAGTTAGTGAATTTCTTGGCGGCCTTTTCACCCATTAAAACGATCTCCGCCTTGCGGGCCGTGGTTTTTTCCACTTGCGCCAGGTACTGGTCCATGGCACACAGAACCCAGAAGTTGGTCTGGGTCGTGTTCCAACAGTAGGGCTCGCCTTCGAGGAGCCAGCGAATGATGCGTTCGGCCAGGACATGGCCGCCCTCCACTTCCAGGACCGCCTGCAGAAGCAGGGCCGTGGCGAAACGCGACGAGTAGAACGGGAAATCGCGGTTGTAGCTGAATTCGCGGACGTCGAAATAAGCGAAATCGGCTTCGACCTGGAGGCTGGTGTTGAATTCGTTCAACATGGCGGATAGAAGTTCTTTCCCCATCCCCTGGTTGTGCAGGGCGCGGTAGAGAAAGACCCGGGCCGGCAGGGAAAGGCCATCGCGTTCCGCCGCCATCTTCTTAAGTTTTTTGGTGTCGGCCTGCTTGCCCAAACTCAGCACGAACTGGTAGAAACTCTCCGTTGTCCTGTCCAAGCTGGCCCGCTGCAGGTAGCCTGCCAGTTTCTGCAGCAGTCGCGGGTCCACTTTGTAATCGCGCTCCCTGGCCAGGTACAGGCTCCACAGGACATAGGCGGTCAGGTAGTCCGAGGTGTATTGTCCGCCGCGATAATAGGAAAGGGCGCCGCTGCCGCTCATGAATTCGGGAATGATCTTCAGGTAACCGTTCACGGACTCGCGTACCTGTCCCTGGTCCAGGCCAAGCTCCAGGCGCTCTGCCAATTGCGGACTGAGGGCCAGGAAGGGCATCGCCTTGGAAGCCCGCTGCTCCAGGCATTCATAGGGATAAAAAACGAGCTTTTTGGCGATGTTGACCGCCGGCCGCAGCAGGGAGGGGGCGACCCTGATGGTGACGACCTGGTTTTCCGCATCGGCCTGGGGCTCGATCATTTTTTTCAGGAACTTGCCGCTGGCGAAGTCGATGAGCGTCTCCGTGACCAGGCGGTCGGTCACGGGCAGTTTTTTCTGGAGTCCGTCCTTGTCCGCCGTGGAGACGGCGTAAAAATCGATCTTCGCTTCGCCGACGCGGTCGGCCAGGAAACGGAATTGGAACAGGCTGTTGCCGCGTGCGTCCAGGGCGCGTTCGAGCTGAGGATTGCCGTTGATGCGTATGCCCTCTGGCTTGGCCAGCAGCGTGACCGGAAGCTTGTGCGCGGTGCGGTTGCTGAGCTGCACGCCGGCGCTGAATTCGTCATCCTGGCGGGCAAACTCGGGCATGGCTTCGGAAATGAGCAGGTCCTTGCTGACCATGATTTTCTTTTCTGTACTTCCGAATTTATCTTCGCTGTAGGCTATGGCCATGATGCGGTAGGTGGAGAGCTGGTCCGAGCTCTCGAAGTCGACCGCGGCATTCCCGGCCTCGTCGGTCTCCACGGTTTTAAAAAAAAGCACCTCGCGGAAATCACTGCGCACGCGGATGCCGGCAATATCGACCGGGACCCCGCCGAGAACTCCTCCGATCACACCGCCCTCGGCATCTTTTTCCCCTTTCTGGCGGGACATGCTTTTCATCTCAGCGGCCATGGGCGCGGGCGTGGCCCTTCCCGCGACCCCGCCCTCCAGTCCGAGCTCTTCCGCGGAGCTCCAATATTTGTCCGCCGCGACCGGGATCAGCGCCAGGTCGCAGGCACGGTGGTTGCCCCCGTTAAAGTAAATATCGGACCGGAGAAAGGGATGAAAGCCCTTGGCCTCGGCCTTGACCGCGTAGCGGCCGCTGGACAAACCGGGGAAGCTGTAATACCCTTGCGCGCTGGTCGTGGTCGTTTTCAGCTTGTTGTGCTTTTCGTCTTCAAGGGTGATGGTCGCCCCGGCCAGGGGGGTGGAGTCGGGCCTGAAAATGCAGCCGAAAATAGCCGGCGCCGGCAGGTCGATGTCCATCATGGGGCGTGCGAAGATCCAGCGCATGTAGTTTTTTGAATAATAGGTCTGGATCGCATTTCGTCTCGATAAAGAAGAGTGATAAAAAAGTCTGATCGGGTCAGGGGTCCGGTAGCCCTGCAGGGAAAGGTTGCCCTCGTCCACGGCATAGACAAAAAGTTTGGCCTTCACCCCTGTTTTTTCTGCATTGCGCACACGGATCTTCAGGGTGGTTTTGCCGGCCGGCTTGATCTCGGCCGGGCATTCCAGGCCGATATCCAGGGTCTTGCCGCTGTCTTCGACCATGAATTCCCTGGAGGCCTCCTCGGAGACGTTCTTCTCGTACATGGCGACGACGCTGACGCGGAAGCCCGGAAAATACTCTTTTTTAACAGGGATATCCAGTGGTGTCATCTTTTGCAGTTCGATGACGCGGGAATCGAGCACCTTCCCCCTTTCTACGGTCACCAGCGCCTGCCCCGCACGGGGAGAACGGATGAAGCATTTCAGCGTTTCCCCGATGCGTGGGTTAGCTTTTCCGGGCTCGATCCAGAGTTTGTCGGTCGGCTCGGAGTAGCCGCTGTCCCATGCGAAGAAAGCGCCTGAAGTCGATACAATGCGGCCGTTGGCATCGGGGGCATCGCAGCGAAGGACGTAATAGCCGGCCGCAGGGACGTGGAAAGAGTGGAGCCTGGCCTTTTCGATAAAAAGATCCTCCGGCCCCGCCACCTTCTTCAGCCTGCGCTGGCTATTCTCATAGTATTCCTGGTAGAGGGTGACGCGGATCTCGCCTGAAGCGGGTTTTCCCTGGAAGTCGACCAGGGCCAGCTCGGCTTTGACCTGATCCTTGAGGTTCTGGTAATAACCGATGCGGATGCCGGTCAGCAGGTTGCCGGGGAAAAATATTGACCGAGCCCGGGCCGTGAACTCCTTGCCCTCGGCCGATCTCCCGGTCGCCTCAAAATGGAGATTGGCAAGATAATTGACATTTTTGAATGTTTTCATGGGAATGTTCAGCGTGGTTTTGCCGCCGGCATCCAATTTGTCGCTCCCTTTCTTGAATGGCTCGTTTAACGCCAATCGGTGGTCCAAGTTGAATCGGTACCGCTGCCATTCCCCGGTGGTGAACACATTGCTCTCGCCTTGGATCTGCCCCAATGAAAAAGTAAATCCATCGCCGGCCATGGGATTGCCTGCCAGATAAGAACCGCTGATTACCGGGCGGAAGATATCCGTGAACAAATAGTGTTTCGCTATGCCCGAGATCATCAATTCCAAAGTGTTTGGCTGGTAGTAATCGATGGTCACGGCGTGCTGGCCTTGCCAGGTTTGCGTGTCCGCGACCTTGACCACGATCTGGTGGCGTCCCTTCTTGCCGGCCGGGTCCGAATTGTAATCATAATGAAAACCGCCCAGGTGGTTGAGCTGCAACGTATCAGTTTTGATCCGTTGCCAGTCCGGCCCCATGATCTCCAGGGAAGCCGATGTCGCTTTTGGCGAGGAGACCTTTCCAGAGGCATATTCCTTGACGATGCCGCCGATATGGACCGTATCGCCGGGCTTGTAGAAGTCGCGCTCGCTGAACACGGTGATCCTGACCTCCCGGTCGGATGGGGGCCGGCGGTCTATCCTGGCCAGCGCCATGTCGCCGGCGTCGGTATTTTTAGCCGTAATCAGGTCGGTTTCCTGGATCTCCCTGGCGCTGAGCAGCACGCCGTTGCCTGCCGATTCTCCCAGAGGCAAAGCTTCCTTGCCAGATCCCTTGAGGAAGAACGGGATTTTTCCCAAGCCTTTGCCGCTGCGGTTGTCGTACAGCCAATACAGGGTCTGTCCCTGGCCGGCCTTGACCACCATATCCATGTTGCGGCGGTGAAAGACCTGCAGTGCCGGGGGCATGCGTTCGGGAAGATGCATCAGGGAAATGTCCCGGCAGGAGTTGTACGGCTCGTAGTGCTGGACAAGGAATCCGAAGAAGCCCAGGGGCGAGCCCAGTTCATTGTCCTTCAATGCGGGGTTGTTCGATTTTTCCGGCAGGTCGGTCAGCTTTTGCAGAATTTCTTTCTCGATGAATTCAGCCTTGAAATCCCTGCGCTGCAGGATGCCGAAATCCAGGTCCGTCAGCCGGGTATAGAATTCGGGCTTGAGCTTGAGCAGGCGGACGCTGGCTTGCTTCATGCTTTTGGCGGTCATGGACAACTTTTTGTCCTGCAGTGAAAAGTCGAGGCGCGGGGAACGGCTGGAGCAGACATTGACCTCTATGTCGAGATCCTCTTTGAGTTGTTCCTTGAAGATGTTGGTCAAGTTCCGGTCGATGCGGATGCTCAGGCGGTCGCCCGAGGCCAGTTCGTCGTCAACACGGATGAACAGGGCTTGCTTCTCGTAATGATGTAACTCAAGGCGGAACATCAGCGGGGTTCTATCCTTGCCCGAACATTTCGCTATCTTGATGAGTGCGGGATCCGTTTCAGCCAGCGCGTTGGAAAAAGACAGCCGGCCATAGCGTGAATCGGGATAAAGGACCAGGGGCCGTGTTCCCGTGTAGTTGAAATCCGGCACGGTGTCAAAGCTGAAAGTGAATTCCCTGCCGGTCCCGGTGCTCCCTTCGCTGCCGGGAAAGCCTTTTTTAACGACGAACTGATAAAGCATCCCCCGTTCCAGGTCCTTGGCGTAGCTTATCTTGAGCTCCTCTGCTGTTTTTTGGGAAACCTGGATCGTGACCGGCTTGCCGCTCTTTGCTGCTTTCAGGATGAAGAAATCCTTGGCGCCGGCGGCTGCCACCGACTGATTGAAGCGCAGGATGAAGGCGTCTTTCACCCAAACTTGAAAATTCAATTTTTCTCCGGAGTTCAAATCTGAAAAATAAGTTTGGGCCGCGGGCTTGATCTCAATAGGAAATGCTTGAGGCGTACTCCACTGCCAGCGCAAAGCCCGTGGCAGGAACTTTCCCGAAAGAGACCGCGTCCCGGCCGGAATGACGGCGGTATAAGTGGTGGAATAGCGGAAACGGGTCCCGGGCTTGAAGGCCAGGGTGCGGTTGCCGCGCCAGGTAAATTCGCCCTTGACTGCCGGTGTGATCTGCACGATGGCGCTGCCATCTCTTTTCCCCCCCAAAGGCAGCATGTCGTCGGAAAAAGTGATGACCAATTCCTTGCCAGCAAGGTTTTGCAGGTTTCCCGACAGGTTGGTTATGACTTTCAATTCATCTTCCTGCGCGTTCCCGGCCAATGCCGTGGCCAAAAACACGGTCAAGGTGATCGTCAGTATTGCCAGTATGATTTTCATGTCCGCCTCCTTTGTCTACCGTCAAACCGGGTTAGACGGCTCTTGGGCGGGAATTGGCGCGGATTTCTTTTGACGGCCCGTTCCCAGGCCGGATTATGAGGGAGGCGGTTCTTTTTTACAACCCCCGACGCGGGTCGAAACGGATGCTTCAGCCGATGCCGGCGTACTGATAAAAATTGGAAGCGATGATTTTTTCGTGGTAGTGGGTATTGGTGTACTTGTAGCCGTTGTTGTACAGAATCAGGGCTTTTATCATGTTCCCCTTTGTTTCCTGCAGGTAGCCTTTCAGGATGGTAAGCCCGAGCTCGATGTTGTAATCGATCTGGGTGAGTTTTTTGCGGTCGATGTTCAGCTCGTTTTTCCAGACCGGGTAATTCACCTGCATCAAGCCGAAGGCGCCCGCCTTGGATACGGCATGGCGGTTGAAGCTGCTTTCCACAAAGATAATTGCCATGACCAGGTAGGGATCGAAACCGTGCTTGCGGCTCTGCTTGAAAACCGAATTGGTGATTTTTGTAAATCCGGGTTTTTGTAGGCGGAAAATATTTTCCTGGAAGCGGTAGAAATCAGTCTTAACGATGGCTTCACGGTGCATGCCGATCTTCTGATTGAGTTTGTGGACGGTTGTTTGCAGTGACAGGATGGTTTTTTGATTTTCGACCTGCCTGGCCGACAGAACGATAGCATATTTCAGGGAAATTCCTGATAAAAGCATAAAAAACAATAAAATTCCATGTTTTTTTAAGGGGGGGATCATTTTTTCCTCGGATTCTATTTAATTGCAAAAATGATAGCACTTTTCATGAGAGTTGTCAAGCGTCCCATATCGTCGGCAATTGATTGCGATTTAAAAAATGCCGGAAGTCATTCTGAATCTGAATTGCTGCGTTTGATCTTTATATCGTTCAAGCCTCTGAATTGCAGGGAAAGGGGGCAAGTGCCGGTGAAGGCGCTGAGCAGGGTGATGATGCCCAGCAGTCCGATCCAGTTTTTATAATAAATCCCGGCGCCGATGACGCCGAGTGAAACGATGACG
>DATKZA010000131.1:0-57998 GCA_035528155.1 Patescibacteria group bacterium | reverse complement strand
GCCGTCCCAAAAAGCCGACGGGAATGCTTGATGCAAAAACGGGAAAAACGGGTTGCCGGTAAAACGCATGTTCTTGACCAGCAGCGGCGAAACCGCCAGGACGACGATCAGGACCATGAGTGCCGATTTTTTCAGGTCGGATTTTCTCCAGGGCCTGGTGGTCAGGAGCAGGAAAAGCGCCAGCGGCAGCAGGTTGAAAACCTTGATGCCCACGGCAAAACCCCAGAAAACGGCCGCCCATTTCCAGTTGCCCCGCCGGTACTGCCTGATGGCCAGAAAAATAAAAATGGCGCCGATCAGATCGTTCTTGCAGGTAACCAGGAGAAACAGGGTCATGGGCAAAGAAACCAGGGCCAGGATCAGGGACAGTTTTTTTCGCACGCCCCAGTGTTCGACCGCCTCATCGGCCACAGCCAGCACAAAAAGCGTTCCCAGGAAAAAATTGAAGAGCCGCGGCACCAAGTCGCCGAGAAACAGCGCCGGGATCAAAGATATCTCATAATAAATAAAAGTATTGGCGTAAACGAATTGCGGCGTGGCCACGAAACCGCCGCTTTGCAAATACAGGTTGGGGATGCCCAGGTGATAGACCAGCGAATCATAAAAAGAAGGGGGAAGCGCCGCGTAAACCAGGGGGATGAGGAAAATACCATACTCGGACAAAGGCCTGGTGAAAAAATTTTTCACCCCGGACCGGCTTTCAAGCCTGCCTGGTCCGGCAAAAAAACGCAACACGAAAACAGCCGAAGACACGGCAAAAAAAGCCATGATGGTCAATGGGTTCAGGATCTTGAAAAAGCCGACCAGGTAGAAATAGACCGTGGCCGCCATCAGTCCCAAGGCGGCCCTTTCCAGGATCCCGGCGGCGGGCATCTTGAATAACCCGGCCAGGCCATCGCCCAGCCCTATGAACGCGGCCAGCAGGAACAGGGCGCCCAGCAGCGGCAGGATGACGAATTGGCTGTAATTGAAAAGCAGCAGGTTCAGGACAAGGACCACGGCTGCCGCCGACAAAATAATACGCAGGATTGGCTTGCTCATCCCTGCCAGTATAGCATTTTTGGCAAAATTGAGCCATTTGACTTTCAGCGGCATTTCTCGTATATTTTCTTAGCAAGGAGAACGCATGATGGCCTGGATTTCGCCCCTATTCCCGATATACGCGGACTGATGCTTTCCTATCTCAAAGTCGAAAACCTGGCCGTGGTGGAAAAAGCCGAACTGAACTTTTCCCCGAAGCTGAATATCCTGACCGGCGAGACCGGGGCGGGAAAATCCATTCTTATCGACGCCATCATGTTGCTGCTCAACAAAAAAACTCCGGCCAACATCGTGCGCAATGGCAAGGAAAAGCTCTCGGTCGAAGCCCTGTTCTGCCAGGGCGACGAAGAGATCATTTTAAAGAGGGAAATCAACAAAAACAAATCCCTGACCTACCACAACGGCGAGTTGAAACCCTTTGCCCAGGTCAGGGAAATGGCCGAGGCGCTGCTGAACATCTACGGTCAAAAAGACCACGCTTTCCTGCTCAATGCCGCCAACCACCAGATCTTTCTCGATCAGTATTGCCAGCATGGGGAGCTGCTGGGGGAAATGGCAGAAAAATGCCGGCAGATCAGGACATTGCAAACCAAGTGGAACGAACTGCAGGGAAAGAACAAGCAGGCACGGGAGAGGATCGACTACCTGAATTTCCAATTGCAGGAAATCGAAAGCCTGAACCTGAAACAGGGTGACGAGACGCTCATGCAGGAACGCTTGAAAATTCTGGCCGCAGCCGAGACCATCCTGGAAAAATCCGACGCGCTGGTGCAGGATTTTTACCAGAAAGACGATTCGGTCTACAACCTGCTGGCCCAGAACCTGCCCGCCGCCGCCTACCTGCAGACACTGTTTCCGGAATTCAGCTATTTCAAGGAAGAGATCGATCGTTTCTTCAACCTGCTGCCGGAAATATCAACTTTTTTAAATGATTTGGCCGGCAAGGTGGAATTCAATGAAAACGAGCTGAACGAAATTTCCGAAAAGATGTCACGCCTGGAAAAACTCAAGGCCAAGCACAAATTGACCCTGGAACAAATTCTGGGGAAGTATGAACAACTGCGAGCGGAAAAGGACGATCTGCTCAATTTGAATTTTTCCCTGGGCGACACCGAGAAGGAGATCGCCCGGGCTCTGGCCGCATACAAGGTCCTGCAGGAAAAGCTCCGGCAAAACCGGCGGCTCCATGCCGACAAATTAAGCGCTTTGATCGTCAGGGAACTGGCACTGCTGGAAATGGCAAAAGCCCGCTTTGAAGTGCGCTGCGAAGAAAGCGAACCCAGCGTGGAAAATATCGCGGAAACCGGGACCGACAAGATCGAATTCTATTTCAGCTCCAACCCCGGCCAGCCCCCGGGGCGACTGAAAGAAGTGGCCTCGGGCGGCGAACTGTCGAGGCTGATGCTGGTGCTGAAATCGATCGGCGGCGACGATGCCGGCGCCACCTTCATTTTCGACGAGATCGATTCCGGCATCGGCGGCAAGACCGCTGAATTCGTCGGCGAAAAACTCCGCAAAATTTCCGGCCGCAACCAGGTGATCAGCATCTCCCACCTGCCGCAGATCGCCCGCTTCGCCGACCGCCATTTCCTCATCCGCAAGGAATTCAAGGACAACCAGACTTACAGCACGGCCACGATTCTAGAAGACGACGACCGGGTGCGGGAAATCGCCCGCCTCATGGCCGGCAGCGCCATCAATGCCGATGTGCTGAAAGCCGCCGAACTCCTGCTGGCCAAATCGCGGCCATGAATTTTTTCATCAAGACCTTCGGCTGCCAGATGAATGTCAATGATTCGGAAAAAATCCGCCAGCTTCTGGAAAACAAGGGATTGACTCTCTGCGCCAGTGACGCGGCGGCCGAACTCATTATTGTCAACAGTTGTGCGGTTCGGCAGAAAGCGCAGGAAAAAATTTTTTCCTATATCGGCCAGTTCCCCGCCGCCAAAAAGATCATCGTGGCCGGCTGCGTGGCCCAAGTGGAAAAAGAAGCGATTTTCAAAAAAAAAGTCAAGATCGATTATGCGGTCGGGACCCATCAATTCTACCGCATCGGCGAGATCCTTGATGAGATCGCTGCCGGGCGCCGGGCCGAAGCCGCCGCCGCATTCAGCCGTCAATGGCAGGAACTGGTGCCCGCGGCCCAGGCCCGCAGCAGCCGGGTCAGCGGCTATATTTCCATCATGGAAGGATGCGACAATTTCTGTTCTTACTGCATCGTCCCTTTCACTCGCGGCCGCGAAAAATACAGGCCCCTGGCCGCCATCCTGCGTGAAGCCGAATACCTGGCCGGGCAGGGCTTCAAGGAGATCGTTCTGCTGGGCCAGAACGTCAACCACTGGCACGAGGCCAAGGGCGGTCGCGCCTTCCCGGAGCTGCTGCGGCAACTGGCCCGCAGCGTGCCGGTGCCCTGGATCCGCTTTATTACTTCCTATCCGGGCTACCATGACCGGGAACTGATCCAGGTCATGGCCGCAAACCGCAACATCGCCCGCCACATGCATTTCCCGGCCCAGTCCGGTTCGACGCGGATCTTGAAAAAAATGAGCCGCACCTATTCCCGGGCCCAATATCTCCAAATTGTCCGCGCTTTCCGCGCCGCCATGCCCGAGATGAAATTCAGTTCCGACTTCATCGTGGGCTTTCCCGGCGAAAGCGACCGCGACTTCAACCTGACCCTGTCGTTGATCGAGCAGGTGGAATACGAATCGATTTTCTCATTCATCTATTCTCCGCGCCCCGGCACCAAGGCCGCGGCTTATGCCCGGGAACTCGCTCCGGCCGCGATCAAACAGCGGCTTTACGCCCTGCAGGAGCTGCAGGCCCGCATCCAATTGAAAAACAACCGCCGTTGGCTCGGAAAGGTTATCGAAGTTCTGATTACAGAAAAACATCCGAAAAAAACCGGCGAAGTGATCGGCCGCAGCGAGAGCCTGCGGGTGGTAAATTTCGCTTCCCGGACCCCGGTCGGCGCCTTCACGCGCGTGCGGGTCACCGCCGCCGGGCCGCACTCCCTGCGCGGCGAGGAAATTTCAGCAAGCAACTTGCAATAAAATTTTTAAGCAAGCGCGTCCCGCCGCGGAATTGATCTTTTTCATTCTGCAGATCAACAGTTACCGGCAGTGGTTCATTCACGAAGGTCCTCCTTTCATGCTTGTCATTCACGGGAATCCAACAGTACGGCAAATTCGCTCTCGGAAATGATTTTCACGCCCAGTTTTTCGGCTTTGGCCAGCTTGGATCCGGGATTGACTCCGGCCAGAAGGTGGGTGATGCGGGCGCTGACATTTTCCGAGACCCGGCCACCGCGTTTTTCGATTTCTGCGGCCGCCAGGGCGCGGGGGCTGAATTGATCGAACGACCCGGTGATGGCCCAGATCTGGCCGGCGAAAGAATCATTGATCCGGTCGCCGCCGGCTTTTTCGGCGGAAAATTTCAGGCCAGCCGCCTTCAAGCTGTTGATCAAGCGAAGATTTTCCGGCTTGCTGAAATGGCTGACCAGCAGCCGCGCCGTGGTTTCACCGATGCCTTCGACGGCGGCGAAAATCTCCCAATCATTTTTTTTGGCGGCGGCGAGGATCTTGTCTATGTCATCGAATCCGTGGCCAATGAGATCGGCGGCCACGGCGGTGGCCACACCCTCGAAACCCAATGCGGCCAAAACCCTGGCAAAAGGCCTGGATTTGCTGGCATCAACCCCGGCGCGGATACGGACGATCTTTTTTTCCTTGAACCCATCTTCCCCCGCCAGCAAACCGTAGTCAAAGCTGTAAATGTCGGGAATGTTTTGCACCCAGCCCCTGGCGAACAGCAAGGCGATGGTCTTTTCTCCCAGGGTTTCAATATCCATCTGGTCCTTAGCACAAAAATAGTTGAGCGCGCGCCGGCGCCGCTCCGGACAGGCCTCGTTTTTACAGAAATGGTGGGCGCCGTCTTTTACCAATGGCATGGAACAAAAGGGGCATTGGCCGGGCAATTGAAAAATTCCCGGGTGTTTTTCGCTTTTTTCCAGCACTTCTTCGACGGCCGGGATGACGTCGCCGCGCCTGGAAATGCTGACCTCGTCGCCGATATTCAGTTCCAGCATGTCAATATAGTCCTGGTTGTGCAGCGTGGCCCGCGTGACCGTGCTGCCGGAAATCGCCACCGGCTTCAGCAGCGCCACCGGAGTGACCCGGCCGTTGCGCCCCACCTGGACCTGCACGTCCAGCAATTCGGTTTGGGCTTGCGGCGAGTCGAACTTGTAAGCCATGGCCCAGCGCGGATGGTGGGCGGTGGTCCCCAGTTCCTGGCGGACATCCAATTCCACGACCTTGACCACCAGGCCGTCGATATCGTAAGGCACTGCGGCCCGCGTGGCCGCCTGCCGGCGCAGGTATTCTTCCACGGCCGCCACCGGCGCGGCGCTGATGCCCGGGAAAAGATGCTGCGCCCGCAGCCGTTTGCTTTCATCATCGCAAAAAAATCCCAGGTGCGGGTTGACACGGAAGCCCAGCTCACGTAGATGCTGCAGAATTTCCAGGTGGTCGCGGCTGAAATCGTTTTCAAAAAATCCCTCATAAACAAAGATGTTCAAGGGCACGCGGGCCGTCAGAACCGACTTGAGGTTGCGCAGTGAACCGGCAGCCAGGTTGCGCGGATTGGCGTACTTTTCCGCCACTCCGGAATTGTAGCGCTCAAAATCTCCGCGCTTGATGTAAATCTCC
This sequence comes from Patescibacteria group bacterium, assembly GCA_035528155.1. GTDB lineage: Bacteria > Acidobacteriota > Aminicenantia > UBA2199 > UBA2199 > UBA2199. The sequence continues at coordinate 52,251 of DATKZA010000131.1, read as the reverse complement.
CCGCGCACGGCAAGCCGAGATGATTCGGCGATGCGCAAGGGAACCTGGCTGATGGTGCGTACATTGTCGCTGACATCGTTGCCCAGCAAGCCGTTGCCCCGGGTCAGGGCGTACTGCAGTTCCCCCCGGTCATAATAAAGCACGATGGAAGCACCATCTATTTTCTCTTCGATGGCAAAGCCCACGCTGCCGGCCTCGGCGGCCGTGGTTTTCAGCAGCCACTGCCCGAGTTCCTCCGGCTGATACAGCTTGTCCAGGCTGAGCACCGGCACCGCATGCGGCCGCTCGGGAAACACATTGTCCAGGTCGGAACCGATCCTGCGGCTGGGCGAATTCAGGCTGGCAAACTGCGGGAAGCGTTTTTCCAGGAGCAACAATTCATTGAACCGGCGGTCGTATTCCGCGTCGGGGATCTCGGGACGGGCCAGGACGTGATACAGGTGCTGATGGCGGAGCAGCTCCCCGGCCAGGAATTCCATGCGCTTGCGATAATCCATATGCCAATTATAGGAAAAACCGCGCCCCGAGTAAACAAAATGCGAGCGGGTACTCAAATTTGATTTTTTCGCAAATCTTGACAAATGATTTTAAAACCATTACCATCTTATTTTAAAGCATTCAAAACCAATAAGTGAGAGCCATGAGTTTAAAAGGATCATTAAGTTCAATCAACTTGGCGGATATCATCCAACTCGTTTCCAATTCCAAACAGACGGGCCGTTTCGTCCTCACGCGCGGCAACGGTCAGAAAGGGAGGATATACCTGAAAAGCGGCGAAATCATCCATGCCGAAGTCGAAGAATTCAAGGGCGAAGACGCCATTTTCACCCTTATTTCCTGGGATGAAGGTGAATTCGTTTTTGAAGAGGGGGCTTTCGATACGCCCAGCAGCGTCATACGCCCCATCACCTCCCTGCTCATGGAAGCCGCCCGCCGCATCGATGAATGGAAATTGCTGCGCAAAAAAATCGGCTCCATCGACGCCATCCCCGAATTCAGCGACATCGACCGCCAGGAACGCCGTAAAATCTCCCTTTCGACCATGGAATGGGTGATTATAGCCAAAATCGACGGCAAAAAAAGCATCAACCAGATTTGCCGGGAATGCGGAGTCAATATCTACGATACCTCGCGCATCATCTACGGCATGGTCACTTCCGATCTAATCAAGCTGAAATAGTTTTTCTCACTGTTTTCAAAAACGCCCGAAAAAATGCTACTCGATGACCACCAAGGCGACGGCCAACTCGCGGGTGTGCGAAAGCGACAGCAGCACCCTTTTCAGTTTTCTCTTTTTGAACTGGGCTAGAGCCACCGCCATCAGCCGCAGCTGCGGCTTGCCCAGGGCATCGTTTTCCACTTCCACATCCTGCCAGCCCATGCCGTCCCGGAACCCGGTTCCCAGCGCTTTGAAAAAAGCCTCTTTGGCGGTGAAGCGGGCCGCGTAATGCTGGGCTTTGGAAAACTTGCTTTCGCAGTAAGCGATTTCCTTGTCTGTGAAAATTCTTTCGGCGAATCCCAGGTCCTGTTCGATCAATTTCCGCACCCGGCTGATTTCGACCATGTCCACGCCGATTCCCTTTATCATGGCACCACCTGCAGCGCAGTATAAAAAAAAGGCCGGGAAAAATCAACCCCGGCAGGACCGGGCGTCGATTTTAATCAACCCCGAGATATGTTATACTGGCAGCGGAACATGAAAAAATTTTTCTTGAAAAACCTGAAAATTCTGTTCATTGCCGTCACCCTGCTGGTGACGATCATGCTGGGAATACTGCTGGGACTGATCCTCGTTTATCAAAAGGGATTCCCGCAGATCAAGAATCTGGAAGACATCAATCCCGTGCTCATGACCACGGTGTACGACGATCAAAATGCGCCGATCAAGGAGTTCGCCATCGAAAAGCGCATCATCGTCAAAAACACCGATATTCCCGAAGTACTTAAAAAAGCGATCATTGCCGCCGAAGACAACCAGTTTTATTCCCACTGGGGGATCAATTTCCGCGGCTTTGTCCGCGCCGTCGGCGGCGTGCTGCTGCGCAAGAAGTGGGGCGGCGGCAGTTCGATCACCCAGCAACTGGCCCGGGGACTCTTTCTAACTCCCGAATTTTCCATATCCCGCAAACTTCAGGAAATGCTGCTGGCCATCCAGATCGAAAAAAAGTATACCAAGGACCAGATATTGACGTTTTACTGCAACAAAATATTTTTGGGCGGCAGCATTTACGGGGTCGCGGCGGCCGCCCGCTACTATTTCGGCAAAACAGTCAAAGAGATCAACGTGGCCGAAGCCGCCCTGATTGCCGGAATTGTGCCCAATCCCAATGGGATCTATGCGGTTTTCAAGCGGCCCGAAAACGTACGCAAGCGGCGGAACTACGTGCTGCTGAAAATGCTGACTCTCAAATCCATCAACAAAAAAGAATACCAGGAAGCGCTGGGGGCGAAGCTTCCCGAAAAACCGTCCGACGCCGGCAATGAATCCCTGGCCGATTATTTCACCGAGGATACCCGCAAATACCTGGAGGCCAAGTATGGTGACAACCTTCTCTACAAAGGCGGTCTGAAGGTCTTCACCACCCTGAACGGCGAAATGCAAAAATGGGCGGAAGACGCGCTGCGGGAAGGATTGCGGACTTTGGACAAGCGCCAGGGCTGGCGCAGCAGCAGCAAACTTTTCAACTTGCCGGAAAACAAATTGAACATCAACAAATACCGTTTGCCGGCCTGGGAAAACGCAAAGATCGAACCCGGTCAAATCATCGAAGGGGTTGTGCTTGAGGTCGGCAGAACCAGTGTAACGGTGCGCATCGCCGGTTATACAGGCGAGATGAAGGCCGGCGCCGTCAGCTGGACAAAAAAATCGCCAGCGCGCCTGTTCAAGGTCGGTGATGTCGCTTTGTTCCGGATATTGGCCGTGGCTAAGGGAAAAGCGAAACTCGATCTTGGCCTTGAGCAGGAGCCCGAGGTCGACGGCGCCCTGCTGGCCGTGGACAACAAGAGCGGAGAGATCAAGGCCATGGTCGGAGGCTACGCATTCCAAAAAAGCAAGTTCAACCGTGCCATTCAAGCCCTGCGCCAAACCGGTTCCACATTCAAACCGATCATCTATACGGCTGCGCTCGAGCATGGATTTTCCCCGGCCACCATAATCCAGGATGAGCCTTTTTCCTATATTGACGAATGGAGCGGTGAACTATGGGAGCCGCGCAACTACAAGGGAGATTATCTTGGCCCCATGACCCTGCGCCGCGGTTTGGAACAGTCACGGAACGTGGTCACGTCACGCATTCTGCAGGACATCACTCCGCAAGTGGGAGTGACCTATGCCAAGAGATTCGGCATCAGTTCCGATCTCAAGCCGTTCATGTCCCTGGGCCTGGGCGCATTCGAAGTCACCCTCCAGGAAATGGTCGAGGCCTTTACCGTGTTCGCCAACTACGGGCTGCGGGTCGAATCCTATTTTATACGCAGCATCCGCGACCTGAACAACAATATCATCGAAGAAAATTTCCCCGAACGCAAGCAGGTGATCGAAAAGGAAACGGCGTTCATCATGAATTACCTCCTGCAGGGGGTGGTTCGCTCCGGGACCGGTTGGCGCGCCAGGGCTTTGCCCGCCCCCGTGGGCGGGAAAACCGGCACGACCAACGATTTTACCGACGCCTGGTTCATCGGCTTCACCCCCACCCTGACCGTTGGCGTCTGGGTTGGTTTCGACCAGAAAAAAAGCCTGGGCCAGGAACAAACCGGTTCAGAAACGGCTTTGCCTATTTTTGTCAAATTCATGGAAAACTACCTGGCCAAGTATCCGGAAACCAACAAATTTCGCGTTCCTTCGGGAATCTATATGATCGATATTGACAAATACACCGGCAAGCTGCTGACCCCCGATTGTCTCTACCCTTTCAGCGAGGCCTTTCTGCCGGGAACCGAGCCCCTGGAATTCTGCAATGAAGAGGAACATCAGAAGATCTTCAATTATTACAAAACCGAAACGGAAAGCACGGACGACTGAGCCGCGCTTAAATTTTTCTGTGAGAAATGCGGGTTAACGCTTGACCAGGAAATAGCCCAGCAGCCATTCCCCCGGCGTGGTGACCTTGATGCGAAAATACTCCTTATCCGTCATGAATTTTTTCCCCACAAAAAAAGTAGAACCGGTGCGGTTACCTCTCCTGTCCTTGACGATGGCCAGGTCCTCGAACAGCAGCTCCTTCTGGGCGTTCTGGACGGCAAAGAAGGGCTGCCCGTCCTTCGTGGCCAGGACCAGCCAGTAATCCCCGGCGGGGTATTCCTTGCCGGCATGAATGAACGCCACGGGGAAACGTATCCTCTTGAGGTCCTTGCCCTGAATCGGAGCCGGGGGCTGCTCCTCGGCTTGGACCTGGGGCTGCTCCGGGTCCTGGACGGTGACCTGTTCCTGCTCCCGGCCCAGGAGCGCAATGGAAACCAGCGCCAAAGCGGCCAAAAAGATTGATTTTTTCATCGGTCTCTCTCCTACCCGAATATTATAAGGAAGTCGCCATTCCAATGTCAAGGTCGGGGACGTTTTGCGGAGGAAATATAAAAGGGCCAGGTCGCGGGACTTGGCCCTTAATGAGTCAGAAGGATCCAGTATTAAAAGATGTAGCGGAATCCCAACAGCAGTTTGTGGTGACTTTCAAAAGGACGGTCCTCGGTGATCACCGGGGCACGCAATTCACCGAAGATCGAGCCGATCGAATCGTTGGAGCGGAAGAGGTTGATCCCCAGTTCACCGACCAGGTCGATGCCGCCCTTGCGCCCTACCCGTTCCTTGGTGCTGAAACCCAAGCCGCCGGCCACGTAAGCCGGTCCGGCATGCAGGTTCAGCAGCGCGTTGCCCATGAAGAAGGATTTCCAGGGATCGCCCTGGACCGGAACGCCGCCGCCCAAAGAAAGGATGAAATCCAATTTGTCGAACACGAGATTGACCAAAATACCGGCCCGGGCCCAGAACATGCCGGTGTAGGTTCCCTTTAAAAGTCCGGGACCGCCTTCAATCAGGAAATGCAGAGGATTTTTTTTCTTGACGACAACCGGAGCAACGACCACTGGTTCAAGCACCTTGATCATCGCTTCGCAGGGATTCGATTTCATGGCGTACTGGCCTTCAACAATCGCGTTCACCTGGTACTCGCCGACCTTGTCCAGGGTGAGCTCCGCTGAACAGTTATCGGGGGTCAGTTCAATGGTCTTGATGACCGCGCCGGCGGCATCGGTGACCGTGACCGTGGTTTTGACGGCATTTTCCGATCCGCACATGTCGATCTTGACCGGGTTGCCAAGTTCCACTTCGGCCGGATCCACGTTCAGCACGCAAACCGGTGCCGGAACTTCCGACGTATTTTTCAGTGAAATGTTGCCGCAGATCTTGGGGACAATGAATTCATAGAGCTTCCCGTCCCTGAATATGGTGAAATTATAGGCAACGATCGGTTTTTTGCCGTCCCACACCACATCTTTCTTGACCTGGACCTTTCTACCCTTCTTGAACAGCATCCACTGCAGGCCGTCTCCGGGATTCAATTCCACGGTTTGGATATCGGCCTTCTGGATCTGTTCGAGAAAAGCGAATACCAGATCGCCATTTCCGGCTTCTTCAAAGCCCATCTTGACTTCGCCGGCTTTATCCAGGGCGATGATCTTCAGGTCGGCAGGCTGCAGGTCCCGGCTTTTATAGAAAGGATGCTGCCCCAGCCGGCTGACTTTTTCAACAGCCTGAACACTGAATAACAAACAAAAAATAAGCATCAAAAAAATTATTTTTTTCATATTCGACCCTCCCGAATCGTTGAAATTTGGTAGCAGCATATTTCATATAACATTCAAAATAAAAAGTCAAGTGAAAAAATCACTTTTCCTTTACACATGGGCAATTAAGGAGGAGAAGCGGCAAATGGTTTTTATCCCCTGTCCCTGTTGGCTATTTTTCGATACCGGTCCGGGCCTGGATATTCTTCTGGAAGTAGTGGCGGATCTCCTTCATCTCGGTCACCAGGTCGGCGCGGTCAAGGATGGCCTGGGGCGCGTAACGCCCGGTCAGCACCAGTTCCACGTCCGCCGGTTTTCGTTCCATGAGCTGCAGCACCGGTTCGCTGGCGACGATCTTGAAATGAAGCAGGGTGTTGATCTCGTCCAGAACCACGATCCGGAACTCGCCTGCGGCCAGGGCGGCGCCGGCCGCGGCCAATCCCGCCTCGGCCGCTTTGACCTCGGCGGCGCTGACGCCATTTTTCATATGATGAAATTCCGGCAAGCCGAACTGCTCGATGGTGATCAGATCGGCCAGGCGGTCCCGCACGGCCAGCAACTCGCCATATTCTCCCTTTTTTAAAAATTGGGCCACGTAGGTCTTCATGCCCCGCCCGGCCGCGCGCAAGGCCAAACCCAGGGCCGCCGTGGTCTTGCCCTTGCCGTTGCCGGTATAGACCTGAATATGTCCCTGAAAATCCATGCCGCCTCAAGCCATCTTCATGGAATACAGCTTGGAGACGCCGGGTTCGTCCATGCTGATGCCGTAGATGTAATCGGCTTCCTCCATGGTCTTGAAATTGTGGGTGATGATGACGAACTGGGTCTTGCTCTTCAACTGGTGCAGGAATTTCAGGAAACGCTGGATGTTGGCTTCGTCAAGCGAGGCGTCGACCTCGTCAAAGACGCAAAACGGCGACGGCTTGTATTCGAACAGGGAGAACAGGAAAGCCAGCGAGGTAAGCGTTTTTTCCCCGCCGGAAAGCAGGCGCATGTTTTGCAGCCTTTTGCCCGGGGGCTGGACCTGGATCTCCAGGCCGGCCTCCAGTACATTTTCGCTGTCGGTCAAGATCAGTTCCGCCTCGCCGCCCTCGAAAAGGATCTTGAAATTCTTGACGAAATTTTCCTTGATGGCGCTGAAAGCCTGCAGGAAGCTTTCCTTGGATTCACTGTCGATGCGGGCGATGGCGGCATTCATATCGGTAATGGATTTGACAATGTCCTCTTTCTGGCCGAGCAGGAAATTGTAGTCCTTATCCAGAATCTCATACTCCGCCTCGGCGGAAAAGTTCAGGCGGTCGCTTTCGCGCATGCGGTTCAACTTGTGCACCATGTCGTTGAACCGGGCATCAAGCTGGGCGGCTTCGTTCTGCATCATTTCGGGATCGGCCTCGATGTCCTTCAGTTCCATTCCCAGTTCCTGGCTGGCGATCTCCTCCAGCTGGAAGAGATCCTTTTTCACCGCGGCCATCTTGATCTCGCTTTCCTTCTTGTTTTCGCGCCACTCTTCCAGGACCTTTCTTTTGGCGATCAGTTCCGCGGAAATTTTCTTGGCCTGCCCGTTCGCTTCGTCCAAGGCCAATTCTTCCTTTCTTAATGATTTTTCCAGGTCGGACTTTTCCTTGTCCAAGGTCTTGGCGCCGGCCTTGATCTCCTTGATCTTGGCGGTGCTTGCGGCGATCTCCATTTCCAGACGGTTTTTTTCTTGCTCGGCATTCAGGATCTGCTGGCGGCGTTTTTCGTTTCTGCCCTGTGTTTCCTGCAGAGAATTTTTGCGGGAATTGATCTTTTCGCGGATCAGGTTCAAGGTGTTGTCCTGGTGAATTTTTTCCTTTTCCCGGTCATTGATCTGTTGCAGCAATTTTTCACTTTCCCGGCCGTAGCTCTCTTTGTCGCGCTCCTGCGTTTCATTTTGCTTGTCCAGATCGACTTTTTTCCCCTCCAACTCGGCCAGGCGCTCCTTGAGCTTTCCCGCTTCGCCGGTCAGGCCTTCGATTTCGGCAGTGGTGATCTCGATGCGTTTCCGGCCCAGGTCGCGGTTTTTCTGCAACGCTTCCAGGCGCGAGCGCAGGACGATGCCTTCCTCTTTGTGGGCGCTTAAGGCAGCTTCGGCTTTTTCCCGCTGCCCGGCTTTCTCTTTTTTCTGCCGGGAAACCAGGTTGAGGTTCGCCCGCAGCCCGGCCAGGCCGCCTTGCAGTGCGGCCACTTTTTTGTCGATGGCCTTGATCTCGTCCAGCACCTCCAAAATTCCTCGGTCGCGGTTCTTGATCAATACCCCATTGGCGCCGATCACTTCTCCCTGCTCCGTAACGATATCGACCCCGTATTTGGAGTAGATGGCCAAGCCGTTCTTCAGGGAATCCACCAGGACGCCGTCGCGAAAAAAGGGCTTCAGCTCCCTGTCTTCCAGTTCAAACAGGTTTTTCACAAAATCCCTGAACCCGGCCTCGGCGCGAACGGCGGCGGGCAGTTCCGCTGCCGGGGCGTGCCTGAGAAAAGCCTTGCGCAGTTCGGGCTGCAAGGCGGCTTCACTGTCGGTCAAGATCGGCGCATCCAGCTCATCGAAATAAAAACTCTCCAGTACGGAGTGGATATTTTTGGGCGCCAGCAGCAGTTCCTGCAGGAAACCGCGGTTTTTGCCGGCGAAGGGCCGGCCCTGGGCACCGGTGATCTTTTGCTTGATTTCCAGGTATTTTTCCTTCTGATGGCCGAGATTGGCGATCTCGTTCATGGCTTCACGCAGCAGCTTTTCTATCGCTTCGTCCTCGGCTTGTGTTTTCTTGAATTCCGCCTCGGCTTTTTCAGCATCGTTTTCTTCCACGCGCAAGGTCTCGGCCAAGGTTTGCACCGTGCTTTCGATCTGGACGATCTCCGGGTTCTGGCCCTGGTTCTCGAGTTCAAGGATGAGTTGTTTGCGGTTGGTGAGTTCCGCTTCGAGGCGCATCAGGTTCTTTTCCAACTGTAGGGACTCGTTGCGGTTGCGGGAGATCTTCACCTGCAGGTCGAACATCGCTTTTTTCAGGTGGCCATCCTGAACATTCCGCTCGGAAATGGTTTTTTTCAGGCCGTCGATGGCCAGGTCCAATTCGCGGTTGCTGCCGCCCTGCTCGGCCAGTTGCCTGTCCAATTCCGTCATTTCCGCGGCCAGGGTTTTGTCCTGTTTATCGATCTCCTTGATCTCGGCCTGGCTTTCCGCCACCAGTTTCTGCAATTCTAGCATTCTCTGCTTGAGGAATTCCTGGCGCTGCTGCGATTTTTCAATTTCCTTGCTGCCTTCCAGGAGATGGTTGTTGCGGTCGAAAATGAACTGTTGGTTGTCCTTTAAACTGTGGTCCAGCTTCCAGCGTTTCGCTTCCAAGTCGAGCAGGGTCTTATCGAAATCGGCGATCTCCTTGACCAGGGCCGCCTCGCCATTCAGGAACTCGATGATCTTCCCGCCCTGCAGGTCGAACTCATCCTTGAACGTCAGGTACTTTTTTTTCAGCAGGGCTTTCAAATGATCGTTCCTGGTGTTTTTGATTTCGCGGTAGCGTCGGGCGAAATGCACCTGGTTTTTCAGTTCACGCAGGCGGTTGCTCTTTTCCTGCAAAACCAGGTCCAGGCTGTCCAGGTTCTGCTGGGCGATGATCAGCTTGCCGGCAGTCTCTTTTTTCCTTTCCAGGTATTGGGCGATGCCCGCCGCTTCTTCGATGAGGATGCGCCTTTCGCTGGGCTTCAGGTTAACCATTTTCTCGACGCTGCCCTGCTCGAAAATGAAGTAATTGCGTTCGCCGATGCCCAGGTCAAACAACATGTCCTGGACATCCTTGTTGCGGCAGAACTTTTCGTTCAGGATGTATTTCCCTTCGCCGCTGCGGAAGAAACGCCGGGCGACGTAGGTCTCATTTTCGTTGTTGGCGAAATAGGCCCCGACCTCTGTCATGCCCAGGGGCTTTTTCGAGGCGCTGCCGGTAAAAATGAGGTCCTCATTGTTTTCGCCGCGCAGGTTCTTGATGCGCTGCTCGCCCAGGACCCAGAGCAGGGCATCGACCAGGTTGCTCTTGCCGCAGCCGTTGGGGCCGATCATGGCCGTGATGCCCTGGTGGAACTGGATGACTGTTTTTTCCGGGAACGATTTAAAGCCGTGCAATTCGAGTTTTTTCAGATAGATGCTCATGATTCCGTCCGGGCCGGGCCTGCCGGCCGCTATCAAGATACCACAACTCGAGCCATTTGTAAATTTCCTGAACGGATCGATTCAGACTGCATCAAGTCAGATTTTTCATGCATATGGGGCCGCAAAAAGAGAAAAAAGCCTTTAATATTCTTCATGAAAAAATTAATTTATTTTAATAGCGATCATGTTGCTGAAAATAAAAATCAAGCACCAAACAAGATTTTCCTTATTTTTTTCCTCTCCTGTTTATCTCCGACAGCACGTCGAGCTGGATCTCCTGGATCTGGGCCAGGCGATTCCACTGGTGGGAGAGGAGGTGGTCCATCTTGTCATGAAGATTGCGGATCTCCAGCTCGGCCTTGAGGTTCACCTGGTAGTCATGCTGCGAACGCAGCCGGTCCTTGGCCTCCTGCCGGTTCTGGCTCATGATGATGATCGGCGCCTGGACCGAGGCCAGGCAGGAGAGGACCAGGTTCAGGAGGATGAAGGGATAGGGATCGGCGGGGCGCCACAGCAGAACCAGCGAGTTCATCGCGATCCACATGGCTATGAAAACGCCGAAAATGATGAGGAACGCCCAACTGCCGCCGAAAATCGCGATGCGATCGGCCAGCCTTTCGCCCAGGGTCCATTTTTGCTCGAACTCGGCATCGACGTTCTTGGCCAGGAGTTCGTGGTCACGGATGCTGTGCAGGACCTCTTCTTCCAGTGAGGAAAGCTCTCCCTTCTCCGATTCAAGCAGGGAATGCACATATTGCGCCCGGTATTTGGCCATGTCGGGCCGGCAGATAAAACTCTGCGCCGACCAGTCGGGATGATCGCGGGCGATCTCCCTGGCCACGACATCCCGGACGGCTGCACCCGGAACAAGCTCTCCACTGGGGAAAGTTTTACCGCAGATTGCACACACATGCCAGTCACTTTTTTGATTCATAACCATACCCTCCGCTGACGCCCAGCATTGTTTTTATGTCTGGTATCAATTATATGAAACAAAGTGAATTTTTTGAATAGCAGCACTTCACATTCCAAAATGGCAGCGGCCGCAGCCGGTTGGGCCGAATGACAAAATCCTTTTGTTGCCGTACAATGATCCGGGAGGATTACCATGTTCCGCATACGCAAAATCTACGACCGCCATTCGCCGGCCAATCACAAGGCCCTGGATCAGGCGCTGGCCATTCTGCGCAGCCATTTCACGGCCGTGAAGCCGGAAAAGATCAATGAGCTCAACTCGCGGATCGACAATCCCCTTAAATACAAGTTTCAAACAGTGCTTTTTGTGTCAGAAAACGACAAGGGCAACGTCACGGGCTTCGCCATCCTGCTGGCCGCCCCTGACCTCAAATTCGCCTTCCTGGATTTCATCGCTACTCGCAAGGGCATCCTGGCCGGCGGCATAGGCAGCGCCATTTATGAGCGCGTCCGTGAAGAGGCCGAGGAGATGGGGGCAATCGGCCTGTTTTTCGAATGCCTGCCGGACGATGCGGGCCTATGCCGGCTGCCCCACCTGCTGAAGGACAACGCGGCCCGTTTGCGCTTCTACGAAAAATTCGGCGCCCGGCCCATCCAGGGAACGAAATACGAAACCCCGGTCAAGCCGGGAGATGTCTGTCCCCCCTATCTCGTCTTCGATGACCTGGGCCACGGCACGCCCCTGGCCCGGGACGCGGCCCGGGCGGTCGTAAGGGCCATTCTGCAGCGCCTGTACGGCGAGTACTGCCCGGCCGAGTACATCCAGATGGTGGTGGATTCCTTCGCCGACGACCCGGTGCAGCTCAGGCCGCCGCGCTATTCAAAAAAGAGTCCTGCCAGCGTCGAAACGGCGCTGCGCTTGAAGGCCCGGCGCATCATGCTCGTGGTCAGCGAAGGCCATCGCATCCACCACGTCAGGGAACGCGGCTACGTGGAGTCTCCGGTGCGCATCGATTCCATACTGGCCGAGATCGATAAAACCGACTTCTTCGTCCGTGTTCCGACCGAACAATACCCGGAGAGATTCATCCGCGATGTCCACAGCGGCCATCTGGTGGGCTTTATAAAAAAGGTCAGCAGGGAAATCGACCCGGCCAGTTCCCTGTACCCCTATGTGTTCCCCGTGCGTCACCCCGAACGTCCGCCCAGGGAGTTCTGGGTGACGGCCGGTTACTACTGCATCGATACCTTCACTCCCTTGAGCCGCTATACCTACCAGGCGGCCCGCCGGGCCGTGGACTGCGCGCTTACGGGGGCGGACCTGCTGCTGCAGGGCGAACCGCTGGCCTATGCACTGGTGCGGCCCCCGGGCCACCATGCCGAAAGCCGTGTCTTCGGGGGATTTTGCTACTTCAATTCGGCCGCCGTGGCCGCCCAGTACCTGTCGCGGTTCAGCAGGGTCGCCATCCTGGACCTGGATTATCACCACGGCAACGGCCAACAGGAGATCTTTTACCGGCGCCGGGATGTCCTGACCGTTTCCCTGCACGGCGACCCCTCGTTCGCCTATCCGTACTTCAGCGGTTTCCGCAAGGAAAGAGGGGAAGGGGAGGGGCTGGGCTACAACCTCAACATCCCCTTGCCGGAAAATCTAAGCGGGGCCGAATACCACATGGCGCTGAAAAAAGCCCTGAAGCGGGTGGCGGATTTCCGGCCCGAATTTCTGGTGATCCCCTTTGGAGCGGATACGGCCAAGGGCGACCCCACGGGGACCTGGAGCCTGAAAGCGGCCGATTTGCATGCCAATGGCGCAATGATCGGCGCCATGCGCCTGCCCAAGCTGGTGGTCCAGGAAGGAGGCTACCGCACCCGGCAACTGGGAGTCAATGTGCTGGCCTTTTTAGAGGGGCTGCGCCAGGGCCGCAACGGGATTTAGCAAGAAACCCAAGGCCAAAAGTATTTCTTAATTTCCCCGAAAAATCACCTCAGCAAAAGGCTAAACAATAACAGCGGGAAAATGAAAACAATATCAAACCTGCCAAGGACCATAATTTTATTTTCATACTCCTCCCTCCTGAAATAGCAAATGATCTATTTCAAAAAATAACCGCTGCCGTTAAATCGGGAAAATGGCGGTTGTCAGCCGGCTTGCTTTTTCGGCAGCAGGAAATATCCGAAGCCGACGGTGAAAAAGAAATAGACGAAAACAATGCCCCAGCCGAGCGCATTCATGCCGCCATTGAGCTGGATCAGCAGCATGGCAACTAAGGCAATGGCGTCATAGACGAACAGATTCAGGATGATGGCCCGGCGCAGCACCGATGCTTCGCCGTTCCTGGCAAACCAGGCAAGCATCAGATTGCCCATGAGCGCCGCCCCGTATTCCCTGGCAGTGATGGCCGCTCCCGGCCCGAACGAGCTGCCCAGCAAGGTCAGCAATGGGCCGGGGAAGAACAGCAGCAGCGGCCCGAAACCGAGACATACCACCGCCTTGATAACCATTAGTGTCTTGAACTTCATGGTAATCCTCCTAATAAAAGAACAAGCTTATATTTGATCTGCATACAACAGCCCAAACCCCTTTGCCCCCCTACCACATCAATTTTATATTTGCATGCACCGTCTTAAAAAACCCCGTATCGATCGGTTAGCAAACGGGTCGAGAGCAGAAATCAAAGCGCATGATTGGGCGCGTGGGCGAACGGCGGGCCGCTTCCATGAAACCGTTGGCCGTGAACGCTTTCGGGACCCCGGTCCAGGCGAACGCTGCGGGTATGGGCTTGCCGATCCGCGGTTCCACCGGGTATCCCTCCAGGAAGGGCACGCCCTTGTCCTTGACGTAGTCGACGGCGGCACCAGCAGCAGCGTGGCCACGCCCCGGTTCCGATATGAGCGGTGGACGAACAGGCAGGAGACCGACCAGCAGGGCTGATCGTCGATCAGCGCCAGGACACGCGAACGGGCCAGGGCCGGAAACTGTTCACGCGGCGCCACGGAACACCAGCCGACCGGCCGGCCGTCGAGATAGCCCAGCAGCCCCGGTATCAGGCCCGACTCGACCAGGTCCTTCATGGCCAGGCGGTTGCCGTCGCCTTTTTGGGCGTCGAATTGTTTTCGCGGCAGGCGCCAGAACATGCACCAGCAGCCGCCGCAGGCGCCCTTGGCGCCGAAAAGCTCCGCGAAATCCCGCCAACGTTCTTTGGTCAAAGGCTGAGTTGCAAATTGTGCCATCATGATGACTCCCTTTTAACCCCAATCATTTCGATGCTGCAAAGAATAGTCCCTAATTCTCGCGCGGTCCCGAACTGTCTTTTTGAAGTTTTGCTTCCATTTTCAACAATTCAATATACAGGATTTCCGATATCTTTTCCGGAAGAGTGCGGACCTTCTTCACTTTCAGTATCATTTTTTGGTCAAAAGAATGGCGCAAAACCGTTTCCCTGCTTTCCGCATCCACGATTTCCATGTCTATGGCCAGCCGCGCATACCATTTTTTTTGGAAATAATATTTTTCAATGGCGTCGATCTTTATTCTCATGGCCAAATCGGCGTCGCCGCCGGAACCATAAACATTCACTTTTTTGAAAACTAGTCTTTTTCTCCAGAAATCGACCACGGCGTCCTCGATCAGATCATCGGGAGATTTGGCCCACAGCAAGAAACTGTAATACTTCACCTGTAAAGGGGATTCGCGGTAGACGATCCTTTGGTCCTGGTAGGTCTGGTTGATCTCGACATCTTCGATCAGCAAAACCTTGTCCAGTTTTACCGCACCGGGATTTTCCGGAGTTTCAAGGTGCAGGTCGAAATAATTGGGGCCGCCGCAGGCCCAAACCGACAGTAAAAAGACAACCGGCAGAAAAACCCGCCCCTTGCTTTGTTCCATGCTCTCCTCCTTAATTTCCCTTATCGGGAAGGGATCCCGGGATGACCGTTTTTTTTGAATTCACCTTTTTCCTGCGCATCCGTCGCGAGTAATCGGCAAAGCGCTCGGCATAAACCCGGGCATTGATGCCGTTCTTTTCAAGACCCTTCAAGCGCTCGACGAACAGGATGCCGGCTCTTTTCTTGATGAGCTCCAGGTTTCTTTCATAGGTGTAATCGACAAAATGAGCTTTCACGTCAGCCGTCAGGTCGGCATGCATATTGAGGATCCTGTCGTTTTTCCCAGCGGAAAAATCCGCGTCACTCACGGTGAAATAACGGAGTTTTTTGTTATCGCCCGTATGGAAATAGAATGTCATGTTTTTGACATCGATCAGAATGCCCCACTTGTTCCAGCCCTCGATCTTGATCT
The DNA here is from genome assembly GCA_035528155.1 of Patescibacteria group bacterium. Classification (GTDB taxonomy): domain Bacteria; phylum Acidobacteriota; class Aminicenantia; order UBA2199; family UBA2199; genus UBA2199. The sequence goes on along the minus strand of DATKZA010000131.1, from coordinate 37,105 downwards.
CATCGAGGATCTTCAAGGCCCGCTCCCTGGGCGTGCCTGGCAGCGATCCTTCAAAATCCTTCAGCATCTTTGCCGCCTTCACAAAACGCGGCGCCCTTGAAAAATTCATTTCCATAGGGATCATGCCGCCGAACCCCTTGAAGTATTTCAGCCGTTCCAGCTCCTGGGAGTAGCGGGCATTGCACAGCACCGGATAGGCGAGGTCCCTGTGCACGACCAGTTCTCCCTCAAGGAACTCGATGACCGCGCAATCGCCGCTTCGATCCGCGACAAAATAGTGCCATGACCAGCCCTGAAGGTTGATTTGCTCGGCGTTGCCGACGACCTCGTCCACTGTGGCGCAATTGTCCAATTGATGCTGGATCCACAGCGACATGAACAAGGTGGGAAGGGCCGGATCGTATTTGTAGCGGCTCTCCATGAGGCTCATCTCGAAAACGGCCAGGCCCTTTTCATTCATGCCGCCGTCGGGGAAATCGATGCCCTCGCTGTTGAAGGTGACCGATCCGTATCGGGAAACCCAGCTGAGCTTGGGCGCCGGCTTTTTTTCAAAAGCAACGATCGCTTTTTCGTATTCCCGGGGCGGGGCGACCAGTTCGTTCCAGGTGATCGCTTCACGATAGGCTTGTCGCCGGTTGATGCAGACCAGCCCGGGGACGAACAATTCCGGGGATTCGTCCAGGTTGTGCCCCAGGAAAACGTCCTGGCCGGTCTTGATCAGGAAAGTGGAGCAGTTTCGCGGTTCCTTGTCAGGCAATGAAACGGCAATAAAAATGACGAAAGCAAGCAAAATTAATTTTTTCATGATAGGGCGTAATCCACCGCGGCGCGGGCATGGATCGTTGTGGTGTCGAAGAGGGGGAGTTCGCCCTGTTCCTGCGCGACCAGCAGCGGGATCTCCGTGCAGCCCAGGATGACGCCCTGGGCCCCCCTGGCGGCTTTGTTCCCCGGGAACCGCACGTGTCAGAAAATAGCGGGGGGCTCGAGGAGCCCCCCGCTACGGTTACATTCTTAAACCGATGCTTTAATTAAAACTACCACTTCAGACTCAAGCCCAACCGGAAACGTCTCGGATCGACAATGCTATCAACTGATTGAAACTGTCTCTCCGATTCCATCCAGTCGCTCCTCACTACTCCTGTCGTGGTCGATGAATTAAAGAGGTTTGACATATCAAGCAGGACACCCAGCTTGAACTGCCCGACCACAAATATTTTTTCCAGACTGAGGTCAAGGTTGGCCACATCGGGCATTTTGTATTCACCTGTCTTTGTCGTCTTCAAGTACAAAGGCCGGCTATTCATGGTCTCAAAGGTTGTTCTGGCCTCCCGGGCATAGGGCATCCCGCTTATATAGCTGAAATTGGCGCCGAGGATCACATTGAAAGGCAGCATGAGCGAGCCTTGTATTTTAATCATATGGGTCGGGTCAAAAAACAGGCGTCCGTCGATATTCGTCTGCAGGTTCCGATTCGTCGAGAACGCGCCTGAGTTGGCGAACGAGTTGTCTCCTTCCGAATCGTGATCGTTGCTGGACGTTCCCCAGGCCTTCGAATACACATAAGACACCATCAGTTGCCACTTGTTGGCGAACCGCTTCTGAAGGGTGAACTCCAGCCCACTGTATTTGCTGTAAGGCGTATAGCCGACCAGTCCGTTGTAATCGCCTTTCTTGGGATTGTAGATCCGGTACACATGCTCATCGGGATTGCTATTATAGGTCCAGATCACAAAGTCCTTCCCAGTGGCGTTGGGACCCTCATTGTCCGTCCACGTATCCGAAGAATATTCCCCGTTGGTCAGTACCATATCAAGGAGATCATGGCTGCTTCGGTAAATATAGGTGATGCCCACGGAGAGGTTTTCCATCAACTCTCTTTCCACGCCGATTGTGTACTGATTGTTGTAGGGCATGCGAATATCATCGGCCATTTCATATTGATTGGGATTCCAGGTATAGGAAAAATCCTCCACCCATACATCACCGATCGTACCCGGATCCAGTTCTTCCTCTTCTTCCAGGAACGGCCCCCAAATGTAATCGGTTTCGCTCTCTCTTTCGCCCAGCCAACTGTAAATGAAATTGATAAAGCCGTGATAATACTTGCCATAATGGGCTTTCAGCGCCGTGGAATTATCGCCGAACAGATCATAGGTGATCCCAAGGCGTGGAGCGATGCCCAGCTTGGGAGAAAAGACATTCCCCCGGTTCAGGGGATCGCCTTTCAGCTCCCCGCGCCAATGATTGATGCGGATGCCGGGATTGACGACCAATTTTTTCCCAATCTTCCATGAATCCTGGAAATAGGCGGAGAACCTTTTGTTGATGGGGCGGACATCGTACTCCGAGAGGACGATTTTCAGGAAGGGCTCGCTATCGGCATCAATAAAAAACGCCCAGTTCCCTTCCTCGTCTTTGCCGGCCGGACGCGCATACGTCCGCGAAGGGGAGCGTTCCCATTCAAAACCGAGCTTCATGTCATGAGAACCTCCTAAAAAATCATCCACATAATGGCTGAAAGCAGCATTGATCTGGTGATTTTCCCTGTAGGCGTCCCAGGGGCCGAAATAATTCCCGGAGACAATGCCGGTGACTTCATCTTCGCGCATTGGGTTATCGGATTCGACGGCCGGCGTGTCCTGGATCAGCCAATCGAAGCCACTGTATTTCATTTCCAGGAAAGTGTTTGGCGAAAAAACATGAAGCCAGCTGAGATTCCAGGTTTTCTGATCGCGGGCTTCACCATCCGCTGCTTCCGGGGATACCCAGGGATCAAGATTACGATTATTTACTTGGGAATCCAGATATTGAAAGTGTCCGGACAATTGATCATTCTGGCCGATCTGCCAGGTTAACTTCCCGAACAATTTCATCCTTCTTCCCGTTCTTTTTTCTTCCATGTCTTCGATGTCACCCCTGGTCCGGGAATATTCCGTCGCCGTATAGAACCATAGCTTGTCCTTCAGGACCGGTCCGCCGAGACTGGCGTGCGCCTGATAGGAATCATTGAACACGGTAAGCAGATTCGGATCATTCGAATTGTCGCTCGTCCAGCTGCCCAGGCCGCCAAACAGGTCGATGATGCCACTGAGCTTATTGCCACCCGATTTGGTAATGGTATTCATGATGGCCCCGTTGAATCCGTCATATTCCGCCGGGGCGCCTAATCCCATGATTTTGACTTCCTGAACCGAGTTGAAATCCAGATCTGAGTCCAGGACGCCGCCTTCCGGATTATTGATCTTAACGCCGTCCACCTGATACATGACTCCGTTGTTGGTGCCACCGAAAGCCACGGACCGCTCATCGCCGTAAGTCCCAGGGGCTAGCGTGATCAGGTTATTGATATTTTTACCTACCGGGAGAGTCTGCAACATCTCATTGTTCAAAACCGTCACGCCGGACTGGGAATCCTTGATATCGATCATGGCGGGAACACCGGTCACGAGCACTTCTACGTCGATCATCCCGATCTCCAACACCATGTCGACCGTGAGCGTCATACCGGTAGACACACGCAACCTATCTTTTTTATTCGTCTTGAATCCTTCCAACTTGGTCAACAGGGTATACGTGCCAGTAGGGAGGGCCGGGAACCTGAACTGACCAGTTTGATTCGATACCGTACTTTTTTTTCCGGCGATGAGATTCGGAGACGTCAACTCGACATACACGCCGGGGAACGCCTCTCCGGACTCGGTAAAAAGAGTCCCTTCGATCGCCCCAGTCTCCTGAGATTGAGCAAAAACAGCTACTTGCGAAAAAGCAAGCATGATGATCAACAAAGAAAAAAAGCCTAGCAATCTCTTCATTTTCGTCCTCCTTATATGAGATATTTGATAAATACGACAACGACAAAACAAAATAAATTGTTTTTCAGCATACATTAAACCATCCGTTCGATTTAATCTTGCATTACATTAATGCAATGCTTTTCGATTGTCAAGTGATTTTTTTATTTTAACTTATTTCCCTCATAGCCCTTTATTGGCCATTCAAATCGCAAAATCCGCAGAAATGAACCCAACGCTTCAGCGAGGCGGTCGGCCACCATTTTCGTAAAAGATTCAATCATCAGTATATGCGAAAGGCAGGGAATTCCGACACTTTTACTAGTGATTTTGGTCTTTGCCCGGTACATCATGGCTTCTCCCTGCAGGAAAGAGCAACTCGGCGGCTTTGCCCTATTGTTTAGTTACATACTATTTTCTTGCAGGATCGCGAGCAAATTCTATGTAAACATGCCGGCGTAAATTATCTTGATTATGGTGTTCAGGTAATCCTCATCTGCTTCATCGACAGTTTTATCGAAATTGAGCGGATCGGCTTTGGTTCCCCTTATGTCGAACCAATGAAAAATAATCCCCAGAATGGCATAAACAATATAGTTTGAGTCAAGTTTCTCATGAACAAGGCCTTTTTTTTTGGCCTCACTTATGGCTGCGGCCGCGGTTTTAACCGAAATATTCTTCAAATTCAAGTCAACTGGAGCTCCCTCAATCGTAGACCATCTCAATATGGATATGATTTGCGGGTTCTTTTTCAAATAGTTAAAAAATTCGACAATGCATTCCTTCAAACGTCCCCTATCTGTGCTTATGCCTTCGAAAACCTTCCCAACTGCTTCCTGAAAACCGCCAAGGTGCCTCTCGATGACGGCTCTCCACAGGTTCTCCTTGCTTTTATAATGGTATTGTATCTGGCTTTTTGAGCAGCCCGCCATTGCCGCTATCTCTTCAGTAGATGTGGCCGCGAATCCACTTTTCGTAAAAAGCGCCTCGGCAGCATCCATGAGCGTCTTTTGTGTTTCTTTGGAGTTATACTTTCTTTTTTCCAAGGCTCTTCACAATATGATTCCCTTCAATTTCTCCAGGATACTGCCGCTCCCGCTGACAACCAGAACAATATTTTTCCCCTTGAATCTGTTCTTGGCTTTGATAAAGGACGCGATGGAAAGAGCCCCAGCACCCTCGATCAGCATCGCATGCTTCTCAAGGCAAAGCCTGATGGATTTGCTTATTTCTTCCTCGGATACAAGAATGAAATCATCCACATACCTTTGACACAAGCCGAATGTAATAGAACCAGCCTCGATACCGCCCACGGTGCCGTCCGATAGGGAAGGCTTTGACTCCATTTCTATGAGCTTGCCAGCCTTTATCGACTCCGCCATTACCGGTGAATTCTCAGGCTGACAGCCAATCACCTCGACGTCATTCAGGACAGATTTCAGATAGCCGCCGATTCCAGATATTAAGCCGCCGCCTCCGACCGGAACCAGGATGCAATCGATTTTATTAACCTGCTTTTCCAGTTCAACACCGATCGTCCCCTGCCCACCGATGATTTTCAGATCGTCATATGGAGATATGAATAACTGTCCGGTCTCATTGGCAACCTGATGGGCATAGGTTTCGGTGACCGCAGTATCCGTCCCGTGAAATTTCACATTTGCCTTATACAGGAGAAGGGTTTCCAATTTTGCTTTTGAACCATTGGCAGGGAAATAGATGGTGCCAGGTATGTTGAATTTTTGAAAAATGTAGGCGAAGGCGATACCGTGATTGCCAGAGGATCCGATCACGATCCCTTTATTTATTTCCTCCCTGCTCAGGGACAAGATCTTGTTGAAAGCCCCCCTGACCTTAAATGAACCAGACAACTGAATATTCTCGAGCTTCAGGTATACATTACAGTCGCTGAGTTCGCTGAGGTAGTGGGAATACTCCAATGGTGTTTTTCGGATATGTTTTTTTATCCTTTCTGCAGCTTCCAGAACCTCCTGCCTCACATCATTTTTTTCATTTGAATGGCTCACCCTAATGGCACCTCTCGAAAAACGTCGATGATAATTTTAAATCAGCCCGCCATCATTGTCAAACTTCAAGCGCAAAGATCACAAAATCCTCATTTTTGACCAATCGGCAGTGTTGTGAAAATTGGCAACCGCAGAACCTGGCGGAACCAGATTATCGAAGGTTTCCCGGAGGGAATCATCCAGTGTCATATTCAGGACCGGGAGAAGGTCTTCCAAGTGTGGAAGAGTTCTTGGACCAATCAGGGGCGCCGTTATGCCTGGCTGATCTTTGCACCATAGTACGGCCAACTGCTGTGGACTTACGCTGATACTTTCCGCTATCTTCATGAATTTCCCGCCGACTTCAATCCCTTTTTCCGTCACCCTGTCAGCATAAAATCCGCCCCGTAACGCGGCCCGCGACCCTTCAGGATATTTATCTGACTTGGAGTACCGTCCAGTCAGCACGCCCATTGCCATGGGTGACCAAGTGATCACGCCCAAGCCATGGGCCCGGGTCATCGGTATCAGTTCATTCTCGATCCTGCGGTCAAGAAGGTTATAGGGCGGTTGTTCGGAAACATAGCGGGCGTACCCTTTCAGCTCGCTGACCATGATCGCTTCCATGACCGCCCAGGCCGGGTGGGTAGAGCAACCGATATACCTGACCTTGCCCTGGCGGACAAGATCTGTAAGTACGCCGAGGGTTTCTTCTATAGGGATATCGGGCGCCTGTCGATGGATCTGGTACAGATCAATATAATCCGTCTGCAGCCGCTTCAGGGACCGTTCGCACGCCCGGATGATATTCAGCCGCGTGGGACCGGACTGGTTCGGGCCGAGTTCCGGAACGAATTCATCCAGAGTAAGCCCGGGACGACGCTGCCCATGGTCGCACTTGGTAGCGATCAGCACAGATTGCCTTTTCCCGTTTTCCTTCAGAGTTTTGCCGATGATCTTTTCCCCCTCTCCCTCCGCATACGAGTCGCCTGTATCGATCAAATTAATACCTGCAGCAATTGCAGCGTTCAAAATCTGCATCGACTCTTTTTCAGGAGTCGGATCCATAAAGGCGTCTGTTCCCAGACACAATGGAGAAACTTTGACTCCCGTCCTGCCCAGCACGCGATATTCCATGATGACCTCCTATACTTAATTTTTTTTGATTATACCCGCATCATCCCAATCCTTGATCGTACCGACTTGAAAACTCTGATCCGTGAAACTCACAGCCCGGATTCCCGTCTCTTTTTCACATTTCAAGAAAGCCATGATCGTGTCCCAGTTGACTCTTGAAAGGGATTCGACCTCCAACCATCTGTTTTTTTCAATTTCAAGAAAAATGTGTTTTCGCTTATTTGTATAAAGCGATTTTGCCTTCCGTATCCTGTGGGCTTTCATTTACTTGAACCCCAGCAACTTCGGAAGAAAAAGAGTGATTTCGGGAAAGTAACTTATAATCAACAACGTAATGAAAAGAACAATGATGAACGGAAAAAGACGTTTAAAACTCTTCTCGATCGGGATCTTGCTGATACCGCAGGATACGAACAGGCACATCCCTACGGGAGGCGTGATCATGCCCAGTCCGACATTGGCTTCAATCAGTACAGCCAGGTGAAGCGGGTCCATCCCGAACTGAAGCCCGAGGGGGACAATGATCGGCAGAAGCACAATAATGGCCGGCAGGGCATCCATGATCATGCCCAGGGTCAAAAAAACCAAATTGACGAACAAAATAAATACAACCCAGTTGGATGAATAATGGGTGAGGGTCAATGCGATCTGGTGCGGGATTCTCTCAAATGTAAGCAGAAAGGAGAAGACCGATGCGGTTCCCAGCACCAGCAGAACAACGCCGCTAAGTGAAGCTGTATGCAGAAGAGACAGCTTCAATTTACCGAGGGTCAGTTCCTTATACACAAAAAAGGAAAGTAAAAATCCATAGATAACCGCTACGGCAGAGGCTTCCGTCGGCGTGAATATCCCACCATATATCCCGCCAAGAACGATAATGATCATCAGCATGGGAAGAATTCCCTGCCGAATAATCCGTAGTTTTGTCCTGAACTCTATTTTTGCGGAAATCGGAAGCTTCAATTTTACGGCCATGAAGTAGGCCAGTGCGACAAGAGCGACGGCGTTTAGCAGCGCCGGAATGATGGCGGCTACGAATATGGCTCCAACCGAAATATTGGCAACGACACCAATAATGATCAGGTCTATGGATGGAGGAACCAGCGCAGAGGCTCCGCCGGCTGCCGCAAAAAGAGCCGTGGCGAAATCCGTTGGGTATTTATTCCTTTTCATCTCGGGAAGCATCACCGAGCCGATGGCGGCGGTCTTGGCGCTTCCGGAACCGCAGACCGCCCCGAAAAAAAATGTCGAAATTGTCACAACGATCCCCAGCCCCCCACGCACGCGACCGAAGAATACAAGAGCAAGATCGACAATGCGCCGGGCGATACCCCCCTGCGACATGATTGATCCCGCCAGAATAAACAGAGGTATGGCGACAAGAGGGAAAGAATCCAAGCCGGAAATGAATTTCAGGGGGATGAGAATCAGAAGGTCGGGGTCCGGGGCAATATAAAGCAATCCGGCCAAAGCGGTCAACCCCAGGGCAATCCCGACATGAAAGGAAAGAAGCATGGCAAGAATAAAAACCAGAGCCATTACCAATCCCATTATTTCACCCGGTCGGGCGCATTGCCCGCTTTTCGTTCAGCCCACCAGGCCGCAAGAAAATAGTATAACATTAGGATTCCCCCGACTACGGCGGATGAATAAAGGAATGCCATTGATATCTGCGTACTCGGGGCCACCTGCCCGGCCATATTCCAGGTATAGGCCATCGCCTTCCAAATAAAAAGGATGAGAAAAACCGAAGTGAAAAACGCCGCTTGATCCGCGATGATTCTCTGCGCTCTTTTGCCAAATCTTTCCACTAAAAACCTGAGTGCGAAATGGGATTTGGTTTTAAATGCATAGGCGGATGCCAGGGAAGCCAGCCATAAAAAGAATATCCTTACCAGTTCCTCCGTCCAGGCAAGTGACGTGTGGATCAAATAGCGGAAAAGCACTTGCAAAAAAATGAGCAGCACGATTGCGACCAACAGAATGCATAAAGAAGCTTCCAGGGGGGCTTTTAAAAACCGGACAAAGCGGGCAAGGGAAGATTCAGGCCTTACGTCATCCATTGTTCACTCCTGTTTAAAATTGTGTGTTTCGCCATCACTGATTCTTGACCATTTCAATGATGCCCATACCCCCGACCTTTTCGGCATTGTTGAGATAGACGCTTTTTACTTTTTCCCTAAAAAGATTTTTATCCACCTCAAAAAACTTTAGGCCAAGTCGCTTTAATTCTTCCAGGGCGGATGCCGTCCTGCTTTCCATCGCCAGCCGCTGCGCCTTTACAGAAGCACGCCCGGCATTTAGTACGGCCTGGCGGACATCGGCGGGAAGCCGCTCAAATTGTTTTTTACTGAAAATCAGCGCTACAGCCAAAAACATATGGTTTGTATAGGAAACATAGCGGGTCACTTCATGAAACTTCTCGAACAGGAGATCAATGTGATCGGTCTCGCCCCCATCTACCACACCCATTTGCAGGGCCGTATAAAGTTCTCCAAATGCCATGGGTGTGGCCTGAGCGCCGAGGGCATTGAAAGTTTCCAATAAAATCGGACTGGACATGACGCGAATTTTTAAATCATTCAGGTCTTCGGGTTTTAAAACAGGTTTTTTTGAATTCCAGACATTGCGGATTCCAGAGAACCAGTATCCCAGGACGACGCAGTTCAATTTATTTTCAATCGCACGGGCAACACGGTCGCCAACAGGGCCGTCCAGAACTCTGTAGAAATGATTCAGATCGTCAAAAATGAAGGGGAGGTTGAACAGTTCCGCCTCGGGGACAAAGGACGCCAGACCGCCTCCTGAGCTGGCGGCGGACGCAGATAGCAATCCAAGCTTGACAAGCTGACTGGCTTCCTCTTCGCTTCCCAATTGAGAATTGGGAAAAATCTGGACTTCAATCCGACCTGCCGTTTCTTGCTCCAGTACCTCCTTGAATTTATCAAATCCTACCTGGTGTGGATGATTGACACTTCCATTATGGGCAACTTTAATTACGATTGTTTTTCCCTCGCGACCGCAACTGGCAAAACACAGCGAGAGCAATCCGATCATCACCATCCATTTCAATTTTGTCGGTTCTGCTGTCATTATACGTTCCCTCATTTAAATATGTTTGCGGGCGATGATTTGCGGGAAATCGCCCGCCCAAGCGGCTGATTCAAAAAAAGAACAGCGGGCGCGTTCGTCAGGCATCCCGAAAACCCCCGAAGCTTTCCTTTGCAGTCTGCGCCCGAAGTCTTGCCAGACATTGGTGAGCCGTGAGAAAGAACATGCCAAACTACCCCCTGGCTTGCGCCACTTCATACAAGGCACCATGTAAACGCTTTCAGTCGCCGCCAACCGCAAAATTAAACCAATTGGTTGAATAATTATAATACACATGTTTTCTCCGATTTTCAATACTAAATGGCTTGCTTCAGCAAATGCATCTCATTACGATGCATCTTTAAATCCGGCATCGCCGGAAAATCCGCCCTGCGAAATGCTCCAAAACACTCCTTACTGAACTTCTTTGAAGTAGAGATCCCAGAAACTGGTTTCGCCCTCTTCTCTGGAAAGGTTGACCGGTTTTCCGTCTTTGATCACCATTTTCAGCTTTCTCAGGTTGGAAATATTTTCGAGTGGATTTTCAGACAAGACGACCAGGTCGGCGATCTTGCCTACCTCGATGGTGCCCAGCTCATCCAGTACTCCGCACATCTCGGCGCAATTCCGGGTGGCGGCCAGCAAGGTCTGCATCGGACTCAGGCCGGACAAGTGCAGCTGTTCGATTTCGAGAATTCCGTATTCATCAAGCGGATTCGAATCGCTGCCACTTATTATCTTGACGCCCGCGCTGGCAGCTTTCACGATGATCTCCCGGTGCCGATCGGCGGTTTTTTGCGACCTCATATCCGCGCTTGTCACCAGCAGCCGCCCGTTGACCGTATTCTCGTCAGCAGCGAATCCCAGTTTTTTTAGCCGCTCATCACGTTCCGTGATAAATTTCTCACTTACGTTGCACACCACAGTCGGACAAAGGAAAGTGCCTTTTTTTGCCATCAGATTTATGGTCTCATCAGAAATGTTGGTCCCGTGCTCAATGCAATCTACACCGGCCACGACCGCCCGCTGAGCATTGTCGCCATCCGCATCGGCCGTGACGTGAAGGCCATAATTATGGGCAGTGGTGATTGCAGCCTCCAATTCGTCCCGATCCAGATAGCGGGCGAATATTTTTACAAAATCCACTCCATGAACAATATTCTGCCGCATGGCCTTGCGGATCTCCTGCGGTCCGTCCGCGAAAATCTCGACCGGCCAAACCGCCTCCCAGGGATGGCCCTGGGTAGGAGTGACGACCATTCCCGCGGCAAATATCCTGGGCCCGACAAACACTCCTTTGTTGAACGCATCCCGCCAGGCCACATCAATATAGTCGCGTTCTCCCACGACCCTCAGGCCGGTAAACCCCATTTTCAGCGCATCCATGGCGTTTCTCCCGGCCCGGATGGCTGCCGGGAGGACGTGTTCCTCCCCAAGCATTTTGTTTACATCGGGAAGCAGATCCGAGAGGTGCACATGCATGTTCCAAAGGCCGGGCAGTACGTAGGCCCCCCGAAGATCGATCACACGGAATTTCGCCGGATCGGGCTGTTCGGCCAACAGTCCCTTCTGAATTGCGATAATTTTCCCGCCGGCAATCTGCAACGTCATATTTTCACTCAACGGGGCACCGGTGCAGTCGATGATGTGGCAGTTGGTAAAAATGATCCCTTGGCCGTTGATTTCAGCTGCCGGAAGATTGTTCAGCGCCGGGATAACGCATAGTAAAAAAACGATCGAAACTCTAAAAACCTTTTTCATTTCGCAGCCTCCCTAAAGCAGTCTTTCGCCGATCCCTGCGGACAGTCCGGCAAGGAATGCCAGTAAGTTTTTTATTTTTCAAAAAAAACCCTGAGCATTTCCTTGTCCGGCGCGGCCATGACCCGGGGTATTGTTTTCAAAAACAGATCGTAGGATGCCGGGAGTTTATTTTTTAATTCCTCGGCGCTCATAATGGAGAATTCCGCTTTTTTCGGTCCGAAGGAAATTCTGAGATCCCAGGAACAATAGATTAGCCAGTAGGCATATTCCTGAATAAGAACCCGCCGCCGCTCTTCCTCCTCTGTAAATTCACTGTACTGTTCAATATCATAATACTTCTTCTCAATCGCTTCCTGCATCGCGATATGGATGACACTGTTTTCAGCTATGCCCCATTCAGCAGGAAAAGTATAGTGAAGTCCGACATCCGTGACATGATGCAGGATGTGCTCCACCACTTCCATCACTTGTCCGGGAATATCTTCCATAATGATATCGCATACGCTGTTGTTCTGTTTGGTGACCTCCCATTGCCTCTTCTCATCAGGAGTGAAGACCTCATCTTCCCCCTTGAACTCGCCTTTAAAGAGCGGAATTGCCGCCTTGTATTTATACATGTTACGGATGACCTTACCCTGCAGTTCAGAATCGATTGCTTCGTTCCTTGGAAACATGGCAACAATTGTCTTGCCGACTTTTTTCATGAAGTCATCAGAAATATCATCCCGGCCGAGCAGCGTGATGCCAAAAACAGTTAATTTTTTGGTAAAGGGCTTAAACTCTTCCGTTTTAACAATATTTCCCTCTTTATATAGATTGTCGGGAACCACGCCGGAAGGCGTTGTCAGGACACAGCCCCCCAGATGAGTCTTCTCGGTCTTTTTGGCGCACGCCGAATTCTTTTTTTTCATTCCGTTTTTGACGCCGCCAAACGCAGACACGGCAACCGCCAAAACCATTACAAGAACAAGCCGCCTTCTTTTCATACCGTACCTCCTTGATTGGAACATTGATTTAATGAAAAGGTTTTTTCAACACGTTCATTTCAATTCTCTGCGGTCAGCGTATGACGTGCCATTGACTTTCCTGAGACCTGGCCAGGTAGTTCAGACCTTCTTCGCCAAAGATAACGATCTGGCCGATCCCCAACTCGACTCCATATTTCCACCCGGGAACGGCAACCCTTGTGTGCGGTTCGAAAGCATACAGGGTATTCAGATGCAAAGCATGCTCGTTGCTTACGATCGAGGTCGGATAGTAACCCGGACCGGACGTCATCCCGGCAACGTACGATTTGCGGTCGAACATGTAGCCGCCTGACCAGAATCTCCAGATGTACATGGGCGGGGGATGGAAAGCCAATTCGGAATGAAGAATCCCATCCGGCCATTTTATTTTTCTGGCTGCCTCCATGATCTCCTTGCCCGTCCTGCCAACGACAAACTCCTTGCGGAAAAGGTCCTGCATCCGATTGACTTTCAACAAAGCTTCCTTCAACGGTTCCGGCACATCCGCCTCCCCGCTTTTTAAAACATAAGCGTGCTGATGAGAATCCGTTATCAATCCGAACATGTAGAGGTCTGTATCGCAACTGATCACATCGCCACGCCTGATCACGACATTCCTCCCGTTATGGGAGCGGCCATTTTTAAAGCAGCGCCCCACGTCTTCGGTTTTTGCCAGATTCTCGTCACTTCTCTGAACCGTGATCGTGGGATAGTTTTCCATGTCAATCCCGAGTTCCTGATAGCGGTGCAGCACCCACCAGTTCAGGTCTTCGGTTGTCGTCACCTCAGGAACAACCGCCTTGTTTGAAAAGGCCTCGGCGATGATTTCATTGGCCACTCTCTGAACCTCCCGGTAGACGCCGATCCTCTCTGCGCCAACGGTTTCAAGCCAGCGGACCCCGAGAGTCCAGGAATCGACCGTTCTGGAGGCGAATTCCGTTCCAATTGCTCTCAGCATTTCAGCGTTGTTGTACCCGGCGACGGCGATCCTTGCCGGCCTGAGCGCGGAAACCCGATTACGTATGTGGGCGTAGCTTTCCGGTTCGCTATAGGCGATTTCACCTCCGGTATCATGGAACATGAGAAATTTGGGCAATCGCTGCGAGCCGGAGGGGGCATAGTTGCTCGGATACGTCATTCCCTGATGGTCGGCGCGAAGAAGAGAGACATAGACCGGCCCCTGGTTATTGTAGTAGAGGTCAGCTTCATTATCACGGATGATCCAAAGATCGACCTTTTGTTCCCTCATGACCAGCGGCAGGATGTTCGCCAATTTCCAGCGCCACCATTTTTCCATAAGCAGAACCTGGTTGCGCAGCGGGACAACGGACCGGCTGCCGATAACCGGCCCAGCGGCCTGGGCGGATAATAAATCGACACGTAGAACCAGAAGGACCACGGAATACATCAAGAAACAAATACTCTTTGTTGTCTTCATCGACCTCCTCTCATTCTAGAAACATACCGCCGGCAAGCAAAAACAAATCAGCGGCAGCAATTTCAAGGCGAAAAGCGGTTCCAGCGCGCTTACGGGCTTTACTATGGGGTCCTCTCGTTCAGCGGGCGGCTCAATCTCTTCCCTCCACAAGTTCTTTTTCACTTGGAATGCGGGCAAAAGCATTCATCCTGGGGACGGAGGTTTTCTGCGTCAATTGGGCGATGGCTATGAATAAAACCAACGAGAAGACGGGTGGAATCAGAGTATCGAGCCCCGAGAGAGAGCTGGGGACGACAAAGTGAAGAACCAGTCGCAATGACCCTCCCAGGACAATTGAACTGATGGCCGCAGCCGCATTGGCTTTTTTCCAAAAGATCCCAAGCACAAGAGGAACAAAACACCCCGCCAGAACAATGTCGAAGGCAAGAATCAACAGTGTTCCCGGTGCCGGGCTGATGTAGGCATACAAAACTGCCGCCGCCATGGTGGGAATGGCAATCCACCTTGAAAAAGCCAACATCTTTGAATCGTTCCAACGCTCTTTTTTATAACGCTGGACAAGGTTTCTTGCTATCGTATTCGCAAGAGCCAGGATCACCCCGGCAGCGGTCGACATGCTGGCTGCAATGATGCCTAAAATCAGGAATATCCCTATCAATTCGGGCATATTTTCAATCGCCATATTGACCAGAAGATTCGCGCCGCTTATTTTTTTGAAATGAAACGCATACAGCCCGATCATAGCTACAGGTACACCAACGAGCAGGGTCAGCAAGGCTCCCGAATAACACCCTCTACGAGCGGCTTGCGGAGATTTGGCTGACAGCACTCTCTGCATGAAATCAAGGGCAACGATATCGCCAAGCGCCAACGAAACAAGGGAAGCCCAGTTTCCCAGTGAACCGTGTTTTATGGAAACAAGTCCCGAAACAAACTTGTGATCTTGGGGAACCGTCAGCATGAGAGTTGACCAGCCGAACGCGTAAGTGATCCAGAAAAAAGCCAGCAGAATTCCGATTACAAATATGGCTACTTGAAAGACGCTTGTACCGATCGATGCAAACAAGCCTCCGGTCAGTGCATAAGAAAGGATGCAAACACTGACAATGATCAATATGGGCAGATATGGCAGATTGAAGATTTTCCCATAGAGGAGACCGAGACCTGCGAGGTTGCCTGCGATCAGAATAATATTACTGGCAAGCATGCTTACCACTGCCAGTGTCTCCGTTGTTTGGCTGTACCTGCGGTGATAAAAATCCCCTAAGGTCAGCAGATTCATTTGCTGAATGGGTTTTGCAAAAAACAGCCCCGTAAACAGCAAGCACAAGGCCAGCCCGACCGGGATGCTCGCGCCTGCCCAGAAACCCATATCGTAACTACGTGAAGCCGCTCCCATCGATCCATTGGCATCAAAAGCCTGAGCGCAAAGCGTGATGGCGATCACCCAGACAGGCATTGCCGCTCCGGCTTTAAAATAATTTACAGCTTTGCCCTTGATTTTGATATAGGTCCAGAATCCGATCGCCATGGTCAAAGCCGTCATGATAATCACGGCAACGCCAATAGCGCTCATTTATACTTCTCCTCATATTCGAAAAACCTACTGGCTATTTGTGCCACCGTCTATCCTTATTCTCCGATCCATAGCGGGGGATTTTCTCCTGGCTCATTGCCGCATTCAATACAAATCCGGCCAGGACAACGGCGGCCTGCTTAAGATCGTCCGCCACCAGCCTGTCGTACACATCCATATTGGTATGAAAGGTGGTTGTAAAAAATTCCAGGTCATCCTGAATGAACTGAAAGGCTGGGAGCCCTGCTTCATAAAAAGCCATATGATCGGTACCGCCGGTATTTCCCGGGACCAGGTACGTCATGCCAAGATCATGAAAAGGCTTCATCCAATCATCGAAAATCGGCCTGGCAAGATCATTACCCTGGAGATAGATCCCGCGGAAGCGGCCATACCAGTCGACATTAAAATACACGGAAAAATCATCATAACCCTGCAATTTCTTTTTGGCCATGGCATCAAAAAGATATTTATTTACATATCCCTTCGAACCAAGCATCCCCCATTCCTCGGCTCCCCACAGGGCAACGCGAATGGTGCGCCTGGGAGTAACTCCGATCTGTTTCAGAATCCTCATTGCTTCCATCACAATGGCGCAGCCCGCAGCATTGTCTGTTGCCGCGGTGCCGGCAGACTTGCCGTCAAAGTGAGCGCCAAGCATCACGACTTCATTTTTAAGATCGCTGCCGGTAATTTCAGCAATAATGCTGTAATCCTCGACATTTTCAGCGGTGAAGGTATTGGCCATATTGATCTCAATCGTGACCGCGATCCCTTTCTCCAAGATTCGCAATATCCTGTTATAATGCTCGGCCGCAAAAATCGCTGTTGCGATCGGCCGCGGATCCCCCTTCTTCAACGGGCGCCCCGTATTCACCAGGACCACGCCCTTGTCCATCGGCCCCGCGCCAATCTGATCACCCGGAAAAACGGCGGCGACAGCCCCTTCCGTCTTCAGGAATGAGAGCACAGTTTCAATGTCGAGCGGTTTTATTCCTGCGGAACTTATTTTCCCTGAACCCGTCACATCGTTCCCCTCCGGCTTTTGTTCATCACCGCTACGTCCGGAAGGTTTCAGGGCGGCCATATCGTCCAATTCCTCTTGCGAGAGCCGGACAGCAAGAGGTTTGAAGTTTGGTTTCAGCGCCCGCTTCGGAGATACACAAACGATCTTGCCTTTGACTTTATCCCGGAATGGCAGCAGGTCCTTTTCGGAAAATAGTGAAGTCGAATCCAGGTAGACCGCCTCGGCCCGGATCTTTCCATTCGTGCCGGAAGTCCAGGGCAAGGGATAGGCGATGACAGACTGGTACTGTGGCTTCACGATATGCACGGATGTAAAGGAGTTCTCCCAGCCAAGGCCGATCTCGCCCCAAGGTTCCATTCTGGCATTGACGAGGCCGAATTCCCTGAATTTATTCAAGGCCCATTTTGCCGCGTCATAATACGCCTTCGTCCCGGCCAGGCGCGGGCCGTATAGTTCTGTCATGCAGGCGACGTGATCCATTACCTGCGATCTCTTCAAGCCTTCATCCCTTATCCTGACCATGGCCTGATAGTCTACGTCCCCCTGAGCCATCAAGGGCGTAAAGTAAACCAGCAGGGAAACGGCAGCGCCACTGAATTTCATAACAAGTCTCATCACTCCCTTCCGATATCTCCGGCCGCCACCCCTGGTAGCGGACTCGAAAGCTCGCTACAGTGAATAAGATCCACGGAAATGCATTTCAGATTCGCAGACATGCATCGCTCCTGTCTGTGCGAATTTCATCTTTCTGCCAAATGTCCCGGCGCTTCATGAAAGAAAGATGCGCTGAGCCGCGGCCACGCCGGCTCCTTTTTCAAATTGATAACCGCAAGCAGAAAGCCCGATTTCGATCGCGCCGACCGCGGCAAGCACATCGCCCGCTTTTATTGCTCCCATATGCCCGATGCGGAAATATTCGTTCTTGATGGCAGAATGGAGACCGCCTGCCAAAACCACTCCGGCCGACTTGATCTTCGGCAGCAGGTCAGGCCCGTTGACGCCATTGGGGTACCTTGGAGCAGACAACGTCGATGCGGCAAAACGGATATCCTTAGGGACCATATCCAGTCCAAGCGCCTGGATGGCCGCGTGACATGCTTGGCCGATCTTTTTATGCCGGGCAAAACGGGCGGCCATTCCCTCGGAAATGATATGACCCAGGCTTACGTTCAGGGCGAATATTAAATTGACGGGGGGGGTAGCAAAATAACTGGGTTTCCTGGATTCATATGCTTCCATGATGGGAAGCCAGTTCTTCCAATCCCCATAATAGTTTAAAACCGGGGTTTTTCTGCTCTTCCACGTTTCGATGGCCTTGGTCCCTGCAACCAGCAGGGCCAGTCCGGGAGGCACCCCCACGGCTTTCTGTGAGGCAGTCAAAACCACATCGATCCCCCATTCATCCTGCCGGATTTCTTCCCCGGCAACGGAACATACTCCGTCCAGAATGGTCAAAACCCCGTATTTCTTTCCGAGTTTTCCGATCGTTTCAGGCTCAACTCTGACGGCAGTGGACGTATCCACATGCGTAAAGGTCAGCAACTTGAAGGAACCTTTTTTTAATTCGGCCTCAATCCTATCAAAATCAACCATACCCCCCGGTTCGGCACTGACCGTCGTTACCTTCGCCCCATAGCGGGCAAGGATCTCGGCATACCTGTCTCCGAAATACCCGGTGGATAAAACCAGGGCATTGTCGCCCGGTTCAATCAGATTGGCCGCGGGAATATCCATCGCCAGGGTGCCAGAACCCGCAATTACAAAAGGTTGCCCTGCTGGCGACAACCATACTTCCCTCATCCGTTCAAGCGATTTGCCAAACGCTTCGATGAACTCAGGATCGACATGGCTTGCGGTCGGTGCACCAAGCGCGCTCAACACTTCCGGCTCAAATTCAATTGGACCTGGGATCATCAACAAAGTACGATCCTTCATTTTATTACCCCTCCTTGATTAGCATGATTTATCTTAACCGCCTCCACTTAATTGAATAAAGGCGATGACATCCCCATTTTTTAAAGATACTCCGTTTTTGATAATAATGGCCAAATGCTGATTATTCACGAAGATCCTAGTGACTTTTTCCAGATTGTCTTTCCAGGGCAAGTTGAATGTTGTTATAATCTGCTCAACGGCAGCACCAGGGTCTGCCGGCAAGGTTATTTCCACTACTTTCTTGTTGTCTGAAAATTTATGGAGTATGCCCAGGAAGTTGACTTTCACGTCAACAGTCGCTGGCTCTCGGTCATTGCTTTTATCTTTTGTATTCATGGCACCGCGATTTTTGTTCGGTCAAGGCAAACCGGTCGTGGCCGGTTGGATCACGTTTCATCCGCCATTTTTCGTGCGGCATCCAGGAAAACATCAAATTCTTCAGGAGTATTGTAATGAGCGGAAGAAAGTCGCACCGCATCCTGCCAGCCCATCGCATCCAGCGGAACCTTGGAATAGGTATCCCTGATCCTCGCGGAAACCCTGACACCATACTTCTTATTGAAAAACTCCGAAGCTTTTGAGGAATCCAAGTGATTCACTCGAAAAAGAAAAATGCAAAGCCTGTTAGACAGCTCCACCGGACTTCCCATATTGCATACCGTTATGTGATCCATAGCCAGCAGTCCGCTTACGTTGCCGGTACCATAAAGAGCCCGGTGCAATAGGGCCTGCATGTGAGCGGTGATGGCGTCTTTCGCCGCAACGACCTGCTTCCTCCGATCCTTGGATTCCGTGAAGTGGCTTCCCAGCCAACAGAGATAATCAACCACCTCGGACCAGGAGGCATACATCATCTGTGCCTGTGACCCCATTACCCAGTTATTCTCCGGCTTTCCTATCAGTTTCTCATGCGGAAGGACAGACAATCTGTCCGATAAATGCGCAAATCCGATTCCTTTCGGGCCGTATGCCTTGTAGGGCCCGAAAGCATACGCATCGGCGCCGATATCTTCGACATCGATAGGGCCATGAGGAGCATACTGGACGGCATCCACGACCGTATAAAGATCAGGCTTGATTTTCCTTGCCTCCTGGATGATGGTCTTTACATCATTTACCGCACCAGTCTGATTCGATGCATGCGCCAGAACCAATACGCAGGTTTCTTTATCTATCAGTTCCAGAACGTTCTTGGCCGGAACCGAACTGGTCTCCTTTGAGAGTCGGGCTGTTCGGTATTCTTTATTCCTGACTTCAGCGAAATATTGGGTCGGGCTGTGCACGGCAGGATGCTCAAGTTCAGTTGTCACTATGTTTTTTCCGGGAATATGTTCCGTGATGGTGTTGACAGCACGAGAAATTGCATGCGTGGCACTTTGCCCCGGTAAAATTGAACCTGACTTGGCTCCCAGGAATGTCTTCACATCCTCTATCCCCTTTTCAAGGACTGCCACTACATGATCTGAAGCCGGGTTGAACCTGAAGAGTTCATCCGGCAGGGAGGCTTCCCTTGCCATTGCCTCAACACCTTTTTTTAGTCTAAGCGACCCCCCGGAGGCTTCAAGATAAATTCTCTTTCCGGCAAAAGGGCACCAATCCGGATAAAAAAACCGGTCCCTGATATCTTTGAGAAGTGCTGGCGATAACAACCCGTCCTTAATACTGTCCTTCATGGAAATATTCTCCTTTTCATATTCAATTTCTAGAACTGTGAGAGATCCGCAATATTGAGATGATGAAGTTTCGCTTCCCGGGGGACGCCCGTTTTCACATCCCAACCCATCATTTCATAATAATAATCCAGCGCTTCAATGAATTTTTTTTTGTCAAGTTTTTCTCCGGTCAGCGAACCGGATTCAAGCGGCTCAAAAAGCCGGTCGGGAAGCATGTCATCTTCCCTGCCAAGCCCCTCTCTGGCTAAAAACAAGCGGGCAAGAGTTGTCGTCCTTTCACCCAGCAGCATGATTTCAAAGAGGCTTGTCTCCCAGCCCGTCACATAATGGATCATATCCACGACCTGATTCAGTCTGAAAAGCCTTGCCGGGCCGGCCGTGAAAAAGCAGAGGCCCAGGGAGTTCAGGAAGCTGTAAATATGCTGGTTGTATACAAACCAGCTTACTTTCTTCGGGCTGAATCCCCTTGCCGGGACACCCGTCAGAATGCCCACGCAGTACAGGTCCGGGATGGCCCAGCGCCCCTCCTCAAAATTCATGTCGTGGGCGGCCTCAATGTGATCGGCCCCGGTCGGAGACAGGGCATAGGCCAGGCCTATGTTGTATTTTCCACGCGGCTCATGCATCGCAAATGACTGCTTTTTTACGGTCATGACATACTTTTCAGAGCCTTGGCCGATCTTTTTTGCGGCTCGCCAGCTTCCTTCAGCCAGAAGATCTCCAAAGCCTCTCCTGAATGCGATCCTTTCTATCATG
Source organism: Patescibacteria group bacterium (assembly GCA_035528155.1). GTDB lineage: Bacteria > Acidobacteriota > Aminicenantia > UBA2199 > UBA2199 > UBA2199. Next base: position 15,908 of record DATKZA010000131.1, on the reverse strand, counting down.
CGAAGGACCGCATCGCCATTTCCAAAGACCAAGTCGATCCCGTCCGTGTCTTTTTTTGTCAGGATCCCGTTCTCGGCACATTCCATGGCAAAAGCGATAGTCATGCCGGTTTCGATGGTGTCGAGGGAATACCGGTTGCACAATTCATGCGCCTTGGCGATCACTTCCACGTCCTCGATCAGCATGACCGAGCCGAAGGCACCGACGGTCTCATATTGCGGCCCGGCAAACCGGGGGTCGACGTCGAACTTGCCGCCGGCTGCGACCTGCTTGCAGTTCAAGGGACAGGCGAAGCACGTGAGCCTCTTTGAATAGACCGATTTTTTGTAGGCTTCGTAGTTGATCTTCTCCACATGCTCATAAGCGCCGCCCTTGAAGTTCTTTGTCGGCAGCACACCGTCGGCATTCAGGTCCTCGAGATCCCACTCCCAGGTTCCACCCTTGGTCAGAATCGCACAAACGGGGTGGTCGCCCATGTTCTTCACGAAATAGGATTGCAGCTCTTTCAATCCCTGGGGATTATGAAATTCAAGTTCGCCATTCCCCCGGACGGCAATACCCTTGAGATTTTTAGATCCGAAAACCGCCCCCATCCCGGAACGGCCGTTGGCATGCTGCAGATCATGTATCACGGCCGCATAACGTACCAGGTTCTCCCCTCCCTGGCCGATGAGCAATGTCCTTATTTTATTATCGTGATTTTCCGCGAGGATCGTATCGTGAGCGAAGCCTGTGTCCCTACCCCAAATGTGAGCCGCGTCTCTGATCTCAATCTTTCCGTCCTTAATCCAGAGATACACGGGTTTCGGGGATCTGCCCTTTATCACGACGGCATCAAAACCCGCCCGTTTCAGCTCATTGGAGAAATATCCGCCGGACTCGGCTTCGCCAAAACCGTCATTCAAGGGCGATTTAGCCGCGACGGTGTGACGGTTGGCCCCGGCAAGCCTGGCTCCGGACAAAACGGAAGTCGTGACCACGATGGCATTTTCGGGAGAAAGGGCGTCGATGCCCTTTTCAATTTCAGTCAGGAGAAAAAATGAAGCCATCGCGCTCCCACCCATGAACGTACGATAAAAATTCTCCCCCTTCTCCACGACGGAAAAAGTATGATCGTTCAAGTCGACCTTCAGGATTTTGCCGGTATACCCTTTTGCCATTTTTCTTTGCCTCCCGATATTTAGAATAGCAGATTATCAAGCGAAAATCAACCGCTTGGTCGAAACCTGCATTCCCACTCATTTTTTCCGTGAAATCATTTGTCAATCCAAACATGGCTATCAGGTTTGCGGGTGAGTAGTATGGTTGGAACAAATTATGCTAACGAGACTTTCGAGACTGATTTTTTTGCCGCTCAGGATAAGGACAACATTTTTCCCCTTATACCTGTCTTTTATCTTAATGAAAGCCGCTACGGAAAGTGCGGCCGCGCCTTCGATCAGCATATAGAATCGTTGCAAAACCATTCTTACTGCATCCTTGATCTCTTCTTCAGTCACGACAACGAAATCATCCACACACTCCCTGCAGATGGAGAACGTCAATGAGCCTTCCTCGATCCCGCCGGCAGTACCGTCGGCAATTGTTGGCTTGGATTCGATGTTAACGATTCTTCCAGCCTTGATCGATTCATACATGACCTTGGAATTTTCGGGCTGGCAGCCGATTATTTCGATATCTCTGTCCACCGATTTCAGGAAACCCGCTATCCCCGCCATCAGCCCACCTCCGCCGATAGGGACAAAAACCACATCGATTTTTCCTATCTGCCTTTTCAGTTCAACGCCAATCGTACCCTGACCGCCAATTACTTTTGCGTCATTATAGGGAGAAATGAACAACTGCCCGTTCTCTTCAGCCGTTTTTCTGGCATATTTCTCGGTAGTTACCATGTCATTTCCATGAAACATGAGCGTAGCCCTATACATATTCAGGACATCCAACTTTGCCCTCGCTAAATTCTCGGGGACATAAATGGCACCTTTCAAGCCCAGCATTCTCAGCGCATACGTAATGGCGGCGCCATGATTTCCCGATGACGCCGTAATAACACCTCGCTCCTTCTCCTGATCGGTCAATGTCAGCAACCGGTTAAACGCGCCTCGCAGTTTAAAAGAACCAGTAAGCTGGGTGTTTTCCAATTTCAGGAAAACATTGCATTTCCCAAGGTCACTGAAATAGTATGTATGCTCTGTGGATGTCTCTCTTACGTATCCGCGGATTCGACGATCCGCGTCAAGCGCTTCCCGCAAAACATCATTCATCGTCAGGATGTTGTTCTGTGCCATTTGTTCCCCTTATCCAAGTGCAACCAACCATACGCGGCCGCCTTAAAACTGGCGTAAAAACAGTATCCCATAATAATTAAACCGTTCGGTTGAATTATTCTTTCGAAAGTGTAGCAACAGTATTTCCGTTTGTCAATACGAAGCAATTGCAACCAACTTCAATTTGCAAAGCGGATGCCTGCCTTCAGCTTCGCCATCCTTATCCCTGTATAATCGGGATTGAGAGAAGCAAGATAGCAGTCGCCGTTGAAAACAATTACCCTTACGGCTTCCATTTTAAGCAAAGCGACCTTGCGTTCATCGGAATCGATACCGAAATCGAGGGGATCGGGAGAACGGTAAACCGTTGTCATGAATTTGCTGGCGCTTTTTTCGCTGTGCGATCTGAAAAGGTAAAAGGATTTTTCATCTTGCCTATGGATCACAAATGCACTTTCGGCATCCGTGTGCCCCGAACCGGCAGATCCCCCGGAAGACACCACAACAGAATCGCCCCAGTTCAAAAGGTCGGCAGATTTTCTGCAATAAATGGAACCTCTTCCTTTATGTACTCCTGTATAATAAAGAAAAAACATTTTTTCATGCTGAACGATCATGGGATCCCTTGCACTCGCTTCCTCACCTTCGCTGAACATGCCGGTTATTCCATTTTCACGAATAATCCTTTCAAAATGTTTCCCATCCCGACTTTGAGCCATACAGATATGCTTCCAGTCCCCATAATAAAGATAATACTGTTTGTTGTTATGGAAATAAACGAATGGCGACTGAAGCCCTCCTTTGGTTTCACCGAGTCTTGGATCTGCTTCCATCACGATTCCTCTTGGCTGCCAATTTGTATCAAAAAGGTTTCTTCCCTGCCATCCGAAAAAAAGGCGGCCCCTGCCACCGCATCCGGTCCTTCTGACACATGACCATAATTGCCACGTCCCGTCTTCAGCCTGCCAGATGGCAAAATCCATCGGCTGTTGCTGCCCTGTACCATATCCCCCCAAGTCAGGATTTCCCGCAATTTGCCACCAGTCGCCTTCAATCCCCAGTAAAACGGAATCACTTTCCTGCAATCTGCTCATCAGATCTCCTTTAAAACAAAATCTCAATCTGTCTTAAAAAAAATTATAATTGACAAACATTTATTTTTATACTAATTTAAATTAAATTCAACCGGTTGGTTGAATTATCGGCAAATTTTTTTATGGAGGGTTGCGATGCAAAAATTACACATTGCCTTTTTTCTTATCTTGGCGCTTGCCATTGCCGCTTGCGGACAAAACAGCGAGAAAGCGGAGATGAAGAAAGAGTTAGCCAAGATAAAATATGATGTTCCGGACCAAATTGACATCAACTATGAGATACTGGACAATATTGACACGTCAGGGTCCCCCTTGGGCGTAGTGCCTCTTCCAAAGGAGCTCGGAATGACCCTGAACGGAATATTCTCGAAATACACCAAGCATCTGGCTCCCAACCAAAAGCCGATACATATCTTTGCCCAGTCGGGAGTGAGCGACCTCCAGGTCGCACGGGCAAGAGAAATATTGAAATACCATCTCACCAATGCGCCGGGTACGCAGTACGGATCAGACAAAGCCGCACTCGCCAATCGCATGGCGGATGTAAGAGCCACCCTTATTTATACGGATACCGAGTTAAAATCCTTTGCCACCAGGCCGATCCTGAGGCCATCAAAGCTCAGAATCCAGGACCTTTATGCAACAGAATCCCCGGTAGAGGGAAGTTTCCAATATTTAAATAATAAAGGCAAGCCGGGAGAACGATATACAAGAGACGCTTCCTACGAGGAGATCATGCACCTGGTCCACGCCAAGGGCCTCGAGGATGTTTTGCCTGAATACCACAAAGAAATCATCGAAGCTGAGAAGGAAGCCGTCAAGGGAAAAAGGTATTTCTACGGAAGATTGGCCCCTCACGAATATATCATCACAGGTTTTGATATTTATTTCGGGCTTTGGGATCACAACCCCCAGGGCGATGGCTGGTCATTCGGAAAGGAATATCCTTTTTACACAAAAAGTGAAATGAAAAAAGGCGATCCGCTGCTCTACGATCTTGTTGAAAAATTCTGGCCGAAGCATCTAACCTATAATGCCTATATCGATCCTTCCTTTGCGGGAACTTTTTCACTCGTTCCGGACAGCAAAATCCCCTATACTTTCAAATCCCAATATCTTGTGAATATTACCCTCACGGGGGATCAAAACTCGAACATACTTGGCAATGATCAGGATAATACGCTGAACGGGAACGATGGGAACAACAAGATCTCAGGCGGAAAGGGTAACGACACAATTCACGGCGGCAAAGGGGTGGACACTGTGATTTTTTCGGGAAGTTTTTCAGACTACAGGATATCGGCAACAAAAGACGAAGTCACGGTCAGCGACACGATTCCGGGACGTGAGGGAACAGACAAATTAATCTGTGTCGAAACACTTCAGTTTAATGACCAGGCAATTGCAGTGAAGAACCTTGGGGACGGACATTGAACGCTTCGTTCCGTCTGCTACAGTTTTTTCGGCATCATGCCGTATGATATTTCATGCGCCCGGTTGGAGGGATGGGCTCTGGATCTCAGGGAGAAAAGCAGGCAGTGATTGATTATTTGAGCGCAGGCGGTAAGAAGGAAAGGAGGCAAATCATGTGTAATAAAAACACCCTTGGCAAGTCCACGGTTTTGGTCATTCTGTTCTTGGCTGCAGCCCTGTCCGCCGGTTTTATCTACGCGGACAAGCCCATTGTTACGGATGAATTCGACCGTTTTCTAGTGACCGAAGACACCAAGATCGGCGACGTACTCGGCAAGATCGAACTTGTGTTCGAAAATCCCTTGAAGACCACCTGGCGCCTGATGAAACCGCAGCCTGGAGGCGATCCGAGAAACTACTTGAAGGAAGGCCAGCTCGACGCTACGGATATCGTCGAAATAAATGCAGATACGGGCGAGTTGCGCCTCAAAGCCCGGCCCCACAAAATCCCAGCTAACTATTACGCTGAAGTTCGCGCAACCAATCGTGACGGTTCGATGGAGCAGGTTCTCATCATCATCGCGCTTGCAGAGACACCGAAGTTGGAGAATGCCCTTGATATTTTCACGCAGCGAGCAGAAGGAGGGGGCATTGGTTTCTATGCAACGGAAACGGTGGATCCCAAGAAGGTCGAATATGCAGCGAAGGTGGCCCGCGCCCTGCTTGCAAAGGACAGAAGCAGGACGGGAAAAGTCAGCGAATACGTCAAAGAACGAAATGCGGTCATGACGATTTTCAAGTCATTTGAAGAACGCAACACCGCGATCGGTTTCTACATGCACCATCGGAGCCTGGGGATAAATACCCAAGACCTCGAAGATGAAGAAATTATTCCAGACTACCTGCGACTTGGCGGACCGAGAGACTTGCGCCGTGACGCTTCTGTTGAAGAGATCACACATTTGATCCATGAAGGCGGAATCAAGAGAGCCTATCCGGGAGTCCAGGAGCGACTTGAACGGGCCACAAAAGAAGCCATCAAACGAAATTTTTACCAACCGCAAGATGGATTGCCGGCCGATTCTTTCAGTGATGAATATCTGGCGTTCGGTCTCGATATCTTATACGGCGTCCGTAGCCATCGATCCTATAACGGTATGCCTTTGACTCCCGAAAACCTCAAGACAATTGACCCGGAGCTGTATGATATCCTCTCGTTTCTATTCCCCACCCGGGAGGAATTCTTCAAGGAAATGGGATGGGAAGCAGATCTTGATCATGCCGCTTCAGCGAGATACGACAAATACAATATCGTCTTTGTTAAGGAAGTGGACGGAAACTCGGAATTGTTTCTCGCCCGGAAAAGTAGCGGGGACATAGTCAGGCTGACGAACACTTCCTCGCGGGAAGAAAGCTATCCAACATGGTCAGCTGACGGCAGGCTTATTGTTTACGTCGGCGGCGATGAGAAAAATCCCGGCATCTATGCCATGGATATCGAAACGGGATCTGCAAAAATGATTGTTCCCGGCTTTGACGATGCGATCCCCTCCGTGTCGCCAGACGGAAAACAGATAGTGCTCACAGATTCGGCTTCAAAATCAATCGTGATTGTTGACATTGCCAGTGGCAAAAAGACACCGGTCCCCCACGCTGCCGAACGTGGCGCATATGCCACCTGGTCAAAATCAGGCCCCCATCTGGTTTTTGAAGGTCCTGGAGGTATTTTCCGGACCGATATCGATGGGAAAAATACCAAACGCCTGACAAGCAATGCCGGTCTGAACGAATGGCCCCGTTTTTCGCCGGATGGCACAATGATCGCTTATGCCGCAGGTTCTGAAGAAGAGAAACATCTATGGGTCGTAAATGCGGACGGCACTGGTGCACGACAATTATCAAAAGGAATTCATTTTGGGGACGCTTACCCGGTCTGGTCGCCGGACGGCACGACAATACTCTTTGCCGCGCACACTGACGACAAGACGGGTATATATGAAATTAACGTAAAGGATAAAAGCACAAAGTACGTCATGGATGGCATGATGCCTGATTGGCGCCAGTGAGGCATTGGTTCTGCAATGCGGCATTTCTGCCCAGCCGGAAAGGAGAAGTAAGGAGGAATAAAATGACAATCAAACCTATATTCCGTTTCATCATTCTCGCCGGGATATTGGCGATGGGGTGGCCGACTTTTTCTCAGGAGACAAGTGACGCAAAACTTGTTCTCACGAATTGCCAGGTGATCAACTGTGCCGGAAGCCCAATCCAAAGAAACATGACGGTGGTCATTACCGGCAACAAAATAACATCCATCCGCAAGGGCGCCTATCCGCGATCCCGCCAGAAAGACGCTGTTTCGGTGGTCGACCTGAATGGCGCCTATGTTCTTCCCGGTTTCTGGAATGTGCACATGCATCTGAGCGCTCTTTTGCCTGATCCAAACCATATCCTGGACAATGAAACCCTGCCCTCTGCAGTCCTGCGATCCAGTCTGAATGCCATGGACGGATTACGTCATGGTTTCACGGCCATCCGTTCGGTCGGTGAGAGGGACTATCTTGATGTGGATTTGAGAGACGCCTTTGATAAAGGATTTTTCATGGGGCCGCGCATTTTTGCCTCAGGCGAACCAGTATCCCCAACAGGCGGACATCGAGGCGACATTCCCACGGGAGCGGATGGGGTGGCGGAGATCAGGAAATCTGTCCGTACGCGCATACAGAAAGGCGTGAACTTGATCAAGATTATGGGTGTGGAGATGCTTCAAGACGAGCTTGAGGCTGCTTTGGAAACCGCCCATAGTGTGGGACTGCGTGTTGCCAGTCATTCCAGAGAGCCCGAAACCTACCGATCCGTGAAGTCCGGCGTTGATTCCATCGAGCATGGTTACGGGGTGAAAGACGAGACCATCAAGTTGATGGCCGAAAAGGGGACGTTTTACGTCCCAACGATCATTTGCAACCTGAGCGACCAGGACATCAAGGAAAGGGACCAGCGGCTGGCCCAATTGGGCTATTGCAAAGATGAGAAAGTCACAAGAGGCCGTACTCTCATCGCCCGTGCGGACCTGAGATCCAAGGAGCATGCCGAACACCAGAGAAAAGCGTTGGTGAAGGCGGTCAACGCCGGGGTGAAGGTTTGCATCGGTTCCGACTCCACTCCTGTCGGCGAAATCGGAGTCCTGGAAATCGAGCAATTTGTCCTCTCCGGCGTCAGCGAGATGGACGCTCTCATTGCCGCCACACGTAACGGCGCAGATTTATGCGGCGTCCTGGATAGACTTGGAACTGTTGAGGAGGGTAAACTGGCCGATCTTGTGGTTGTTGCCGGGAATCCCCTGGACAACATCTCAAACATCCGGAAAGTGAAAATGGTGATCAAAGATGGGGTTCCTGTCGACTTGCGTCAGCCTACGGCACCGGCCAACTATTGGGATTATTATTTTAGTGGGACTGCCTACAGAAGAGGATATCTGGGCGATGCGGAGAAAGCCGCCGGTTTTAGCAGAGGTCTGACAGATCCTCCTGAATGATTCCCTGAGATGAGAACAAAGGTCAGAAGGCAAAGGAGATGCAATCATGTTCAAACGCTATCTTTACATTGCAGCTTTTTTCTTTCTTGTCGTTCCCACATTGCTTTGTTGCACCGGGAAGAAAGGGAAATCTGGTGTGGCGGGAAGCAACGATTATGCTAACCTAGTCAGCCTGTTTAAAGAGTTTCGTGAGTTCTCGACGCCAACGGTCACCAATGGTGTCCCGGATTACTCGGCAGCCGCAATGGAGAAACACCATCGCGAGCTAAAAAAATTCCAGAGCCGTCTGGCAGCGATCGATCCAAGCAGCTGGTCGGTCTCAGAACAAATCGATTACCACCTGGTCCGGGCGGAGATGAACGGGCTCGAATTCCAGCACCGGGTTCTCAAACCTTGGTCACTCGATCCCGGTTTCTACAACGATGTCATATCCCGTCGTCTCCGGGTACGGGATTTTCCTCTTGATGAGAATGCTCTTGCCGATCTGCAGATGAACCTTGTATTGGTACCGGCAATCATCGCGCAGGCCAAATTAAACCTCAATAACTTTTCGGATATATCTGGTGACCTGGGTACCTGTGCCGTCTTGGCCCTAGAAGATACGAGAGCTTCCTATGACTCCCTTTCGAGCAGGTTGGCAGAGCATCATCCCGAACTCATTGCCCACATAAAGGCAGCCCTGGCCGCAGTCGATGATTATGTCACCTGGATCGAAGCCAACAAACATAAGATGACGGCCAGAACGGGCGTTGGAAAAGAGAACTACAATTGGCTGCTCAAAAATGTTTATCTTCTTCCCTACACATGGGAAGATATTCGCACCATCGTGGAGCTTGAAGATAATCGTGTGATCACATTTCAAAAACTTGAAGAAAACAGGAATCGCGCTGTTCCCCCGCTTACACCGGCTGCATCCCAGGAGGAATACAAGCAAAGAGTCAGGGAGGCCATAGAGCACGTCATGAAGTTCCTCGGTGAACAGGATATTTTTACCATACAGGACTACCTGAAATGGGACAATTACTACATGGCAGAATGGCATGGATTTGACAGGCCGTGGCCGGAGAAGCACGATTACTTTTTCAATTTTTCACACCGCGAGCCGGTCATGGAGGAAACGCACGAGATGGTTGGTCACAGTTTCGATGGCCAGAGAACCCGGCGCGATGACCGACCGATCCGGGGCGGTCGACGTCCCTATAAAATAGCCACCGACCGGGGCGAGGGATTCGCCTTCGCGCTTGAGGAACTACTGATGCATGCCGGATATCTCGATGGACGAAATCCGCATGGAAGAGAGATCGTTTACGAACAGGCGGCCTTTCGTACTGTCCGCGCGCTCTCAGACGTCTATATGCACAGCGGAGATTGGAGCTTGGCAGACGCAACAAAATTCTGTATCGAGAATGCGCCGCATGGAGAATTGCTCGAAGGCAGTCACCATTTGTGGTATGAACTGGATACAACCTTGCGTGGGGTTGGTCATCATATGCTCATGGTTGTGGGCAAGGTCCAGTTCATGAAACTGATCAGAGACAAGTCGCAACAGGCAAGAGACAAATTCAACCTCAAGGAGTTTATGGATGATTTCCTTGCGGCCGGCATGATCCCCATGACGCTCATAAGATGGGAAATGACCGGCTATGACGACGAGATCAAAAAGATGTGGTAGCCAACCCTTCGACTCCCCGGCATGAACGCCAGGTCTTGTTCGGGGTTAACCCTGAGCCCGAATGTGTTTTATGTCCTTCATCATGGATTCTTGAGAAAGGGTATCAGCGAATCAAGAGCACCCGATTTTGGGGCGGGTGGACCCATTCGAGACCGCGCTCCGTGATCAGCACGTTTTCTTCGATGGGAACGAGGATCTTTTTCCCGCTCCGTTCGTCCACAGGTGCAAAAATTCTGAATTCCAGGGCCAGGAAAGCGTTGGGTCTAATCACATATTTCGTAAGTTCCGGAGAAAATTCGGCCAGCCCGGCGGCCACATCGTGCGCGATGTTGCCCATGCCATGCATCCCGACATTCACTTCGATCCCGGGCACGTCACCGGCTTGCTCCTTTTCCGTGTAAACATAACCGGCATCCCGAATGATCTGTTTTAGATCATCGAGTTGCTCACGGCCGGTTCTTCCCGAGCGAACGTTCTTGCGAATGATCTCACGGATTTTCTTGGCCTCTTCAAACGCCCTGAGGATGGCTGGAGGCGCCTCGACTTCCCCTTCCTTCAGGACATAGGCGAAACGCTTCAGATCCGTCGAGAAATGGTTGCGATCAAGGCCCCAATCAATATACAGCATATCGCCCCTCTGGATGACCCGTCCCGTTCCCTTCCCTTTGCTCACGCTTTGATTGCCCCGGAAACCAGGTTCTGGAAATTCGACCCCGGGGAACCACGTCCTGCCTAGACCCAGCGCTTCCCGTCGCTCCTCCAACCACATTTCAACCTGGAGGGCGGACGTCTTGCCGGGCGTAATGACCTCGTTGGAGAGGGCGCGTTCCAGTTCTTTGCGCGTGATGTCGGCGACCTTGGCGAATTCGATGATCTCGCCTGCCACGTGCTCCCCGCGGAAATCGACGATGAGATCCTGCGCGGAAACGAAACGCTGAGCATACTTCTCCCCCAGTTCTCTTACGAGGAACTTGAAATCAGTGGTGGAAAGGCCGTCGGCGCTGTAAATCCCCTCCCCGATCATGTAGGGATCGAGGTAATTTAGAGCAATTCGTTTCGGGTCGCGCGCATAGACGATGGAGCGCAGGTCGCCCTTGCCCTTGAGCTCCTCGTAGAGACCGCACAAATCAGACAGTTCGGAACTGCCGGGGCCGCCGAGACAAAGCCTTTCGATACCGTCTCCGCCTCCGTCGTAAAAGACATAAATTCCCTGACCATAAGCGGTTTCGATGCCAAAGTCGAGCATCATCGGCTCTGTGCCGCGTCCATGATCGAAGACGATCCACATATCGATGTTGTGACGCCGCATGGCATTCGGGAGCACGGTATTCAGTTTGTCCTGGCGGATCATGCATGAGGATTCCCATTGGGACTGGAAATCCTCGGCCTGTGCCGAACTTGAGAAGCTCAGCAGAAAGGCCAAAGCAAGGGTCGCTGAAAAGATCTTTCGCTTGGGTATGGTCATGTTGCTTTTTTAGATCCTCCTTATAATTTTTGTCACAATTGCCCGCCAGTTATCGAATAAGAAGAAGCTCCTTTTGCGGCGGAGCCAAATACTCGACCCCCTTTTCGGTGGCGATCATCTGCTCATGATTCCAAAAGAACAAATATTGGTCTAGGCCTTCAGCAGCGGCCGAGGGCATATAGAAAAAATATTCTAAGACAAAGTAGTGATTGGGTGAAAGGGGGATATCATGTGTCCAATCGGGCCCATAGGAACCCATCCTGGGACCAAGATAAATATCGTGCTTCTTCTTCCGTGCTCCCTTGCCCATGCCATGCAAATCGATAGAAACCTGGATTTTCTCGGGATCATAGCCCAGGGAATAAACGGGAAAATTGTTCTTGGGCTGAAACATATGCATCTGGGGATCCCTGACAATGATCCCGGCCCTAGTAAATTTCCTCTTGTACTCACGAATTATTTCACGAGGGGTTAGTCCCGCCCTTATGGTATCCGTCAGAATCGTATTGATTTTCAGATAGCCTGCCCAGATTTTTTTAATCTCCTGAGGCGGTTCCGTCTCTCCTTCACGAAGCACATAGGCGTACCTTCCCTGGCTTGGAGCCGCAACGATATCGCCTCCCTGGACCACGCTGTTTTCCCAGCCGGCGCTCCTTCCCCTTTGAGATAATCCCTTGCTCATGCGACGGAAGACAACGACACCCACCTTTTCATCTCCGATTTCACCCAGCTGGCTGGTCCTGGTCACGCCAGGTTTTATTCCGGCAAAGGATTTCCCGACAAGTTCAAGCTCCTTCTCACGAAGTTTTTTAAGCAGTTGGACTTCGCTTGGCACCGGGGTTATCTCGTAATGCATCATCACGTATTCTGATGAGACCAGCCTGCCCGCATATTTCTCGCCGAGCTCCTGAATCAGCAGACGGTAGTCTGTGAGAGAGATGCCATCATTTACGATTCTGGTCGTCGCCCACGGTCCCAGGTTCTCCCTGTAATTTACAGCTATGCGTTGAGGGTCGCGTGCTTCTACAAACTCTCTGAGGCCCTTGAACCGGAAATCGTATTCTGTCATCGGATCAGACAGCGGTTCCAGCACAAAAACCGGGTCGCGGATTATGTCGTAGGCCCCACATTCCTCAACCAACTTCGTCTCCCCCTCTCTCTCTTCACGCTGTGAACCTCCCCAGCGACGTTCGAGAACGGCACGTTCGATCCGGTCCCCGCCCCGGTCCGTGAAGACGAAAACACCGGAGGTGCTGCCTAGGTCTTCTGCGCCAAAGGGATCAGGAATGGCATCTCTCATGACATGAATCCACATATCGACTTTGTTCTTGCGCATGGCTTGAGGCAGGACGATATCGAACTTTTCTCTGCGGATCTGATTATTCCATTCCTCGATACTAAGCTTATCCAGCTCCGGTTTGATGGGCCCTGTGGATACCGATTGGGCGGTTGTAGCCAGGCTCAGTCCCAATACCAAGCTCAAAGAAAGGATGCTTAAAAAGACAGTTTGTTTTGACATGATAAAACCTCCTCGTTGTGGATTGAATATTCCCGAATTTCGCGAACCTCATTTTGTTTTTTCCCAGCCAAAGGCCGGTGTCCTCCACCGCCGGAATGGATCGAATAGGCAAAGAAGACATTCTTGTGAGTGGTGGCGAGAAAATCGCTAACCGCCCTCAACTCGGGCCGCAAAAACGGATAGGGGTCTGCTCCAGGCTCCTCCGGCAGCCATTCCGACGAACCGTTCCGGTTGAAGTCTTCCGCCTCTCTTTCCCCGGTCAGGGCATCTGTCTGCGGCCGGTTCATGAACGGCATTTCAGCATTGGGGGGGAGGGCATCCGGTCCCTCCAGATAGAATCGGAAACCTTCCTTTCTGGTTGCGTCCTGGACTCGCATCCGGGTGATGTAGCCGTCTCCATCCAGGTCCTGCCCCCGATGCTCATTTGGGTTGTGCCCGGGCCAGCTCCTAAAGACGGCTGTTGCCTTCGGCGTTTACCCTTATGCCCTTTTGCCATTTTTCTTTGCCTCCTAAAAACTATAATTACAGATTAGTAGACAAAAATCAACCGCTTGGTCGAATATTTCTTTTCAGGGTTCCCGTTGTCAACAATAATTTGAACTTGAATCGATTTAAGCAAGCGATTTTTGAAAAAACATGGACAGTAAACGCTTTTTTTAGTTTTTCTTACTTTTTCCTTTTTAATGGCTGTTTCAAAATTTGAAACCTGCCAGGGCGTAATCCACCGCGGCGCGGGCATGGATCGTCGTGGTGTCGAAGAGGGGGAGTTCGCCCTGTTCCTGCGCGACCAGCAGCGGGATCTCGGTGCAGCCCAGGATGACACCCTGGGCCCCCCTTGCGGCCAGGTCGCGGATGATCCGCCAATAGGCATCCCGGGACGCCGGCTTGACGATCCCGCGCGACAATTCCTCCATGATGATGCGGTGCACCAGGGCCCTGTCCTCGCGGGCGGGGGTCAGCGATTCAATGCCGTGCTTTCCCCGCAGCCGGCCGCTGTAGAAGTCCTCCTCCATGGTGAAGCGGGTTCCCAGCAGCCCGACCTTAGCCAAGCCCCTCTTCCTGATCTCGCTGGCGGTCGCGTCCACGATGTGCAAAATGGGGATGGCGATCTCCCCGCCGATCGCCTCGGCGAACTTGTGCATGGTATTGGTGCAGAGCACCAGAAAATCGGCACCGCCGCTTTCGATCTGCCTCGCGGTTTTGATCATGACCGCCAGCACGCTGTCCCATTCGCCCCGCTCCATCAGGGGCTCGACCGCCCCGAAATCCACCGACACCATGACGCTGGCCGCCGAGTGGCTGCCACCCAGCTTCTCCCTGGCCATCTCGTTGACCAGCTTGTAGTACACCAGCGAGGATTCACAGGTCATGCCGCCCAGGAGGCCGATGGTTTTCATTGCTTTCCACCTTGGCAAAAATGCCTATTGAAACGCCTAAAAAATTCTACTGCCCGCTTTTAAAAGATCATACCCTTTTTGCAATCCGCCCGAATGTCTTTCTATCGGACATCCCCGTTGCCATTTGCTTCGTCGTTTATTTGCTCAAAAGATTTCAGGCGCTCGCGGGCTTTTTCAAGCGCCTCTTTGATATTATCCTTATCCGCGTTCGCTTCTTCCTTGAGCTCCTTTTCCAGTTGCCTGATATTTTCCTGCAAGTCATTTTTGGTGTTTTCGTTCTGCTGGGCCTGCTCCGCCTTGTCAAATACGATCTCCTCGGCGGCCGGTGCTTTTTCGCCCGGTTTTCCCGATACCGGAGCAGGGATGCACTGCTTGTCTTCAGCCAGGCGGCGCTGGTTCTGGTAGGCCGGGGAGGTGATCTCGATGCCGTGACCGTGCAACACGTCCAGGACCGCCCGGTAGAGATTGGAACGGGCCGTGATCAGCCCTTTCACTTCGCCGAGGACGCCCGAGACACGGTAGGTGACCGCGTAATTGCCGAGTTCCAAGATATGGACGAAGGGCTCCTCCAGGCCGCTCTTTTCCGCGGCCTCGATCAAGAGGGGCTCGACCCTGGCATGATGGATATCGTAGCCCAGGGAAAGCGACGCGCTAACGATGGCGCCGGAGCCCGGGACCGTGGAGACGGGGTTTGAGATCAGGTAGGTGTTGGGGATGGCGATCAACTCCCGGTTCTCGGACTGGATTTCCGTATCGAAGAGCCCCCTTTCCGCGACGCGCCCGAAATAATCACGAACATAAACAAAATCACCGATGCGGAACGGCTTGGTGATGCGCAGCAGGATCCCCGCCATGAGATTCGCGAAAATGGTGCTGGATGAAAAGGCGAAGATGCCCGAGATCACCAGGCCGATAACCCAGATGACCTGGTTGCGGGAGCTCACGCTTACAGGAAGAGCGAGCACTATGGCCACGACACCGGCAATGGTCAATCCCAATATAACGAGTTGCCGGGGAAACATGCGCTCGTTGCCGAGGTTGCCATGCCTCCCGATGAGCAGGCGATAAACGGCCCAGAGCAGTACTCCGAAACCCAGGAGCGTCAATAACAATGGAAAAAAGAGAACCATGATTTCAAACAGCTTGTTTATAAATGACATGTTCGATCCTTGACCAAGTATAAGACTGGTTTTTTAATTGTCAAGAAAATCGATCCTGACCGGATTGGGAATGAATGCTTTCGCTGTCGGGAATTTTCTCCTTCCATAAAACCCTGGGCCGTCCCCGGTCTTATCCTTTTACACCCACACGTCATTTTGCGCCGTAAGCGAACCGCCGGCAGCGCCGGTGTTCACCACGCCGCGCGGTTCGATGACCAGCGCCTGGCATTCCCGGGCGGCGCGGGTGATATGCTCCATGCCCCGGGGGACGACCAGCATCTCCCCGGCGCGGACCGCGACCGTCCGTTCCCGGAAACCGACCTCCATCTCGCCCTGCAGCACGATGAACACCTCGTCGCTGTCCTGGTGGTCATGCCAGACGAAGT
>DATKZA010000130.1:0-27067 GCA_035528155.1 Patescibacteria group bacterium | reverse complement strand
CACTCTTCCAATGACGGCGGCAACAAAAACCGCTCATCATAATTTGCCCTGATCTCATGACTCATTGATCTTCCTTTAATAAAATAATTAGATTATTTACAGTTATATTTTATCAAAATAATGGGTTATGAGACAGACTCCAGGGGCCTGCCCCTACAGAGATCATCCCTTGCGATTTATTTCTTTCTTGCTTTCTTGCCGCGAACGATCTTGCGCGTGGCCGGAGCTTGCTTGCGGATGGCCTTTTTGATTTTTTTCGCGGGCATTTTCCCGGCAATTTTTTTCGGGGCCCCGGCTCTGCGTACGGGAGCGGCTTTCTTCTTTGCCGGGGACGGCTTTTTTGCCGCCTGGGCTTTTTTGACAGCCGCTTTTCTCGTTTTGGCCGGTGCCGAATCCATGCGTCTCTTGATCTCGGCCTGGGCCGCGGCCAGTCTGGCGATGGGCACGCGGAAGGGCGAGCAGGAGACGTAATTCATGCCCACCCGGCAGCAGAATTCCACCGATTTCGGTTCGCCGCCGTGTTCGCCGCAGATGCCGATCTTGAGTCCGGGCTTTGTCTGCCGGCCTTTTTCAATGGCCATTTTGACCAGCATGCCCACTCCGGCCTGATCGAGCGACTGGAAGGGGTCGTCACTGAAGATGCCGGCCTTCTTTTCATCGACGTATTCGGGCAGGAATTTGCCGGCGTCGTCGCGGGAGATGCCCATGGTCATCTGGGTCAGGTCGTTGGTGCCGAATGAGAAAAATTCGGCCACTTCGGCGATCTGGTCGGCCAACAGCGCCGCCCGCGGCACTTCGATCATGGTGCCGACAAGGTATTTCAGTTTCACGCCCCTGTTTTTTATGATCTCGTCGGCGACCTGCCGGGTGCGGATCTCCAGGATCTGCAGCTCTTTTTTATCGATGGTCAGCGGGATCATGATCTCGGGATAGACCTTGATCCCCGCGGCAGCGCATTCGCAGGCGGCCTCGATGATGGCCCGCACCTGCATGTCCAGGATCTCGGGGTAGGTGATGGTCAGGCGGCAGCCGCGGTGCCCGAGCATGGGGTTGGATTCGTGCAGTTGTTCGACCCGGTAGCGGATCTTTTCGAAAGGCACGCCAATATCCTGTGCCAATTTTTTCTGCTTCTCCTCGGTATGGGGGACAAACTCGTGCAGCGGCGGATCGACGAGGCGGATGGTCACCGGCAATCCGTCCATGGCCTTGAATATTCCCTTGAAGTCCTCTTTCTGAAAGGGCAGCAGCTTGTTCAGGGCGGTAATGCGGCCGTCCAGGGTGTCGGCCACGATCATTTCCTGGATGGCCAGGCGGCGTTCCTCGGTGTCGAAGAACATGTGCTCGGTGCGGCAGAGCCCGATGCCTTCGGCCCCGAGTTCGACGGCCTTGCGGGCGTCATAAGGAGTGTCGGCGTTGGTGCGCACCTTGATGGCGCGGACCTTGTCCACCCAGCCCATCAGGGTCTTGAACGAAGCGGGAGGCTCGGGCTTGATCAGGCGCATGGCGCCGCGGTAGACCTGGCCGTTGGAGCCATTGAGGGTGATCTCCTCTCCTTTTTTGACCACGGTATCGCCGACCGATAATTCTTCCTTTTCGTAGTTGATGTTCAGTTTTTCACAGCCGACGATGCAGCATTTGCCCCAGCCGCGGGCAACGACGGCCGCGTGCGAGGTCTTGCCGCCGGTGGCGGTCAGGATGCCCTGGGCGGCATGCATGCCGCCGACGTCTTCGGGGCTGGTCTCCTTGCGTACCAGGATGACTTTCTCGCCCTTGGCGGCAGCGGCTTCGGCTTCCTTGGCGTTGAACACCACCTTGCCGGTCGCGGCGCCGGGAACGGCGTCGATGCCCGAGACCAGGAAATTCTTCTTCATCTCATCCTGCTGGTCGGGGTCGATGATCGGGTAGAAGATCCCTTCGATATCCTTGTCCTTGATGCGCAGCAGGGCGTCTTCCCTGCTGATCAGCTTTTCGTTGGCCATGTCCACGGCGACCTTGAAGGCGGCGCCGGGCGACCTTTTGCCGGTGCGGCACTGCAGCATGTACAGCTTTCCCTCTTCCACGGTGAATTCCAGGTCCTGCATGTCCTTGAAATGGCCTTCCAGGATGCGGCGCACTTCGACCAGCTGTTCGTAGGATTTGGGGTCGGCATCTTCGAAATCGGACAGCTTGATCGGGGTACGGATGCCCGCCACCACGTCTTCGCCCTGGGCGTTGACCAGGTAATCCCCGTAGAAGATATTTTCGCCGCTGTTGGGATCGCGGGTGAAGCAGACGCCGGTGCCGCTTTTGGGGCCCATGTTTCCGAACACCATCTGCTGGACGTTGACGGCCGTGCCGCCCACGCCCTTGATCTTTTCCACGCGGCGGTAGGTCACCGCTTTTTCGGCCATCCAGGAGCCGAAGACGGCGTCCACCGAACCCCAGAGCTGTTCCTTGGGATCCTGGGGGAAATCGCTGCCGATGTGTTTTTTATAAATGGCCTTGAATTCATCAACCAGCAGCTCCAGCTCGCTTTCATTCACATCGGTGTCGTTGACCTTGACGTGGTCGGCGATGTGCAAGCGCTTTCTGCTCAGCCGGTTTTTCAGGGTTTCAAATGCGTGGTTGAACTCTTCGCGGTCGATGCCCTTGGCCGTGGAACCGTACATCATGATGAAGCGGCGGTAGGCGTCCAGGGCGAAGCGGCGGTTGCCGGTTTTTCTGGCCAAACCGCTGACCGAGCGGTCGTTCAGGCCGAGGTTGAGGATGGTTTCCATCATGCCGGGCATGGAGAGCGCGGCTCCGGAGCGCACCGAAACGAGCAGGGGATCGTTGGCATCGCCGAATTTTTTACCTACCTCCTTTTCCAGTTTGCGCATGTTCTCGTCGACTTGCTTTTCCAGGCCGGCGGGATAGTGGCGGCCGTTTTTATAAAACAATTCGCAGACTTCGGTGGTGATGGTGAATCCGGCCGGGACGGGCAGGCCGATGCTGGCCATTTCGGCCAGGCCCGAGCCCTTGCCGCCCAGGAGACTCTTCATCTCCTTGCTGCCTTCGCTCAATTTTTTGGAAAAAAAATACACGAATTTATTTCTCATGGTAACCTCCTTTATGCTTGGGAATCGGGCTTTTTGCCGGAACCCTTTTTTGCTTTGTTGCCGAGATTATCAGGCAGGGGGAAACGGATCTCGAATTGGCAGAATTCCCCCAATGTCGATGATACCCGGCAAGCAGCCGCGTGGTTGGCGATGACCTTCTCACAGATCACCAGACCCAGGCCGGCATGCTCCGGGAACTTCGCATAGAACGGCGCCCAGATATCGTTGATCTCCCCGGCGCTCAGTCCGGGTCCGTTGTCGCGGATGACCAGCTTCAGGCAGTCGTCTTCCGCGCGGGTGCTCAGCCGGACTTCTTTGTCCTGCCCCTCTTTCATTTTCAGGGCCGTCACGGCGTTGTCCACCATGTTCAGCAGCAGGATTTTCAATTGGGCGGCGTTGAGCAACAGGGCGGGGGCCGCGGGGTCCAGGTCGAGCACGATCCTGATCTTTTCGCAATCGGCGAATTTTTGCCAGTCTTCGCCCATGTCCTGCAGAATGAGGTTGAGGTCCCCCGGCTGCAAGGGCGCCGGCTCAACCTTGAAATAATCCTTTAACGTGTTCAGCGCTTCGGTCAATTCCGTGGTGTTTTTCTCTATCTTGCGCAGGCGGTCGATGATAAACTCATCGCTCGATCGGGATTGCAGGATCTGGGCGTAACCCAGGACCGGGGTCAGCTTATTTTTCATTTTATGAAAAACAAGGGGGAGGATCTCCCTGAAGATCTCGTTTTTCTGGAATTCTTCGCCAGGGATGTCTACGGAAGAAAATGCGGTCGATTGGCCATCGGGGTTGAATTCAATTGTTTTCATGAATTTCCTGATGAGGACAGTTGATTATATTCCATTTTTTCGCAGAATTCAAGGAGACGCTGTGCGAAAAAATGGAAGGCAGCGGATAGGGTAAAGGGTACAGGGTTGAGGGTTCAGGGTAAAAAATAAAAAGGGTACGGGGAAGGACAAACAGATGCACAGCATTACCCATGTATTATCTCCCCTTCTCCTTTAGGGGAAGGGGCGGGGGATGGGGCCATTGATTCAAGCCTCACCCCCCAAGCCCCCTCTCCTAAAGGCGAGGGGGGGATTATTTATTGGCTTTATTATTTGAACGGTTGGTCATCGAGTCCTCTTCATCCAAATCACTTGTCACTGATTCCGGTTCTGTGCTAAAATGCTCCTATGATAGCCAAAGAGCACGAAAAATACTGGCAGCGCGGCCGGGATTTCCTGCAAGTGGAATATCCCCTGATCGCCGGCGCCATGACCTGGATAAGCAGCGCGGAGCTGATCAAGGCCGTGGGTGCGGCCGGAGCGTTCGGCGTGCTGGCCGCCGGCAACATGCCGGCCGACATTCTGGAGCAGGAAGTGAAGGCCCTGCAGGAGAGCCGCTGTCATTTCGCCGTCAATCTGATCACCATCGCCCCGAATTATCTGACTCATTTAAGGAAAGTGGCCGACTGGCGGGTGCCATATATCGTTTTTGCCGGCAGTTTTCCGCGCCAGGAAGAGGTGAAGATCGCCAAGGAAAGCGGGGCCAAAGTGCTGTGCTTTGCTTCCAACGATTCCATCGCCGAACGCATGATCGCTTATGGCGCCGACGCCTTGATCCTGGAAGGGAGTGAAGCCGGCGGTCACATCGGCCATGTTTCCACAATTGTTTTGATCCAGCAGGTGCTGTTCAATTACCCGCAGCTGCCGGTTTTTGTTGCCGGCGGCATCGCCACAGGGAAGATGATCGCCCACCTGCTGCTGATGGGCGCGGCAGGCGCCCAGATGGGCACCCTATTTGCCATGGCCGCGGAGAGCCCGGCCCACCCCAAGTTCAAGGAGAGGTTCTGCAAGGCGCGGGCCCGGGAAGCTTTCGCCACGCCGCAGTATAGTTCGGAATTGCCGGTAGTGGCCGTGCGCGCCCTGAAAAACAAGGGCAGCGAGGAATTCGGCCGGTTGCAGCTGGAACTGATCCAAAAACTGGGCCGCAAGGAGATCAGCCGCATCCAGGCCCAGTTCGAGGTTGAAAAATACTGGGTGGGCGCCCTGCGCCGTGCTGTTCAGGAAGGCGACGTGGAAAACGGCTCACTGATGGCCGGCCAGAGCGTGGGGCTGATCTGTGACATCAAGCCGGTCAGAGAGATCGTAACCACATTGGTTCGGGATGCGGAAGCGACCTTCAACAACCTGGGTTTATGACCAAAAATTTTATACAAATAAGGAAGAAATATGAATACCAAGAATATGGGATTTAACACCAAGCTGATTCACAGCGGAGAATTTGAAGATCAATTTGGGAGCGCTACTGTTCCTATTTATCAGACTTCTACATTTAAATTCAAGAATGCCCAGCACGGTGCAGATTGTTTTTCCGGTGCAAGCGCTGGATACATTTATACGAGAATCGCCAATCCGACAATCCGCGCTCTCGAAAATAATATTGCTGAGTTGGAGAATGGTTATGATGGAATTGCCACAAGTTCCGGGATGGCTGCGATAACAAGTGTTTACATGGCGCAGTTGGCAGCCGGCAGCCATATTATCAGCACGGCTTCTGTTTATGGTCCGGCAAGAGTTGTACTGGAAAAGGATTTTTCACGCTTTGCTGTTGAAGCTGACTTTGTAAATACCGCTGACATCAATGCGATCTTAGCAGCAATGAAGAATAATACAAAAGTTCTTTATGTTGAAACGCCATCAAATCCGACAATGGATATTACTGATATCAAAGCATGTGCTGAGATTGCAAAAAAACACAATTTGGTTTTGGTTGTTGACAATACATTTGCCACCCCGTATTTGCAAAAGCCATTGGACCTAGGTGCGGATGTAGTCCTTCATTCTGTCACAAAATTTATTAATGGTCATGCGGATATCGTTGGCGGAATTGTCATTACCAAAGAAAAAGACTTATATGAAAAGATCCGTCATGCGATGGTTTACATGGGCTGCAATATGGACCCGCATCAAGCCTATCTGGTTTTGCGCGGATTAAAAACCTTGGTTCTGCGTGTGGAACGCAATCAAGAAAACGCCATTAAGGTCGCTCACTTTTTGGAAAGTCATCCAAAGATCGCCTGGATTCGGTATCCCGGACTTGCATCTCATCCTCAATTCGAATTGGCAAAAAGACAAATGAGCGGATCCGGTTCGATGATTGCTTTCGGTGTAAAAGGCGGTCTGGAAGCCGGGCGAAAACTGATGGACAGTGTTCATTTGGCGACCCTGGCCGTATCATTAGGCGGTGTGGAAACTCTCATTCAACATCCTGCGTCAATGACGCATGCTTCTGTAAATAAAGAAGAAAAAGTAAAAGCCGGAATTACTGACGACCTGGTTCGATTATCCTTAGGCATCGAGGATGTCAAAGATATTATAGAAGATTTAGATCAAGCACTAAAAAATGTTTGATGGATATTTGCAGGAAAGGGAAGTGGGGGACAGTCCTTGATTTTAGTGGCGCGGGCCTCACTGACGTTTCGACCCGGCGTTCCCGATTTCTAAAGCTTTATTTTTCCTGCCAGGCCGGCGCGCGCTTTTCAAGAAACGCCTTCATCCCCTCCTGCGCTTCCGCCGATATCCTCATCCTTGCTATCACATCGGCCGTATGATTATAGGCTGTCATTAGGTCCATCCCGGGAACCTCTACAAATAACTGCTTGCATACCGCTATGGCATGGGGGCCGCATAAACACAATTCCTCAGCTTTTTCCATGGCAAATTCCAATAACTTCTCATGCCCGACTTTGTAATTAATCAACTTGATGTCCAACGCCTTGTCGGCATCGAACCGCATCCCTGTTATAAATAATTCTTTTAATACTCCTTCCCCGACCCGCTTCACCAGGTAAGGCGAAATACAGGCGGGAACAACTCCGATTCTTACCTCGGATAAACTGAACCTCGCATTTTCCGAGGCAATGACGATATCGGCCGCCCCGACAAATCCCATCCCACCCCCGATGGTTGCCCCATTGACAGCAACAATTACCGGCTTTGTAAGGGTGTAAATTTTATGAAAAACGTCTGAAATCATCACGGCATCTTTGAGATTTTCCTCATAAGTGTAATCGATCATTTTCTTCATCCAATTCAAATCAGCTCCGGCTGAAAATGATTTACCTTCTCCTGTAAATATGACCACCCGGATGTCGTCAGATCGATCCACGACTTCTAAAATATCCGCCAACTCCGCCAGCATGGTATCGTTAAACGCATTGTGAACCGGGGGCCGGTTTAACCAGATAACGATAACCCGGTTTTTGATCTCATATTTAAGCGTCTCATACGTCTTATTCATCATTTCCTCACTTCCTTTTTTTCCAGCTTATTTTTTGCCGCTAGGTCACAAAGACATTAGAGAGCCTATCCTTTGTATCAAGGTGTATTTGCGGCAAGAAATTATTTATACATTAAAGCATCCGATGTACCGGGCAATCACAAGCCTGAGAATTTCGGATGTGCCTTCGCCGATTTCCAGGACCCTTTGATCCCGGTAAAGCCGTTCGATATCGTATTCCTTCATCAATCCATATCCGCCGTGCAACTGCAGAGACTGGTCAACACAGCGGTGTGCGACTTCGGAACAATAAAGCTTGGCCATCGATGAGTACATTTTGTAATCCTTCTTGTTTTCACACAGCCAGGCGGCTTTATAAAGTAAATTCCTGGCGGCTTCGATCTCTACTGCCATATCTGCCAGTTTAAATGCACAGGCCTGGAACGTAGAAATGGATTGGCCGAATTGCTTCCTGTCTTTGGCGTACTTCAACCCCAGATCATAAGCGCCCTGGGCACATCCCAAGCCCATGGCCGCAATAGATAACCTGCCCCTGTCGAGGGTATCGAGCATCTGGTGAAAACCTTCCCCGCGCTTTCCCAATATTTTTTCATCCGGCACACGACAATCATCCATAAAGAGCTCTGAGGTTATGGATGAACGCCATAGCATTTTATCATGAAGCTTATTGGCCGTATACCCCGGGGTACCTTGATCCACCAGGAAACAGGTATACTCCTTTTTCCCGTCGGGCCTTACGCCGCTTATGGCTTGAATAGTGCTTCCAAGACATGTGTCACCGGCTGCATTTGTAATAAACATCTTTGAACCGTTGATGACCCATTCGTTGCCGATTTTTTCAGCTTTGGTTTTCGTGCCTCCCGCATCGGAACCAGCGTCGGGTTCGGTAAGTCCGAATCCCCACAACTTTTCACCGGTGCATAACCTGGGCAAGTATTCTTTCTTCTGTTCTTCGTTGCCGAAAAAGTATATGGGCCCGATTCCCAACGAATTATGGGCCGCTACCGTCACGGCTTGAGAACCATCCACACGCGCCAATTCTTCCACGGCTATCAAATAAGGAATATAACCGATGCCGTTACCTCCATACGCTTCGGGTATGCAAAACCCAAACAGTCCCAGATCTCCCATTTGTTTGCATAATTCGGGGGAAAACTCTTCTTTTTCATCAAGTTCCCGGGCTTTGGGCCTGACCACTTCTTCCGCAAATTCTCTTACGGTGTTACGAATCATTATAGCTTCTTCAGGCAAATCAAAATTTAAAGACATATTTAACCTCCTTTAATTTTTTACCACGAAGTCCCGTCCTTCGTGCGTTGTGGCTAATCTATAAGAAATAACGGTTGCCCTAATTTGACTTCCTGTGAATCTTTCACATATATTTTTTTAATTATCCCGGTGTCGCCTTTATCGGTCCCAGGGAAACTAATGTAATTAAAAGTCTTCATCACTTCGATCAATCCCAATGTTTTCCCTTTTTTTATCTCCTGCCCTACAGCTACGAACGGCGGTGAATCGGGAGCAGGTTTGTCATAAAAAATACCGGTGGTAAATGCGCTAATTACGCAACCTGCTTCGGATTCCGCATCCTCCTCGGCTTTGGAAATCAACTGGACGGCTTGCTCTCCCGGTTCGAGGAAACGTTTATCCTGGCTTAAACGAAACAATTCCTGCCCGTATTCCACGGGGAAAATAAAATCTTTTTCGCTGTCCGCCACCACCAGTCCGGAAACAGCGCCAGGCAAACAGAGATCGTAAAAAGTATTCAAAATATTAAGCCTGCCGACAAAAGAACCGCCGGGAAGGAAGGCGCCGGGTTGGGGCATGGATGAATAATTTCCCACTGAGGGAGATAGGACTATGTAGTGCGAATCCCTGAATTCCGCAAGAGCTGTCAATGACCCTGATTTCTCATCTGTCATTTCAATCTCCTGTATCCCCGGATAATGCATCGATATCATGCAAAGACCAAATGCGCGGGTTTTTAACACGCCTGTAGCCGATGCTCTGGTAGGTCATTTCCGTGACGGTTTCCAGGT
The DNA here is from genome assembly GCA_035528155.1 of Patescibacteria group bacterium. Lineage (GTDB taxonomy): Bacteria > Acidobacteriota > Aminicenantia > UBA2199 > UBA2199 > UBA2199. The sequence goes on along the minus strand of DATKZA010000130.1, from coordinate 17,667 downwards.
AAGACCGCAATTCGCTTAACAGGATAATTTCATCCGTATCCAACTGGCGCGCGCTGAGCATCGGGTTCATATCTTCGCTAATACGGAGTTCCAACTCATCCATTCCTTTTTTTACCTTGTCGTACTCTTCCTGGCTTGTAAAAATAATATTGAAATTCTCATCCAATTTTGTCCGGAACGCGCCGATTGCCAATGTTCTGCCTTCCATCACTGCCAACCGTGTAAGTGGAGTGGAGAATTGCACGATGGGTTCGTAAGGTCTTCCGTTCATGGCGTAGTATCCGGCTCCGGAGGCTTTTCGCAAAAGCACGGTAATGGACGGGACGGAGTTGGTGGAATTGGTGTAAATCAAATTGGAACCCCATCCCAATAAGCCCATTTTTTCCGCTTCGGGGCCGATGTCGAAACCCGCGATATCATGCAACCATACGATAGGGATACCATCGCAATTACAGGCCCTGGAGAACGTCGTTATTTTAGCGATGCCATCCTTGTACAGGATGCCTCCAGGCCGTTTACTGCGTTTGTGCACAGGATGTTCGGTCAAATTCTGGTTGTTGGCGACGATACCCACATACAATCCATTGATCTTGCCGACACCGCAGACAATTTCCTTGCCCTTGTCGGGGAAAATTTCCCAGAAAAGAGAATTATCCACGATCCGGGCGATAACTTGCCGGATATCATAGGTGACCCTGTAATCCATGGGAAATATCCCTTCGATTTCAGCGGGGTCGAAAAGAGGAGGAGCTGGCTCCTGGCCGTAGTAATAATATTCGATACCGCTGGACGGGAGTTTGGCGATTTCTTTCTTGATATTTGAGAGGAGCGTTTTGTCATCGGGAACCCTGTAGTCCGCGCAGTTGGAGATATTGACATGGATGTCAGGCCCGCCGATGGTAAGGGAAGTGATTTGCTGGCCCTTGCCGCCTTTAACCAATGCGGCGCCGGCAATGACCATATAAGCTTGCTCGGTCATGTAGACGATATCGCTGATGATGGGCATATACCCTCCGCCGGCGATGCAGTCGCCGAACACACCGGCTATCTGGGGCACCTGCTGGGCGCTTAATAACGCGTTCATTTTAAATATGTATCCCGCCCCGGTTTTTCCAGGAAAGGTTTTGGATTGCTCCGGCAAAAACAAACCGCTGCAATCGATAATATATACCACGGGAAGCCGGAGTCGAAGCGCAATTTCCTGCGCCCGTTCGATTTTTTCAGGCGTCAGGGGCCACCAAGAACCGGAAGCCACGGTATTGTCGTTGGCGATTACTATCACGTGGCGGTTCTCGATTTTAACAAATGCGGTAACCACTCCTGCCCCGGGCGCTTTGCGTTTATTGCTGCCCTCACCGAATTCCAATCCGTAGTTCACAAAGGTCCCGATGGGGAATACCCTGCTGCCGGGGTCCTTTAAAAATTCGATCCGTTCCCAGGTGGTCATTTTTCCTTTTTTATGCGCCCGTTCCACATATTGCTCGCCCCAACCTGCTTTGACCTCCTCCCGTTTGGACAGGTAACTTTCGTTCAATCGTTTCATGTACTCCAGGTTTGTTTTGAAGTCGACCGGGTCCATAAACGTCTCGATGGGCGAACCGATACGTTCCATTAATACTTTTGCCATTTTTTACGCCTCCCTTACCCCATGATTTCCGCAAGAGAATTGGTGTGATAATTTCCTTCTTTGAATATCTTCGAATTGAGTATTTCAAGGTGAAGGGGGATAGTGGTTTTAATACCTTTGATCTCGAATGCTCTCAGCGCATTCACCATGGTTTGAATAGCGGCGGCGCGGTCTTCGCCGTGAGCGATGATTTTGCAAATCATGGAATCATAAAAAGAAGGTATTTCATAACCCGCTGCCACATGGGTATCCAGGCGAATTTTGCCGGGACCTTCGCCCAGTGGGGGGCTGAAACCGGTTATGGTACCGGGAGAAGGGGCAAAATCGTTGTCCGGGTCTTCGGCGTTAATACGGCATTCGACGGCATGTCCGCTGAAAGAGACTTGATCCTGAGTGCACGACAAAGGATGGTTGGCGGCGATTTTGATCTGCTCCTCCACGATATCTATCCCGGTGATCATCTCAGTTACCGGATGCTCCACCTGCAGCCGGGTGTTCATTTCCATGAAGTAAAGTTTCTTATGCTCATCCATTAGGAATTCGATCGTTCCGGCATTGAGGTAACCGATCTTTTTCATGGCTTCGGCCACTTGCGCGCCCGCTTTGCTGCGGGTTTTGGGATCCATGGCCGGGGATGGGGATTCTTCGATGAGTTTCTGATTCTTTCTCTGGATGGAGCATTCCCGTTCACCCAGGTGAATCACGTTGTGAAAAGCGTCGGCCAGTACTTGAAATTCGATATGCCGTCCTTTTAGGATCAGCTTTTCCATGTATAGATCGCCGCAGCCGAAGGCTTTTTCGGCTTCCATACTGGCCTGGAGACAAAGGCTTTTAAATTCTTCTCCATTGTGACAGGGGCGGATGCCTTTTCCGCCTCCTCCGGCTGTTGCTTTTAATAAAACCGGGTACCCCAATTCATTTGCCAGGGCCATGGCCTCATCCATGTTTTTCAGATTCCCTTCCGACCCTGGAATAGTGGGCAGTCCGGCCTGTTTTACAGATTGTTTGGCCTGGGATTTGTTGCCCATGACCTGGATGGAATTGGGCGAAGGCCCGATAAAAATCAATTTATGCTGCCGGCACATATAGGAAAACAACTGGTCTTCCGCCAGGAAGCCAAACCCGGGATGAATCGCCTGGCATTCGCTATTGAACCCGGCCTGGAGTATGGCTTCCCTGTTTAAGTAACTGCGGCTGCTTGGTCCCGGACCGATGCATACGGTTATGTCTGCCTGCGCGAGGTGGGGTGAATCCTTGTCTGCCGTGGAATAAACCGCAGCGGTTTCGATTCCCATTTTTTTACAGGCTTTAATAATTCGCAGGGCCACCTCACCTCGGTTGGCTATTAGAATTCGTTTGAACATCGATTGTCTGTGTCTATCCTACTATTTTGGTTTTATAATCCCAGATCCGGTACGAACTTGTACCCGTAGATAATCATGCCGGTTTTTCCTTCCTGATTGATCCGGCGGAATTGGGATACGACGCGGTCACCGATTTTTAATTCTTCGGGGTTACAGTCGACGATCTGGGCCATGACGTGGATGCCTTCATCCATTTTTACAATGCCCACGGCATAAGGAGTCAAATCTCCGAACCCTGTGGGGGCAACCCGGATAATGGTGAAGGTTGCCAGTTCGCCTTTGCCTGAGAGTCTGACGGTTGCAAATTCCCTTCCTTGGCAACCGGGGCAAATGAGCCGTGCCGGGAAGTGAATCGTGCCGCATTTTTTGCATTTTCCCGCTTCCATCCGGTAACGCTCGGGTATTTCTCGCCAATATCTAGCTACATGCATTCCCATTATCGTGCCTCCAATATATGAATTACGCAACTGGCGCCTGAACCTCCCATATTTTGAGTTAACGCCGTCCTGGCGTTTTTGATTTGCCGTGGCCCTGCCTGTCCGCGAAGTTGATTAACCGCTTCGACTACCTGAGCCACGCCCGTGGCGCCGACAGGATGGCCCTTGGATTTTAACCCGCCGGATGGATTAATTGGAAAACCACCATCCAGGGCGGTCAATCCATTCATGGTTGCCGGTCCGCCTTGACCTGATTCTACCACTCCCAGGGCTTCCATTACGATGATCTCGGCAATGGAAAAACAGTCGTGGACTTCCGCAAAGTTGATATCGCGTATGGTTTTTTCCGCCATTTTGAGCGCCCGCTGCACGGCGACTTCCACTACCTCCAGCTTGGCGAAATCTTTCCTCTGGCACAAAGCAATGGTATCCGAAGCATGACCGATCCCCGTGATCACAGCGTAGGGTTTGTTCATTTTTTTAGCCACTGCCACTGGAGCCAGCAGAACTGCGGCCGCGCCGTCGGTGATGGGTGAACAATGAAGAAGGCGAAGTGGATCCGCTACCATCGTGGAGGTCATGACCTGGTCCAAGGTTACTGGGCATGGGAACTGCGCATGGGGATTCATGCTGCCGTTGTGATGGTTTTTCACCGAAACTTGCGCCAATTGTTCGAGGCTGGTGCCGTATTTTTTCATATGAGTGACTGCCATCAGGGCGTAAAGCCCGGGGAAGGTAATGCCGTGAAAGCCTTCATAATCATAGTCGGATGCAGTAGCCAAAGCAAATGTTGCATCGCCTCCATCCACGTCGGTCATTTTTTCCACACCCACGGCCAGCGCATATTGGGATAAGCCGGAGGCCACTTCCATGTAAGCGGTTTTCACAGCCAACCCACCGGAAGCGCAAGCGGATTCCACGCGGGTGGCAGGGACGAAACGCTGGCCGAGGTAATCGGCCACGAGGCTACCTAAATGCTCCTGGGCGTTAAACAACCCGCCGGACATGGTTCCAACGGTGATAGAGTCTACTTTATCGACGCCCGCGTCATCAAGGCATTTTAAGGCAGCTTCCACTGAAATATCACGGAGAGATTTTTCCCACAGTTCTCCCCATTTCGTCATCCCGACTCCTATTACTGCTACTTCATTCATGGGTTTCCTCCTTATTCCGGCCGAAGAATTTTTCGCCTGAATTTGGCGTAGGTTCCGTATTCAATGTACTGTTTGTGCTCATCCAGTTGCTTACGAGTTTTGGGAGCCAGATCGCGGATTTCAAGCAGTTTTTTGGTGGTGCGGAATACAAATGCATCGCTGCCGGCGCCGGAGCCGTAGGAAACCAGCAAAATCAAGCGATCGGGTTCCGCCGCGTCAAGGGTTGCCGCGAGACCCATGGGCGATGAACCGGAGTAGGTGTTACCCAAAGTGGGACATAGCAGCCCTAATTTGTATTGCGGCTCTTTGAATCCAAGTTTTTGCGCCGCATTGACCGGGAATTTACCGTTGGGTTGGTGAAAAATCACATAGCTGATATCTTCGGGTTTCAGTTTTGCTTTTTCCAGCATTCCGGCGGTAGCGCTAAAGAGATGTTTTTCATAAGCGGGTTTCCCGGTAAAACGCCCTCCGTGTTCCGGGTAATAGGCGTGTTCACGACGCCAGAAATCCGGGGTATCGGTCATATAACAATGAGTGTCCAGTAATTCCGCTGCCAGGTTTTTTGAACCCATGATAAAAGCGGCTGCGCCTGCGGCTGCCGAAAATTCCAATGCGTCGCCAGGCGCCCCCTGGGATGTGTCCGCGCCCACTGCCAACGCATATTGTACAACGGCTGATTTGACCAGGTGCAGCGCGATAAACATGCCTTCCGTTCCGGCTTTGCAGGCGAACTCGAGATCCGCAGTATGGACAAAGGGACAAGCGCCTAGAGCTTCGGAGACGATCGTGCCGGTAGGCTTTACAGCATAAGGATGGGATTCGCTTCCCACATATACTGCCCCGATCTGTTTCGGGTCGATGTTTGCTCTGCGCAGAGCGTTGCGGGATGCGTTCACTGCAAGAGTAGCGCAATCCTCATCCGGCGCCGGCACCGATTTCTCATTCAACCCCAGGCCTTTTTTGTACGATGGAGCGTCCGCGCCCCAAACTTTGGCGATTTCTTCAACCCTGATCCTGTAGCGCGGGATATGACTGCCATAACCAACTATTCCGATCATTACACCCTCCTTTTCTTTATTTTAATTGCACATTTTTCGCTAAATTTTATTTGCTGGTCTTCTAATATAAACTATTTTTTAAAAAAAGTAAATCAAAGGCAGCCGTGACTTTTTTGTAGAAAATCCTTGAAAAAAGGATTTTTTTTGACAAGGAAGATGCGCTTTTGAAATCCGGATAAAAAGTGGCCGAAAACAAAGTGCCATATTCAGAAGTTGAAATATATTTTTAACGAATTGACAATTTACTCTTTCGCGTTTACAATCCTTATCAAAAATGAAGCCTGGAGGCTAAAATGATATCGAAGCATGCCGATGAAGGTAAAAAAAAGAAATCTGCGCCACGGATAAAAATTGCCAATAGATGCGAACAGTGCGGAGAGGCACTGGCAGCCAAGTACAACTTCTGCCCGCTGTGCGGTAAACCCGTAAAAAACAGCAATAGCGTTTCTTACTGGGTATATCAGTTGAACCTGCTGCAAGCCAAGGGCAAGATCAAGAAAGCCCTCGAGGCAGCCAAGAACCTGCTGCAGGTGGACCAGCAGAATCCCTACATTCACAGTATCCTGGGTGAACTATATTACCAAGCCGGGGCCATAAACGAGTCCATTGCCAGCTACCGGAAAGCCATCGAAACCAATCCCGGCCAGGCAAAGGATTACTACAACCTGGGCATCAGTTATTACCGGAGCGGCCGGATCAGTGACGCGGTCAGCAGCTTTGAAAAGTGCCTTGATCTCGACTCCGGATTCATCGGCGCTTACTACTGGCTGGGCATTGCCTACTACCACCAGGGGAGCCAGCAGAAAGCCATCGCGGCTTTCACGAAATTGTTGGAAATGAATCCGGACTCGGTCATTGCCAACTATCACCTGGGTATCAATCTGAATGCCATCGGCCAGCACGAAAACGCCATTCCCCACTTCCTGAAGGTCATTGAAGCCAGCCACGAAGACAAGGCCGCCCTGTACCATCTCGGCATGTCCTATTATAATCTGCGCAGGATCAACGATGCGGTGGAAACGCTGCGCAAGTCCATCGAAGCCAACCCCGACGATAAACGTTCCCGGGATGTGCTCGAAAGTATAATCAGCGTACCGGAGATTTGACCTGCAGGGCTGTCCGCAAGAAAACCTGCGGCCGGTTGCTTTTGAAAAAGGGTTTAAGCGCCGAGGCGGAAGCGCCAGATACAATAATGATCAGGGTGGGTAATATTCGGCGGACAACTGACGACTTCGGTGTGAAAAGCGGCATCGATTGCGCTGGCAAAGAGGCCATACTCCACCAGTCCCACCGGTTGGCAGGGAAAATCGGGCAGTTTTTTACGTCGTCTCGCCTGCTGCACCCGACAGGTTTTTACCCTGTATTCAAGGGTATTTTCGTCAATGAGAACCATTTCGTCCTCATTCAGCGAGGCATAGAGGCGAAAAGCCAGGGCTTTTTTCAAGCCTGAAAGACCCGAGTTTTTTCCCAATTGCAGAAACTCGATCAGACGTGCGGCTTCAATGACGGTGAATTTTCGCCACGACTCGATATCGATTTCGATGGTCTTAGCCAAACCGTATTTTTCCTCAATGGAAAGGAACCATGAACCATCATGAGCAAGCCAGTTTTTGGCATATACTTGCGTCAGTTGCAGCAATTCTTCCCTGGACAGTTCGCCGATCCGGTCTGCTTTTATCATCATTCACCTCTTTAAATTCCACGACGGTACTGGCCGCCGACCTCATAGAGAACCCGGGTAATCTGACCAAGAGAAGCAACTTGCACTGTATCGAGCAGCTCGGCAAAGATATTGCCGCTGCCGAGAGCCACTTCGCGCAGCTTTTCAAGCGCCCGCTTTGCCTGCTCCCGGTTTTTTTCCTGGAAACATTGCAGTTCACTAAGTATCCGCTCCTTCTCCTCTTTCGAGCTACGGGTGATATTCATTTTATCATAGGGATTTTCCTGTTTTTCGTTGACAAATTTGTTGACGCCGATGATAGGGTAGGCGCCCGATTGTTTCAGTTCTTCATAAAACAATGATTCTTCCTGAATTTTCGACCGTTGATATTGCGTTTCCATTGCTCCCAGCACGCCTCCGCGCGATGACAGGCGGTTGAACTCAGTGAGGACGGCTTCTTGCACCAGATCGGTCAATTCTTCAATGATAAACGTTCCTTGCAGAGGGTTCTCATTTTTCAGCGGCCCGAATTCATTGGACAGGATCATCTGAATTGCCATCGAACGTCGGACTGACTCTTCGGTCGGGGTGGTGATGGCTTCATCATAGGAATTGGTGTGCAGCGAATTGCAATTGTCATTGAAAGCCAGCAGGGCTTGCAGAGTGGTGCGGATATCGTTGAAATTGATTTCCTGTGCGTGCAAGGAACGACCGGAGGTCTGAATATGGTATTTCAGTTTCTGGCTTCTTTCATTGCCGTGATAAATGTCCCGTATGGCAATGGCCCAAATCCTCCTGGCCACCCGGCCGATAACCGAATACTCCATTTCCATGCCATTGCTGAAGAAGAAGGAAAGATTGGGAGCGAATTCATCGATTTTCAAGCCGCAGTTGAGAAAATACTCGACATAGGTAAAGCCATTGGCCAGTGTGAAGGCAAGCTGGGTGATCGGATTGGCCCCGGCTTCGGCGATATGATAACCACTGATACTTAAAGAGTAATAGTTTTCGATCCTGTTCTCAGACAGATATTTTTGTACGTCGCCGATCAGCTTCATGGCAAAATCAATGGAAAAAATACAGGAGTTCTGTCCCTGATCCTCTTTCAGAATATCAGCCTGGATGGTGCCGCGCAATCGCCTGAAGGTGGCCACTTTCAACTCTGCTTTTGCAGCAGCAGTTGCCTCCGGCCCCAATTTCTCCAATTCCCGCTGGTAGGCAACCATAAAAAACATGGCCACCATGATCGGCGCCGGAGCGTTGATCGTCATCGAGACGGATGTGAGTGGATTGGTCAGGTCGAAGCCGGCAAACAACTCAGCCATGTTCTCTATGGTACAGATACTGACGCCACTTTCCCCGATCTTGCCGTATATGTCAGGTTCCGGCGCTGGATCTTCGCCATAGAGGGTAATCCCATCAAAGGCCACCGACAATCGTTTCGCCGGCTCACTGGCGGTCAGATAATGAAAGCGGTTATTGGTTCGCCGGGCGCTGCCCTCACCGGCAAACTGCCGCTTGGGATCTTCGCTGATGCGGCGAAAAGGAAAGACACCGGCGGTGAATGGGAAATAACCAGGCAGATTCTCCTTGAAGAAAAACAACAAGCGGTCATGCCAGTGACCATAGCCGGGCAGAGCCACTTTTGGAATCTTCAGGCCGGAGATCGTCTGGCAGAAGAGTTCGACAGTCATCTCTTTCTTTTGAATCTTATAGGTCAGGATATCCTGGCTATAACCTGCCTTTAATTGCTCCCAGCGGTCCATGATCTGCCTGGACTCTAGGCTCAATTGCGCATATAGTTCCTCATATTTTTGCTGCATTGCCAGTTTCGTCTCTTCCTCTGCAAACAATTCCAGACTCTGTTTGATGCTGTCACACTGGCCGGCGATAAGCGCCTGCTCGCGGGCTTGAAGATGATACTTTTTAATTGCCGCAGCAATATCCGCCAGATAATGGGTGCGGTTCTTGGCAATGGTACCGAAATCGAATTTGCTCTCTGTTGGCAGCAGCGCGAGCAGTTTTTCCTTGACTGCGATTTTGTGATTTCTTTTTTCCTTCACCCGTTGCAGCAGGTCTCTGAACAGTTTATTCAAGCTATGGTTATTGAATTGGTTGCTGCTGGTGCCATAAATCGGGATATTGAGTTCGAACGGCGATTGTGCTGGGGGCACCTTGATATCATGGTTGTGCAGGTAATTGCGGCTGACCTCCCGAAACGCATCTTCTGATCCTGCTTTTTCAAATTTGTTGATGACGATGTATTCAGCCGCTTCCAGCATGTCGATTTTATCGAGTTGTGAAGGTGCGCCGAACTCGGAGGTCATCACATAAACCGAACAGTCGCAAAAATCGACCACGCGGCTGTCGCCCTGGCCGATACCACTGGTTTCGACGATGATCAGATCAAAGCCGCTGGCTTTGAGAACCGCGATGACATCCGGCAGCGCCAGAGTAATTTCCGACCGGCTTTCACGGGTGGCAAAACTCCGATAATAGACCCGGGGATCATTTATATTATTGAAGCGAATGCGGTCACCGAGCAGGGCTCCGCCGGAAACCCTTCTGGTTGGATCAATGGTCAGCACCCCGATATGGAAGGCGCTGGTAATTTTCAGGAAGCGGTTGATCAATTCATCGATCAATGAACTCTTGCCGCTGCCTCCGGTTCCGGTGACGCCCAGAACCAGAGATTTTTTCTGATCATGGGCGGCATATAATTTTTTGTAGGCTGCCGAACCATCACCAGCTTGCAGGTTGTTTTCAATGAAGGTGATCTGCTTGGCGATGTTCAGGTGGGCAGAGACATTCAAGCTGGCGACTTGCGCTGCGCCGATGTCCTGCAGACCATTGTCCGTGCTACTGTCTTTTTTTCTGTTTATCCGGGCGATAATGTCATCGACAATGCCGTTGATACCCATTTTTTGGCCATCGCTGGCATGATAGATTTTTTCGACCCCATAGGCTTCCAGTTCCATTATCTCGGCAGGGAGAATCACACCGCCACCGCCCCCGAAGATGAGGACATTGCCAATGGACAGTTCCTTGAAGCTGTCCACGGCATAACGGAAGAATTCATTGTGGCCGCCCTGATAGGAGCTGATCAGGATTGCATCGGCATCCTCCTGTAGCGCCACTGTGACAATTTCCTTGACTGCATGGTTGTGGCCGAGATGAATGACCTCAATCCCTTTTTTCTGGAGAAGTTTTCTAAAGATGTTAATGGAAACATCATGACCATCGAACAGGGCAGCCGCGGTTACGACTCTGATACGATTCATGGGGTCGCTTTTATTTCAAGCAGGCCCCGGCAATGATTGTGCGCATGATCTCGCTCGTGCCTTCATAGATTTCCGTTATTTTGGCATCGCGCAGGTATCGTTCCACGTCGAATTCTTTGGTATAGCCATAGCCACCATGTATTTGCATGGCTTTGTTGGCACAAAAGGAAGCGGTTTCAGAGGCCTTCAACTTGGCCATGGCCGCTTCTTTGGAATAATTGAGCCCCTTATCTTTCAGCAGCGAGGCCCGGTAAGTCAACAGCCAGGCGGCTTCATATTCGCTGCACATATCGGCAATCATCCATTGAATCGCCTGGAAATTGGCGATGGGTTGATTGAATTGCTCCCGTTCCTTGGCGTATTTGCAGGCATCTTCAAATGCAGCCCTGGCGATGCCGAGCGCTTGTGAGGCGATACCCAGCCTGCCTCCATCCAGTGTCATCATGGCGATCTTGAAGCCTTTATTGATTTCACCAAGTAAATTCGCCTTGGGGATAGCGCAGTCTTCGAAGATGAGTTCGGCGTTCGAGCAGGCGCCGATGCCCAATTTATGTTCCTTCTTGCCAATACTGAAACCCGGTGTCCCTTTCTCGACAATAAAGGCGCTGATACCTCTCGTCTTTTGCGCCGGCTCGGTCAAAGCCATGACCACCGCCACGTCGGCTTCACAAGCATTGGAAATAAAATTCTTGCCGCCATTCAGTACCCAGTGGTCATTGGCCAGCACAGCGACTGTTTTCAAACCGCCGGCATCGGAACCGGCACCCGGCTCGGTCAGTGCGAAACAGCCGATCTTTTCCCCTTTGCACAATGACGGAAGATATTTTTGTTTCTGTTCTTCGCTGCCGAAACGATAGATCGGATCGATACAAAGTGACGAATGGGCCGAGATGATGACTCCGGTCGAAGCGCAATATCGCGAAATCTGCTCGATGGCCAGCATGTAGGAGATATAATCCATACCACTGCCGCCATATTCTGCCGGATAAGCGATGCCCATCAAGCCAAGCGCGCCTGCTTTTTTGATGATTTCAGCCGGAAAAATCTCCTGGGCCTGGTTCGCCCGGGCATAGGGAGCGATTTCTTCTCTGGCAAATTTTGCCACCATTTCCTTGACCATTTTTTGCTCTTCACTCAATAAATAGTCCAAGCTGGCCTCCTTAACTTGATATTGGTATATCTAACTATAAAAAATTTTTAATGTCAACATAATGCAATAGCAAATAATGCAATACTATATTTAATTAACTTTTGCCCTAAGAAAAATTGCAAAAAATATTTTTTTATTATATTTTATTAAGCGTGAAAAGATTAAATCAGCTGTTTAAGGCTGAAATTTCATTGCCGGAAGGCTCCTAAAAAATTTCTTTTTTTCCATCAGGAGGTGAAAAGTTGAATTACGAAATCTTATCCACTGACATCAATGAAGGCTTTGCGACCTTGACCATCAGCCGTCCCAAGGCAATGAATGCCCTGAACCGGCAGTTCTTTGCCGAGATGAATGCCTGGTTGAGTGAATTCGCTGAGCGCCGGGATATCAAAGTCCTGATCATCACCGGCGCCGGCAATGCATTTGTGGCCGGTGCCGATATCGCCGAATTGAAGGACATGGATCCGGCCCAGGGAAAAGAAATTTCCGCCATCGGGCAACAGACCTTCGCCCGTCTTGAACAGCTTGACATGCCGGTAATCGCCGCGGTAAACGGCTTTGCCCTTGGCGGCGGCTGCGAACTGGCGTTGGCCTGTGACATCCGCATTGCCAGCAGCAAAGCCAAATTCGGCCAACCGGAAGTCAATCTCGGCCTGATACCGGGGTTCGCCGGGACCCAGCGTCTGCCCCGGCTGATCGGCTTGGGCAATGCCCTCTATCTGCTGATCAGCGGCGAATTGATCGGCGCCGACGAGGCTTTGCGCTTGGGGTTGGTGCAAAAAGTGGTGGCCCCGGAGCAATTGTTGACTGAAACAAGCGAATTGGCACGAAAAATCACAACCAAGGGTCCGGCCGCCGTACGCTTGGTAAAAAAAGTGTGCCGCCAGGGATTGGCGATCGACTTCAAGGCTGGCTGTCTTCTGGAAACCAGCGAGTTCAGTTCTCTGTTCGGCAACGAAGGCTTGGAAGGAATGAGTGCCTTCCTGGAGAAGCGTCCGGCAAAATGGTGAGACCTGCCGGACAATTATTATTTATGACATAGGAGAGTGCGATGACTTATACTGAAAGACTGAGGAACGTATCCGTATTGGGTGCCGGCGGAAAAATGGGCAGTGGTATCGTCCTGCTGACGGCGCTGGAAATGGTTGACCTGAGCCAGAAAGCAGAGAATCGCTCGCAGCCATTCGTCTTGCAGGCCATAGACATTTCCCATGCCGCCCTGGCCGGGTTGATGCCCTATCTGCAGGCGCAGATCCAAAAAGTCGCCGAAAAGAATATCGTCCGCCTGCGCCAGGTCTATCAGGAGCGCGAGGATTTGATCGAAAACAGCGACATCATTGCTCAATATATCGCTGATGCCTTGAACATCGTCCGTCCTACTACAGCTCTGGAAGCGGCTTATGAATCGACCATGATTTTTGAGGCGATTGTTGAGAATATAGCAGTCAAAACCAAAGTATTATCGCAAATAAACAAGAACAACCTCAATTCCCCATGGTTCTTTAGCAACACCTCGGCCATCCCCATTCACGAACTCGACGAGAAAGCCGGTCTTGGTGGTCGTATTCTCGGTTTCCATTTCTACAATCCACCTGCCGTGCAAAAACTGGTGGAATTGATCAGTGCCAAAACCACTCAGTCGGAGTTGCTTGACTTTGCCGGCAGCTATGCCAAAAACCTGCGCAAGACCATCGTCCCGGCCAACGATTTTGCCGGCTTCATCGGTAATGGCCACTTTATGCGCGACTTTCTACATGCCAGCAGTGAAATCGAACGCCTGCAGGCGGAGGTGACCTTCGCCGATGCCGTATACATGATCAACAGGGTGAGCCAGGATTTTCTGCTGCGACCGATGGGCATTTTTCAGCTCTGCGATTATGTCGGTCTGGATGTGTGCCAGCTGATCCTGCGTGTCATGAGCCCTTATGTTGCCGGCGAAAACCTGCACAGTCCGCTACTCGATGAGTTGATCGCCCAGGGAGTGCGCGGCGGCCAGTTCCCTGACGGCTCGCAAAAAGACGGCTTTTTCAAATATGAAAAAAACCGGCCCAGTGCCATTTATGATCCAAAACAAAAAGACTATCAGTCATTGGCAAATCTGCAATCGCGCTGCGATGATAGCCTGGGCCCTCTACCCAAGATATTTCAACCTTGGAAAGCCGTCATCGCCCTTGCCGATAAAGACACCTTCCTGCAGACCTATTTCGGCGAATTACAGGTGCTGAACACCCTCGGGGCGCAACTGGCAAAAGCCTATGGCCTGCGCTCCAGAGAGATTGGACTGCAATTGCTGAGCCAGGGGGTGGCTCAAAAGGAGAGCGATGTCAACGCCGTGTTAACGACCGGTTTTTATCATGCCTATGGTCCAATCAACAACCATTTCTCTGAGGTGAGCAAATGAAGAAAATGCGCCGAAAAATATTCATGACCGCGGGATACAACACGATTTCAATGGGCACGGGGCGGAAGGAATTCCATCCCAAAAAACCCCGGCCCGGACTCGAAGAATATATCAAGGAAGCGGGGCAGGGAACTTTGAAGATGATCGGCGGTGCTCAGGCTGTCGATGAAGGTGTGATCGGTAATTTTATGGCTGCGCGCTTCAATCATCAAGGCAATTTGACGGCCATGATTCCCACCATCGACGAAGGACTGCGCTGGAAATCGTGCACCCGTGTCGAAGGGGCCTGCGCATCAGGCGGACTGGCACTATTGAATGGCATCAAATCGGTTCTGGCAGAGACCGCCGAGGTGGCTTTGGCCATCGGCGTCGAGGTGCAAAACACGGTTAAAGCGGTATATGGTGCCGACATCCTGGCCGGTGCCGGCTGGTACCGGGGCGAACGAAAAACCGGCCATGCTTTTTTTTTTCCGGCCAAATTCAGTGACCGCGCCGGAGTCTATTTCGAAAAATTCGGCCGCGAGCGCACGCGCCGTGCCTTGGCCCGCTGGTATCGCAATGCCATTGAAAACGCCCGTCTCTGCCCCAGCGCCCAGGAGTATCACAACAAAAGCCTCGATCTGGAAGCCCTGGCCTTGAGTGAACCCAATCCACGGTCATTTGTGGAGCATCTCAATTTCTATGATTGCTCAAAAGTCTCTGATGGTGCCGCGGCCATTGCCATTGTGTCCGAAAGTGGACTAAAGCGCATTGGCTGCAGTAAAAAAGAGGCGGTTGAAGTTCTGGGTTGGGCGCAGGTCCAGGCCGACCTGACCCTGCCGGTCACAGAGGCATTCCGCCTCGAAACGACCGAGCGGGCGGTGAGCCAGGCCCTGAAAATGGCCGGAATCACCAGTGCCGATCTGGGGACGGTTGAATGCCACGATTGCTTTACTATAGCCGGCATCATGTCACTTGAAGCCATGGGGCTCTGTAAAGCGGGCGAAGGCCCCGATTTTGTCCTGGCAGGAAGCACCTCGCGCCAGGGCAGCATTCCCTTTAACACTTCCGGCGGCTTGATCGGATGGGGGCATCCCACCGGCGCAACCGGCGTACATCAGGCTATCACCATCTGGGAGCAATTGACCGGCAAAGCCGGAGACTGGAAGATAGATGTCGCGTCCAAGCGCCCGTATGGCTTGTCGGTGAATATGGGGGGCAATGATAAAACGCTGGTGGCCATTGTCTACCGCCAGGGGCAGTAGCAGGGAACAAGTGAGTAGTTATATCCGGCGACCAGGAATTTTCTTTGATTTGCGCCGCTTTCATGGAGTACCATGATTATAAGGAATATCCGGGGTACACGGCAATAGTAATTTTTAATTGAGAGGAACCCAAAATGTCCAGTCCATTAACTGTCCTGAATGACGAAGAACAAGCTCTGTGCGAACTGGTAGCAAAATTCGCCAAGGTCGAGATAGAGCCCCTGCGGATGACCATGGATGAAGAACAGCAGATGAACCCCGCCTTGCTGCCAAAGCTATTTTCCCTGGGGCTGATGGGTATCGAGATCCCTGCCGAGTATGGCGGCAGCGGTTCCAACTTCTTCAATTCTATTATTGTCATCGAGGAGCTCAGCAAAGTCGATGCGGCTGTGGGCGTATTGGTGGATGTGCAAAACACCGTGGTCAACAATTGTATCATTCGCTATGGGACCGCCGAGCAAAAGGCAAAGTATCTGCCCTGGCTTGCCAGTGAAAAAGTCGGCTCCTACGCCCTTTCTGAAGCCGATTCGGGTTCCGACGCTTTCGCACTTAAATGTCGGGCCAGGCCCGTGGCTGACGGCTATGTGCTCAACGGTGCCAAGCTTTGGATAACCAACGCCCAGCAGGCCGAGGTCTTCATCGTTTTTGCCACCGTCGACCCGAAGGCCGGACACAAAGGCATCACCGCTTTTTTGATCGATCGCGACAGTTCCGGTTTTTCCATCGGCAAGAAGGAGAACAAGCTCGGCATTCGTGCCAGTTCAACCTGCGAACTTTGTCTGGATGATGTGAAGCTCGGCCATGACCAGGTTCTGGGGACTGTCGGCAAGGGTTACAAAATAGCCATCGAAACCCTCAACGAAGGTCGTATCGGCATTGCCGCCCAGATGCTGGGATTGGCCGAAGGGGCGATGGCGGCAGCTCTGGCTTACAGCAGAGAGCGTCAGCAGTTCGGCCGGCCGATCTTCAATTTCCAGGCCGTCCAGTTCCGTCTGGCAGAGATGGCCAGCCGCATCGAGGCCGCCCGTTTACTGACCTACAATGCCGCCCGCCTCAAGGACCAGTGCTTGCCTTTCATAAAGGAAGCCGCCATGGCTAAATACTTCACCAGTCAGGTCGCCGAGTGGGTGGCCAGCGAAAGTCTGGAGCTGTTCGGCGGCTATGGCTTCAGCAAGGACTACCCGGCTGAGAAATACTATCGCGATGCCAAGATCGGCAAAATCTACGAAGGTACAAGCTTCATGCAGCTGCAAACGATTGCCAAGCTGCTTTGATGCGACGAATGAGCACTCAAAGCAAAGCTTAGCAAGCGGGAGAATGAAAAAATATGAAGATGGTGACAGAAGAGTTCTATCTTGAAAGAAAAACTGCTAGGCCTTGGGATTGCGGTCCTTGAAAATTATCTGAAGGGATCTTCTCTTTTAATTTAGACTTTTTCGATTTTACTTTATACTAGGGGAACTTATCCCCGCTGAAGTTTCTATTTTTCCTGATTTATAATTCAATTCCGACCCGAGCATGGAATGGGGAATGAGGTAGACCGCGATCATCAGCACGGTCGCAGCCACTGTCCACCAGCGGCTCTTTTTGCGCAGGAAAAAGGCCGCCAGCCAGAACAAAACGGCAAAAAGGGTCTTGCTGTCGGTCAGGTCGCCACCAAGCGGGAAGCCGGTCCAAAAGGCCCCAAAGGCATATTTTTGCACCAGGGGACCAAGGATCAGGCCGCCGAAAAAAGTCACGGCCAGGGTCCAGGGCACGAGTTTCTGCCAGCGGCCATCCCGGCGCAGCGCCTCCAGGCCGGTGCGAAAGGCCAGCAACATCGCGGCGAACATGAATAGAACATGAAAAATCAACAGGACAGTGGGTACTTCGCCCTTGAAACGGGCCACGACCGGCTGGCCGCGGTTCAACCAAGCGTGTTTTCCCTTGGCCGTCGCTTCCACTTTGTAAGCTACTTTGCCGGCGGCAGGCTGCCCTGTAACTTCCGCCTGGAACATGCCGTCTTTTTTTTTCATGGCCACGACCGTCCAGTTTTCGTCGGCGCTGAACGGAAAGCGGCGGTGATGGAGGCGGAGCTCAAGCCCGTCCTCGGCCAGAAAAACGCTTACCGGCAGGGGCCGGTGGCTGGTCCAACTGCGGTTGAATTTGTATCTGGCCGTTTTCCCGGCAACCGTTTCCGAGCCCCGGATAGGGTAGGTCGGGCCGCTAAGGCGTTGGTATACAGCCAGGATCAAGGTCAGAACGAAGGCCAGGAGCCAGAAGAGTGCATTTTTCTTCATGGAGGAATTATA
>DATKZA010000129.1:0-16576 GCA_035528155.1 Patescibacteria group bacterium | reverse complement strand
TCGATGCGCAGCAGCTGGTTGTATTTTTCCACCCGCTCGCCGCGGCAGGGGGCGCCGGTCTTCAGGTGCCCGGTGGCCATGGCCACGGTAAGGTCGGCGATGAAGCTGTCGACCGTCTCGCCGCTGCGGTGCGATACCATCGCCCCCCAGCCGGCGGCGCGCGCCATCTCGATGGCCGCCACCGTCTCGCTCAACGTGCCGATCTGGTTCAGCTTGATCAGCACGGCGTTGGCCGCCTTCTCCTCGATGCCGCGCTTGATGCGCTTGACATTGGTGACGAAGAGATCGTCGCCGACCAGCTCGACCCTGGCGCCGATCTCGCGGTTCAGGAGCTTCCAGCCTTCCCAGTCGTCCTCGGCTAGGCCGTCTTCCAGGGCGACGATGGGATATTTTTTCGTCCAGTCGGCCCACATGGCCACCATCTGCCCGGAATCGATCTTGCGCTTCTCGGTGCGCAAATTGTAAAAACCGTCCTCGTAGAAGCTGCTGGAAGCGGGATCCAGGACGATGGCGATGTCCGCGCCGGGCTTGTAACCGGCGGCCGCGATAGCCTTAAGGATCAACTCGACCGCCTCGGCGTTTGTTTTCAGGGCCGGCGCGAAACCGCCCTCGTCGCCCACGCCGGTCGAATAGCCTGAGTCCTTCAGGACCTTCTTCAGGGCATGGTAGGTCTCCGCCCCCCAGCGCAGTGCCTCGCGGAAACTCGGAGCACCGACCGGAGCGATCATGAACTCCTGCAGGTCGGTCCCCTGCCAGTTGGCATGGGCGCCGCCGTTCATGATATTGAAACAGGGCACCGGCATCAGGTTGGCCTTTTCGCCCCCCAGGTAGCGGTAGAGGGGCAGCCGGGCGCTGGCGGCCGCGGCGCGGGCCACGGCCAGGCTCACGGCCAGGATGGCGTTGGCCCCGAGCCGGCCCTTGTTCTCGGTCCCGTCCAGGTCGATCATGACCCGGTCCACTTCCTTCTGCGCGAATGCATCTTTGCCTTTGAGCGCGGCGGCGATCGCGCCGTTGACGTGGCCGACCGCTTTCAGCACGCCCTTGCCGTTGTAGCGCTTCGGGTCCTCATCGCGCAGCTCGCACGCCTCGTGGACGCCGGTGGAAGCCCCCGACGGCGTGGCGGCGCGGCCTATTGTCCCGTCCTCCAGCAGCACTTCGGCTTCCACGGTCGGGTTGCCGCGCGAATCCAGTATTTCCCTGCCAAACACCTGTTTGATTGCCTTGGCCATTTTTTCACTTCCTTTTTTTAAATAAGCTCCGCTATTATAGCAGAATTAAGCATGGGCGCCAAAATCCAAATCATGGGATGCCAGCGGGCATTCGCTCTCATCTCGGAACCTTGCGGCAATTGTCGGATCCAGCAATATGGAGATGAACAAATGACCGGTAAAAAACGTAAAGACAACATGCTTACGATGATATACCGATCCAGCGCTTCTTCCCATTCCGCCGCCGGGGCGGCCGCTCGCTGCGCGGCAAAAACAGCAAGGAGCGGCAAAATTCGAAAACAAACCACCTTTTTCGTATCCATGATATTCGCCCTTAGCCTGCGCTTGCCGCCGCAGGCCGAAGAGTTCAATTTCGTGCATATCTCCAGGAACGAGGGACTCTCCCAGAACACCGTATTGCGCATCCTCCAGGACCGCAACGGCTTCATGTGGTTCGCGACCGAGAACGGGCTGAACCGGTTCGACGGCTACGACTTCACCGCGTTCATGCAGATCCCCGGCGATCCGTCCAGCCTGAGCCACGGCTACGTCATGTCGCTGTATGAAGACCGCGCCGGCATACTCTGGATCGGCACCTTCAACGGCGGGTTGAACCGCTACGATCCGAACAAGGGGGAATTTCAAAGCTTCCGGCACGTTCCCGGCCAAAGCGGCTCCCTGAGCGACGACATCGTCGGCGTCATCCGCGAGGACCGGGCCGGCGCGCTCTGGATCGGCACCGACAACGGCCTGAACCGGCTCGACCGCAAATCCGGTCGGTTCACCCACTATCAACATGCAGCGGACCGGGAAGGCAGTATCAACTGCGATCACATTCATGATATCTGCGTGGACAGCAAGGGCGTGCTCTGGATCGGCACCTATGGCGGCGGACTCAACCGCATGGACATCAAAAGCGGGAAATTCATCCATTACCGCAACAATCCCGCCGATCCGGCCAGCCTGAGCAATGACAATATCTTCTTTGTACACGAGGACAGGGAAGGGACCCTCTGGATCGGCACTGAAAACGGCTTGAACATCTTTGACCGTCAATCCGGACGGTTCAGCCGGCCGGAAATGACGGGCGCGCTCCTGCACGACCAGGTCACCGCGCTCTGCGAAGACCGCAGCGGCCTGCTCTGGATCGGCACCAGGGGAGGGCTGAATTGCCTGGACCGCAAAACCGGGCGCCTCACGGGCTATCAGCATGATCCGTCCGACCCCAAGAGCCTGTGCGCGAACCAGATCCACTCGATCTATGAGGACCGCTCGGGGATGATCTGGATCGGCACGGCCGAAGACGGGATCAACATATTCAATCCGAACCGCAATAAATTTTCCCATTACCGCTCCATCCCGGGCCAAGCCGACAGCCTGGCCAGCAATATTGTCTGGTCTTTTTATGAAGATCCGTTCCGCGTACTGTGGATCGGGACCGGTGACGGACTGGAAAGGATTGACCGGAAGCAAAACGATTACACCCACTTCCACGCCGCTCCCGGCGAGCCCGGGAAACTGAGCCATGGCATTATCCGCTGCATCTATGTTGACCGCCTGGGGGTCATGTGGCTCGGCACCGATGGCGGCGGGCTCAACCGCTTCGACCGCGAGACGGGCAGAGTGACCGTATTGCGCAACGAGCCCGAAAATCCGCAAAGCCTCAGCCATGACCGCATCCGGGCCATACTCGAGGACCGGTCCGGATCGCTTTGGGTCGGCACCTACGGCGGCGGGCTCAACCGGCTGGACAGGGAATCCTCCACCTTCACACGCTTCCAGTTCGATGAGAACGATCCGAACAGCCTGAGCGACAATATGGCCCGCGCCCTTTGTCAGGACCAGGCCGGAAACTTGTGGGTCGGCACCTACGGCGGAGGTCTCAACCGCTTCGACCGGGCCACCGGCAAATTCATCCGCTACCGCCACGACCCGGCGGATCGCTCCAGCCTGAGCAATGACTACGTGTTCTGCGTCCATGCGGACAGAGAGGGGAATCTCTGGATCGGCACCTGGGGCGGCGGGCTGAACCGGCTGGACAGGGAAAAGAGGACTTTCAGCCATTTCACCAAAGCAGACGGCCTGGCCAGCAACGAGATTTATGGGATCCTCGAGGACGCATCAGGAAATCTTTGGCTCACGACCAACGAGGGCCTGTCGCGCTTCACGCCGCGCACCGGGCAGTTCAGAAATTACAACGTGAGCGACGGCCTGCAAAGCCTGGAATTCAACGGCGGCGCCTTCTACAAAAACCAAAGCGGGGAAATGTTCATCGGCGGAACGAACGGTTTCAATGCCTTTTTCCCGCAGAACATCTTCGACAACTGGTACATTCCCCCGGTCAGGATCACCTCTTTCAAGGTATTGAACAAGGAGGTCAAGCTGGCCAAGCCCATCTGGGAGACAACTGAAATCGAGCTTTCGCCGAAGGACTACCTGTTCTCCTTCGAATTCGCCGCCCTCGACTATACGGCGCCGGAGAGTAACCAATACGCCTTCAAGCTGGAAGGGCTGACCGACGATTGGATTCACACCGACGCCAAGCGGCGCCTGGCATCGTTCTCGCTCCTCCCCCCCGGCAAATACGTTTTCCGGGTGAAGGGCTCGAACAGCGACGGCATCTGGAACGAGAAGGACGTCTCACTGGTGATCCGCATACGCGGGCCCTGGTGGCGCTCGGCGTGGTTCCTGTCGCTGGCGGCCATTCTGGCGTTTTTGTTTCTTTTTCAATGGTATCGCACCCGCATCAGGCGCATGGCGGCGAAGATCAGGACCGAGGCGGCCATGGACCAGCTGCTGGAAAAATTCAATGTCTCGCCCCGGGAAAAGGAAGTCATTCTCCTGCTCTTGAAGGGCAAAACCAACAAGCAGATCGAAGAGCTGCTGTTCATCGAATTGAGCACGGTGAAAAATCACATTCACAGTATTTTCGGGAAGCTCGGCGTCCAGAGCCGCAGCCAGCTGATGCGGCTCTTCCAAAACCTGCGCATCAAATGACGGACCGCTGAGCGGACGGAACGCCGATCCACCTCGGCGCCTGCAGAGGGCATCCCGGCCGGCGCCGGGATCAACCGGCATATGTTTTTTCCAGCCAAAAAAAAGGGCCGGCCCCTGCGGACGCGGCCCCGGATAAAGCAGATTATTTGGAAAACGACCTAGGCGGCTTTCTTGCCCTTGCGGATATAGGCGAACCAGTAGAGGGTGGCGACGAAGAAGCCGCCGCCCACGATGTTGCCCAGGGTGACCGGCAGTTCGTTCTTGACCAGGAAGCCGTACCAGCCGACGTTGGCCAGGGATTCAGGGGACAAGCCGGCGGCGCTGGCGGCGGCCACGACCTCGTTCACGCCTTTGAGCAGCATGCCGACGGGGATGAAGTACATATTGGCGATGCTGTGCTCGAAACCGGAAGCCACGAAGGCCATGATCGGGAAGAAAATGGCCCAGACCTTGCCGATGGTGTTGCGTGAGGCCAGCGCCATCCATACGGCCAGGCAAACCAGCCAGTTGCAGAGGATGCCGCGGAAGAATGCCGGCCAGAAAGCCAGGCTCGCCTTGGCGGCTGCCGTTTTCAGGGCAGAGACGCCGACAGCGACATTGCCGCCTTCCAGCAGGCCGCTGCCGAACATCAGGTAGGCCACCAGCACCGACCCGATCAGGTTGGCCACATAGACGATCGACCAGTTGTAGAGCAGACCGCGCCACTTGGACTTGCCGTCCAGGGCCGACAGGGTGATCAGGGTGTTGCCGGTGAACAGCTCGGCCCCGGCGATGACGACCAGCATCAGGCCGGTGGAGAACACGGCGCCCTTGATGAAGGCGGCCAGGCCGGCGCCGACGAACTTGGCGGCGTCATGGCCGATCATGTTCGACAGCTCGCCGCCGAAGCCGATGTAGGCACCGGCCAGGATGCCCAACACCAGCAGTTTGAAAGGATCGTTTGTCGTTTTCTTGACGCAGATGGTTTCGTTCAGGTCAGCGGCCACCATGGCCGGGTTTTTGCAGTCGTATTCCATTGTTCCTCCTTGTTTTATTTGTTGATTTTTTCAATATGGCAGGCCGCCACTTTGAATTCGGGGATCTTGGCGATGGGATCGAAAGCGTCGTTGGTCAGCATATTGGCCGCGGCTTCTGCAAAATGGAAAGGAATGAACACCGAACCAATGTCCACACGTGGACTTTCTTTGGCTGGAATCTTGATCTCGCCGCGCCGCGATGTAACCCGCACTTCCTCGCCGTCAACGATGGCCATTTTTTTCATGTCCAGCGGATGCATTTCCATGTATGGACCGGCAACATACTGCGGCAGGGCCACAGTACGCCGGCTCATGGAACCGGTATGATAATGATAAAGAATACGGCCGGTAGACAGCAGGAAAGGATATTCGCCATCGGGCCATTCGGCCGGCGGGATGTAGTCGATGGCGAAGAACTTGCCCAGGCCGCGGCTGAACTTGTCGCGGTGCAGGAATTTGGTCCCCGGGTGTTCGGGATTGGGACAGGGCCATTGCAGTTTTTCGCCGTTGAGCAGGCGCTGATGGGTGATGCCGGCATACTGCGGCACCAGGCGGTTGATTTCGTTGAGGATGTCCTCCAGGCTCTTGTAGTCCATGGCATAGCCCATGCGTGTGCTCACGTCGCGGATCACTTCCCAGTCGATGCGCGCTTCGCCGGGAGCGGCAACGGCTTTCTCCACCCACAGCACCCGGCGCTCGGTATTGGTGAAGGTGCCCTGCTTTTCGGCAAACGATGCCACCGGCAGTACCACATCGGCCAGTTGGGCCGTTTCGGTCAGAAAGATATCCTGAACGACTAAAAAGTCGAGCTTCTCCAGGGCCTGCTTCACATGGCTGAGGTCGGGGTCGGAGACCATGGGATTCTCGCCCATGATGTACAAGCCCTTGATCTGGCCCGCGGCGGCCTGGTGCATGATCTCCACCACCGTCAAGCCGACCTTGTCGTCGAGCTTGACGTCCCAGGCTTTTTCAAATTTCTCTTTGACAACAGCATCGGTAACAGCCTGGTAGCCGGGATAGACATTGGGCAAGGCGCCCAGGTCGCAGGCCCCTTGTACGTTGTTCTGTCCCCTGAGGGGATTGACCCCGACCGACTCACGGCCCACGTTGCCGGTGACCATGGCCAGGTTGGCCATGGACATGACGTTGTCGGTGCCGGTGGTGTGCTGGGTGATGCCCATGGAATAGACAATGGAGCCGCTCTTGGCCTTGGCGTACAAGCGAGCCGCCGCCTGCAGCTGTTTGGCAGGAATGCCACTAATTTTTTCCACTTTTTCCGGGGTGAAACCCTCGATTATTTTTTTCAGGGCCTCAAAATCCTCGGTGCGAGTTTTTATGAATTCCTCATTGAGCAGCCCTTCACTGATGATCACCTGCATCATGCCGTTGGCCCAGGCCACGTCACTGCCGTTCTTCTGGCGCAGCCACAGGCCGCCATATTTTTCCGTGTACTTGACAAGTTCGATTTTACGCGGATCGATCACGATGAGCTTGGCGCCGTGAAAGAGCACCGCCTTCTTGATGCGGGTGGCGATGACCGGATGGGTTTCGGTGGTATTGGAGCCGGTGACCAGGATCACCTCGGCGCGCTCAAGCTCTTCGATGGAATTGGTCATGGCCCCGGAGCCGAAGGTGCGAGCCAGGCCGGCCACGGTCGAGGCGTGGCACAAGCGGGCACAGTGGTCGACATTGTTGGAGCCGAAGGCAGTGCGCACGAATTTTTGGAAAACGAAATTCTCCTCATTGGTGCACTTGGCCGAAGAGAGGCCGGCCAGGGCCGCGGAACCATGTTTTTCCTTGATATCGTTGAGCTTATTGGCCACGGTATCCAGTGCTTCGTCCCAGGAGCATTCGACCAACTTGCCATCCTTGCGCACCAGGGGTTTGGTCAGCCGGTCGGGGTGCTGGACGAAATCCAGGCCGAAACGCCCCTTGACACAGGCGGCGCTGAAATTGGGCACCGAGTCCGCCCCCTTGACCTTGACGATCTTATCGTCCTTGATCCAGAGTTCAAGCTGGCAGCCGACGCCGCAATACGGGCAGGTGGTGACCACTTTTTTCTGCACGTCCTTTTTCTTCAGTTTCTGGCCGTAGACGGGCTTTTCCATCAGGGCGCCGACCGGACAGGCCTGGACGCATTCGCCGCAGCCGTCGCATTCCGATCCCGACCACTGGCCGGTGCCGGCCACCACATGGCTGTGGATGCCGCGCTGGGCCATGCTCAGGACGCCTTTGCCCTGGATCTCGAAACAGGCCTTGACGCAGCGTTCGCACTTGATGCACTTGGAGGAATCATAAAAAAGCACGGGCGCTGAATCGTCCGGGGCCTGGGGGATCTCCTTCCAAACCGGGGCAAAGGTGCGCTGGGGCGTGTCCAGGCCGTAGCGGAAGGCCAGGTCCTGGATCCCGCAGTCGCCATCGCGCTCGCAGGTGATGCAGTCGTCATTGTGTTCGGAAAGCAGCACATCGGCCAGCATCTTGCGTGTTTCTTCGAGCTGCGGGTCGAATGCCGTGACTTTCATCCCCTCGTCGACCTTGACCAGGCAGGCGGGGACCATGCCGGGCCGGCCTTCTATTTTGACCATGCACAGCCGGCAGTCGCCGGTCGGGGTTATTTTTTCGTAAAAACATAAACCGGGGATGTCGAAGCCGTTGTCCCGGGCCACCTTTAGCAGGTTGTCTCCCTTGGCCACTTGGATCTCCTTTCCATCAATACAAATGCTTACCATTTCCGACATGCATGCCTCCTTTGTTATTTCTCAGATTGACTGATGGCCAACGCGAATTCATCTTTAAAATTTTCCAGAGCACTCTTGACCGGCATGACCAGCGACTGGCCCAGCGGGCAGAGTGACGACTTGAACATCGTTTCGGCCAGTTGCAGCAGGGTCTCCGCGTCACCCTTTTTCCCGGCGCCGCGGCGGATGCGGTAGACGATATCGAGGATCTGCCGGGTGCCGATGCGGCAGGGCGCACACTGGCCACAGGATTCGTGGGCAAAAAACTTGGCGATGGAAAAGAGCATGTCCACAATCGATGTATCCTCGTTCATGACCAACACGGCCCCGGAACCCAGCACCGCCTTGTTTTCTTTCAGGTTTTCGAAATCCATCCTTACATCCAGCAGGGATTCGGACAGGAATACGCCGGCCGCACCGCCGAGCAAAGCGGCCTTGAATTTTTTGCCGCCCTTGATGCCGCCGCCGAACGAGAAAATGATCTCGCGCAACGGCGTGCCCATGTCGGTCTCGATCAGCCCCGGGTACTCGACGTGGCCGAGGATGGTGAATACCTTGGTGCCCGGGCACTTGTCGGTGCCGATCTTGCGGAACCAGTCGGCGCCGTTGCTGATGATGGCCGGGATATTGGCCAGGGTTTCGACGTTGTTAACCGCTGTTGGTTTCTGCCACAACCCTTGGCTGACCGGGTAAGGCGGCTTGAGGCGGGGGTTGCCGCGCTTGCCTTCCAGCGATTCGATCAGCGCCGTTTCCTCGCCGCAGATATAGGCCCCGGCGCCCTTTTTGATTTCCAACTGGAAGGCAAAGCCGGTCTCCAGGATGTTTTTACCCAGCAGGTTGAATTCCCGGGCCTGGTCAATGGCCTTTTGCATGCGCTCGATGGAGAGCCCGTATTCACCACGGATATAGACATAGCCGCAGCCGGCGCCGATGGCGTAGGCGGCGATGGTCATGGCCTCGATCAATTTGTGCGGATCGCCCTCAAGGATCAGCCGGTCCTTGAAGGTGCCGGGCTCGCCCTCGTCAGCATTGCAGATGATGTATTTCTCGGCGCCCGGCGCCTTGCGTGTGAACTCCCACTTCATGCCGGTGGGGAATCCGGCTCCGCCGCGGCCGCGCAGCCCCGATCGCTTTACTTCTTCGATCACCTGTTCCGGGCTGAGCTTGTCGCTGAATATTTTTTCCAGGGCCCGGTAACCGCCGCTGGCAAGGACTTCGTTGATGTTTCGCGGATCCACGGTCCAGGCCTTGTCCAAAACCACGCGCCGCTGCTCGCGGGTCAGCCCGACACGGGCGCCGGTCCGGTCAGCTGCCATGGCGGCCACGGGGGCGTGGGCCAGGTCGGCGACGATCCGCCCTTTTAGCAAATGTTCCTCGATGATGCGGGCGATGTCGTTTGCCTTTACTTGAAAATAATAAATACGGTCTGGATATACGGACAGGATGACACCTTTGCCGACAATGCCGACGCTGCCGCTTTCCAGAACTTTAATTTCCTTCTGCAGTTTTCTCGCTTTCAACTCGCTTTCCAGACGGCGCTTGATTTCGAAAACCCCGGCTTGAACGGTTCCCTCATCGACAGGCAGCAGGATGTGCGTGCGGTAAATGCTCATTTTTCCCTCCGCAACCCCTCGATGACTTCAGCGATGAGCTCGGGGGTCAGGTTGCCGTAGACCTGGTCGTTGACCATCATGGCCGGAGCCACGCCGCATACGCCCAGGCAGGAAGATATTTCCAGGGTGAAGAGCCGGTCGGTGGTGGTCTCACCGAAACCGATGCCCAGCAGGCGGATCAACTCCTTGGAAATGGTCGTCGAGCCCAGCAGGTGGCAGGGCGGGGACTGGCAGACACGGATGAGGTACCTGCCCCGCGGTTCCAAGCTGTACATGGTGTAGAACGTGGCCACGCCATACACGAAACTGTAGGCCAAACCCAGGTAATCGGCCACGGCCCGCAGGTCGGTGTCGGTCAGGTAATGCTCGGAACTGGCGTTCTGAATATCGTGCAGGATGCCCAGCAGGTTGTCGGCTGAGCGATCGTATTTTTTTAGAATTTTCTCACGCTTCATGGGCACCTCATAGCATGGCTTCGATAGAAACAGATTCAGCGGCGACGGTTTGCTTTTCAGGGGCCTGGTCGCGATCGCAATGCAAACAACGCCGCGCCTCTTCCACAGCCTCGTCCAGGGTCAGTCCGCGGCTGACCTCCAGAGCCAGCTCGGCGACGCGCTTTTCGGCATCCTCTAGATGGGGCTCCTTGCGCTCGATGGTCTTCAGGTAGGCCTCTTCATCATAGTGGACCTCGACCGCACGGTACGGCTGGTCATAGAGCCTGCCTTCACGGCCAAAATAACGGTCAATACCCACGGCCGCACTTCGACCCTGGGCCACGCTTTCGATCACCGTGGAGGGATTAACGGCGTCGCCGCCGGCAAACACTCCCGGGACGTTGGTAACCATGGTGCGTGGATCCACGGCGATATGGCCGCGCTTATCCAGGTTCAGCATGCCGCCTGTCAGGCCCAGGCTGAGCTTCTGGCCCAGGCAATAGATGACAAAACTGGCGCGGATGGTGTACTCGCTGCCAGCGACCGGCACCGGGCGCCGGCGGCCGGAATCGTCAAAATCGGCCAACTCGGTCTTGATGCAATGGATGCCGGAGACCGTACCGTCGCGGCCGACGATGTTGAGCGGATTGACCAGGAAATCCATTTCCACGCCTTCTGCCTCGGCCCCGACCACTTCTTCTAGCTGAGCCGGCATTTCGCTGCGGGTGCGCCGGTACACCAGGCGGACGTTGCGGGCCCCCAGGCGCCGGGCCAGGCGGGCGGCATCCATGGCGGTCGAACCGCCGCCGACCACCACCACGTCGTTGCCGATGTTTATTTTGCGGCCCAGGTTGATCTTGCGCAGGAAATCGATACCCGACATCACGCCCTTGAGGTCGCTGCCTTCGACGTTCAGCTTCTGGGCCTGTTGGGCTCCGCAGCCGATGAACACCGCGGCATAGCCCTTTTTCGTCAATTCGTCAACGCTAGCCACCGCTGAATTCAGTTTGATCTGCACGCCGGCCTTTTCTATGATCGCGATCTCGGCCTGCAGCTTGTCCTTGGGCAGGCGGAAATCGGGGATGCCGACCTTCATCATGCCGCCGGCCACTTTCAGGGTTTCGAAAACCATCGGCTTGTAGCCCAGGCGGGACAGGTAGAAAGCGCAGGCCAGCCCGGCCGGCCCGGCGCCGATCACGGCCACTTTCTCATTGTGGACCTGGAGCGGCGGTGCGAATCCCAGTCCCTGGTCGATGGCCCAGTCGGCGAAAAGACGCTTGACTTCACGGATGGCCACGGCCTGGTCGTATTTGCCGCGTGAGCATTTTCGTTCGCAGAAAGCCGGACAGACCCGTCCGCAGACCATGGGGAACGGGTTGTTCTGCATATGCTGGAAATAGGCCTCGCGCAGACGGCCGTCACCCATGTGCGAGATGTATGAGGCGGCGTCGACTCCGGCCGGGCAGGCGTTGACGCAGGGCGCCGGGAACAGGGCCGCGCACACTCCGGCCGTGCATTTTTTATCCTGAATGTGTTCCAGGTATTCGTGCTTGAAATACTTGATGGTCGAGATGACCGGGTTGGGAGCCGCCTGGCCCAGGCCGCAAAGCGAGGTAGCCCGAACCGTATAGGCCAGACTTTCCAGTTTTTCCAGGTCGGCCATGGTGCCGCTGCCGTCGGTGATCTTTTCCAGCAGGGAATACATTTGCTTCAGGCCGACGCGGCAGGGAACGCACTGGCCGCATGATTCCTCGAGTGAAAACTCGAGGAAATACTTGGCCATGTTGACCATGCAGCTGTCCTCGTCCAGGACGATCAATCCGCCGGAACCCATTATCGAGCCCAGGCTTTTCAGCGACTCGTAATCGATGGGGGTGTTCAGGTACTTGGCCGGGATGCAGCCGCCCGAAGGCCCGCCGGTCTGGGCGGCCTTGAAGGCCTTGCCTCCGGGGATGCCGCCGCCGATATCGAACACCAGCTCGCCCAGGGTGATGCCCATGGGCACTTCCACCAGGCCGGTGTTGGTCACATTGCCCGACAGGGCGAAAACTTTGGTGCCCTTGCTCTTTTCGGTGCCGATGGCACTGAACCACTCCCAGCCGTTGAGCAGGATGTGGCGGATGGTGGCCAGGGTCTCGACATTGTTGATCACCGAGGGCTTGCCCCACAACCCCTTGACCGCCGGAAAGGGCGGTTTGGGCCAGGGCTGGCCACGCTGGCCTTCGACCGAAGCCATAAGCGCCGTCTCTTCACCGCAGACAAAGGCGCCGGCACCCATGCGCAGTTCGATATCGAAGTCAAAAGAGGTCTCGAAGATACTCCTGCCCAGAAGTCCCATTTCGCGGGCCTGGCCGATGGCCGCGTTCAGGCGTTCGATGGCCAGCGGGTATTCGGCGCGGACGTAGATGTAGCCTTTGTCAGCACCGATAGCATAGCCGGCCAGGGCCATGCCTTCCAGCACCGCGTGCGGGTCGCCTTCGAGCACGGCCCGGTCCATGAAAGCCCCGGGGTCACCCTCGTCGGCGTTGCAGAGGACATATTTCTGCTCACTTTCACTGTCATAGGCGAACTTCCATTTCAGGCCGGTGGAAAATCCGGCGCCGCCGCGGCCGCGCAGCCCCGACTTAGTGATGGCATCGATCACTTGTTCGGGGGACATCCGGGTTACGGCCGTGCCCAGGGCCTCGTAGCCGCGCTGGGCGATGTATTCGCCGATGTTTTCCGGATCGATCTTGCCGCAGTTGGACAAAACGATCTTCAGTTGCTTTTCGAAGAAAGGAACCTGTTTCTTCTGCTCGACGATCTTGCGGGCCTCGGGGGCCTGCCAGAGGAATTTCTGCACCGGCCGCCCTTTGAGGAAATGCTCCTGGACGATCTCCTCGGCATTTTCCTCTTTCAGCTTGATGTAAAAGGAACCTTCGGGGTAAACGACCATGACCGGGCCCAATTCGCAGGGGCCCATGCAGCCGGTTTCCACCAGGTTGATCTCCTCGCTCAGGCCGTTCTTTTCGATCTCCTCGATCAGCTTCTTCTTGAGTTCATGGCTGTGGGAAGAGATGCAGGCACCTCCTCCGCAGATCAGCACATCCAGCCGTTTGTTCATGTCACCCTCGCTTTATTCCTTGACTTCGATGATGGATTCCGAAACGGGGTTGCCGTTGACCAAGTGCTCGGCGACGATCCTGCGGGCCATTTCGCCGCTGACATTGCCGTAGACCACGGAAGGCTTGCCTTCCTCCAATACCGTGACGATCGGTTCGTGCGAGCTCAAACCGCGTTCGCCGGCCTGGGTGACGATGACGTCGCGCAGGTTGCGTTTTTCCACTTCTTCAAGCAATACTTTCAGGGTTTCACGGGCGCCGGCGGCGATGCCGCTGGTGCCCATGCCCACAACCACCTGCAGCCGTGTTTTGCCAGCTCGCAGCAGCATGTCCTTTTCCGTTTTTTCCCTTATTTTCTTTAAATCCTCGAGTTTCATTTTTCCTCCTTGTTTATGGCATCCGCAGCGCCTGCGGCTTCGGCTTTCAGGTCTCGCAAAATCTTGATGGTCTTCTGGGGATTGAGCCGGCCGTGCACCTCTTCGTCGAGCATCATGACCGGGGCCAGACCGCAAGCTCCGAAACAGCGGGCCGTGGACAGGGTGTAGAAGCGGTCGGCAGTGGTCCCGCCCACCTTGACGCCCATTTCCTTTTCCAGGACCTTGATGATCTCCGACGCCCCCTTGACATGACAGGCTGTGCCCAGGCAGAGGTTGACGATGTGATCACCGATGGGATACAGGCGGAAAAAATTGTAAAAGGTGACCACGCCGAAGACCTTGGCCAAGGGCACATTCAATTCACGGGAAACGAAGTGCTGGACCTCCAGCGGCAGGTAGCCGAAAATTTTCTGGGCCCGGTGCAGGACCTGAATCAGGGGGCCGGGGACATTGCGGCTGGCCTCGATGAATTTTTTCAGTTCCTGGTACTGGGCATTATCCGGAATATGGACCGCTTGAGCTTCCATGCAAATCCTCCTTTTATTAGCGAAAGACCCTGATATCCGCGCGATTGCCTGGACAGTCACGCACTATTTCTGAGGTGAAATAAGGGCGTACAGTCTGCCGGCAATGGTGAAGGAATCGGCGGCAGCGGAAAGGATGAACAGCCCTTCCTGCCCGGCCCGGGCCAAAACGGCAGCTTCGGGTTCGCTGCCCCGGCTGAGGACGATGCCGGCCAGTTTTTTCAACTGGGCCACGGCCACGATGTTCAGGTGCCTTTGTACCGTGATCCACAGGCAGCCTTCCTCGGCGTTGGCAATGACGTCGGACAGCAGGTCGGACACGTAGCCGCTCGTCACTTCCTGATCGACGCCTGCAGCCAGAATTTTCAAGTCCAGCTTGTCGGCAACCTCTTTGACCAACATCAATTTTCTCCTCTTCAGCGTATCTTCGGGTAAAAAACCGGACCCAGGGCGCGATCCGCGACCGGGGTCACAGGAAATTTCATGTTATAAAGAATCGGTTTAAAAGTCAAGATATAATTTGAGAAAAAATTTTATTTTTGGATAATAATACGGACGGAATGTTTTTTTCTTAACCAATCACAAATCACGAATTACAAATCACGAAATACCGGGTAATTCCCGGGTTTGCGGATTTTTTATTTCAATGCTAATATTAAGACGCTTAAAAATCTGGGAGGTACCCATGACCGATTTTTTCAAATGCTCCATCTGCGGCAAGATCGTCAAGGTGATCGCCGCAGGCAAGGGACAGCTGGTTTGTTGCGGCGAACCCATGACAATTCTTTCCACATTCAAATCCGTTCAGGAAGTCCTGGATTTCGCCATCGAAAAAGAAGAGGAAGCCCGCCAATTCTACCTGGAATGGTCGAACAAGCTGGAAAATAAGGCCCTGCGCGAGCAGTTCGTCCAGTTTTCCGGCGAGGAGAACCAGCACAAAGAGAAGCTGCAGAGGGTCAAGAGCGGCAGCACCTTCAAACCATCGGCCAAGCAGGTAACCGACCTTAAGATCGTCGACTACCTGGTCGACATCGTGCCCACACCGGATATGGACTACCAGGAAGCCCTGATCGTGGCCATGCGCCGCGAAAAAGCCTCGCTCAAATTCTACAACGACCTGGCGGCCATGGCCGAGGACGAACCCATGCGCGAGACCTTCCTGGCCCTGGCCCAGGAAGAAGCCAAACACAAACTGCGCCTTGAGACCTGGTACGAGAAGGACATCTACACCGAAAACTGAAAAAAGAGGCGGCGCCAAGCGCCCGGCGTCGCGGCGAGGTTTAAAACATGATCAAAGTCAGCGATATCGTTGCCCTGCTGGAGGCCGAAGTCCTATCCGGGGAAAGCAAACTGGATGAAGAGGTGAAATCGGTTGGAGCCAGCGATATGATCAGCGACATCCTGGCCCTGACCCAGCCCGGGATGATGGTTCTCACCGGCTACACTTATCCGCAGGTGATCCGCACCGCCCTGGTCACCGATCTGCTGGGATTGATCGTGGTGCGCGGCAAGAACATCGCCCCGGAAACCATCGCCTATGCCCGCGAGAACAATTTTCTCCTGCTGCGCACCCGCAACTACCTCTATTCTTCCTGCGGCATGATCTACGCCACCGGCCTGCGGGGCAGTGATGTTGGAAAATAACAAGCTGGCCCGCTACGCGGCCATTTTCGAAGACATCAAAGCCGGCGAGATCATGAGTTCCAACGTGGTCGAGATCTCCGGCGACAAAAAGATCGCCCACGCCAAGGAGCTGATGAAGATCAAGAAGATCTCAGGCATGCCGGTGGTCGATGAGAAAAAGCAGCTGATCGGCATCATCAGCATCGAGGACATCATCCACGCTCTCGAATTCAACAAGATCAACGATCCCATCCATAAAATCATGTCGACCCAGGTGGTCACCATCCACAAGGACGACTCGCTGATCGCGGTGGTGGACAAGTTCGAAAGCTACAAGTACGGCCGCTTCCCAGTGGTCGACGACGACATGCACGTCTGCGGCATCATCAGCAAGGAAGATATCCTGCACGGCATCCTGGAAAAATTCAACCTCATCTACATCCACGACCAGAAGCGCACCAGCACCCTGAACACCGAATATTCGGCCATCACCGGCGAAAAACTGGAGATCGAGGAAGCCGAATTCCACTACCAGATCGACAGCAGCGATATCGATGCCGCCGGCACGGGCGCCGCCATGCTCAAACAGTTCCTGACCGGCAAGAATTTTCACAGCGACATCGTGCGCCGCGTCGGCGTGGCCACCTATGAGGCCGAAACCAACGTGGTCATCCATAGCCACGGCCAGGGTGATATCTACTTTTTCCAGGATGATGACCGCTTCATCGTCCGCGTGGTGGACAACGGTGTCGGCATCGAAGACCTGGATAGGGCCATGAAGGAAGGGTACTCGACCGCCACCGATTACATCCGCGAGCGCGGCTTCGGCGCCGGTATGGGCATCGCCAACATGAAGCGCTTCGCCGACAAACTGGTGATCATTTCCGAAAAGAACGCCGGCACCCAGGTGGAGATGATCTTTTACCTGCCCGCGCAGACCTGGCC
>DATKZA010000128.1:0-7642 GCA_035528155.1 Patescibacteria group bacterium | reverse complement strand
TTATACTCAATGGTAATCGATTGGGATTTTTATGGCGAAACTTTATTTATTGGATCCAGACGACTTTAATCACTCAAAATCTTCGGCTTAGGCCAGAGTATTAACGATGCTTTTTTTTACCCTAATTGGGCAACAGCCCGTCGATATTAGATATTCACAAATTGGAGGCTCTGAGGGTCGATGCTTGACTTTGTGATTTTGGAACTTTGATCCAAGAGCACTCCTGGCTTTGTTGAATTAATCGGCCCGTTGCTTTTTCAGGCGATCGCCCAATTGCTTGCGGCAGCGAGCGCAGAAGAGGCCGTCGGATCGGTCCACGGTGCGGATGGCGCCGCGGGCGTCCTCCATCAGGCAGCCGACGCCGGGGCAGTGCAGCAGGCCGAAGGTGTGGGCCAGTTCATGAAGGGCCACCCGCTCCAGGCGCTGGAGGAACAACTCGCGCGTCGCCCGGCCATGCTTCAGGCGGAAGGTCGAAACCACGCAGACCCGGCCCGGGGCAAAGCTGTAGCCGAATATGCCCCAGTCGGGGATAGCGCCCTTGGTGACCGAGATATCCCTTTGCGTGACGCCGATGACCTGCCCCTTCAATGCAATATCTAGCTTGTCGAGGAAATCCAGGATACGATCGGCGCGGTAGCGCCGGCGCGGCGCGTAATAAGCCTCGGCGGGAAGAGCGAGCTCGGAGGCGGTCTTTACTTCCATGTCGAAGAAGGATGACAGACTGGAGGAGATCCTTTCTAGGACGACTGGATCGACGACGCCCAGGGGCTGGATGAATGCCTGCTGCCCTGACGAGGACGGCAGTGCCGGGAAAACGGCCCATCCGCAAAGGAGCAGCGATCTCCATCTGGCCTTCATGCTCCCAAGCTATCGTTTTTGCCTTGAAAAGTAAAGGAGCCTCGGGGACGGTAATTGACTTTGTGACAGGATGATAAGCTTGACATTCCGAACAGGCAGGGCCTATGATAAAAATCACTTTCAATAGAATCGTTGTTTAGGAGAACAGAATGAAAAAAATCGCCAGTGCCGCGTTGGTTTTATTGTTGAGCTGCGCTTTCATGTGGGCCGCGCCCGACCAGGAAGAAGAAACGGCCATCAAGGCGGAGGTCTTCGCCCCGGGGATCATCAGCCTGCCGGAACGGATCGAATTCTGCCTGGCCATGAGCCCCGACGAACAGGAGATCTTCTTCACGGTCAGGAAGGCCCCAAATCAATGGGAGATCCACCATGCTTGCCGCCGGGATGGGGCCTGGCAGGCATCCACGGTCGTTCCCTTCTCCGGCACCTTCAGCGACAGCGAGCCCTCTCTCAGCCCCGACGGCCGGCGGCTTTATTTCAGTTCCAAACGCCCCAGGCAGGCCGGCGCTCCAGCCGCTGATTTCGACATCTGGCTCGTCGCGCGCCTGGACAGCGGCTGGTCCGCTCCCCGGCCGCTCCCCGCGCCGGTCAACGGGCCCGGAGACCAGTGGCGGGCCAGCCAGAGCCGGGCCGGCAACCTTTACTATTCATCGCAGGGATTGTGGCGCTGCGCCTTCGACGGCGCCGCCGTCTCCGAGCCGGTCAAGCTGTTCGACCCGCGGCAGCCGGGCGCCCTGGTCGGCGGCCACGCCTTTGTCGCCCCCGACGAGAGCTACCTGCTCACCGCCTGGATGAACGGGCCCGGGGGGCGGGGCGGCTGGGACCTCTACGTCAGTTTTCGCGATCCGCAGGGAAACTGGGGGCCGTCGATCAACCTGGGCGACGAGGTGAACACCGCCGCCGGCGAGGATTTTCCGCTGGTCTCACCGAGCGGGCGCGACTTTTATTTCTTCAGGTATCAAAAAAATGAAGACGGCGAAAGCGGGGACATCTACCGCATCGACGCCCGCCTGCTTGACGCCCTGAGGAAGAAGGCCGAATGAGCTCCGAGCTCGCAGGCCTTTTTTTCGTTTTTGGAAGCGGCTGCAGCCGCTAAAGCTAGGAGGCCTCGAAGAAGAGCCCGCGCATCATTTTCAGGAAGCGGTCGTCGGGGCGGGATGACATTGGTGTCAGTTCTTACAATATGACATTTGCACTGACATGATGATTTCAAGTACCAGCCGGTCCATCAAGATGTTCTGAAGCGAAAGAAAAGCAATAATGTAAGACCTGGCAGCAATTCAGCTAACGATATTTGTAGGCTTGATTGCGAATCAGTTCATAAAGCCTTTTGACCGGGTAGACCGATTCATTGTCTTTGTTGGTAAAAATGATAAATCCCAGCCGGTCATCCTTTTGAAACGCCGCATGGGTGGCGAACCCTCTTTCGCCGCCGTTGTGCATGTACCAGTTTCCCACTCCGTGCTGCCAGAGCAAGCAGGTGCCGCTGGCGGGATTTTGAATGGTCAATATCTGGTTGACGGTGTCCTGGTTCAAAATCCGACTCCCTTTGTATATTCCGCCATTCATATAGGCGATAAGGAAATGGGAAAATTCCGCGATCGAACTCTTTATGCCGCCCACGGGGTACGCCAGGAAACTGTAATGATAAAAGGGGATATAATTGTCGTCATACGGCAATGCCACCCGCGCCATATCCAGGTCCCTGAACCAAAAACCGCTATGGGTCATGTCAAGGGGCAGGAAAATATGATTCCGGCAATACTCGCTATATTCCTCACCGCTGACCCGTTCGACGATGTATGCCAAAAGCGATGTGCCGATATTGGAATACAATTCCGCTTGCCCGGGCGCGAAATCTTTCCAGACCGCGGAAACATAATTGGCGCCGCCCGGTAAAATATACTCCGGCAGCCAACGATTCATCCGTGGAGTCGTGTCATCGTGATAATAATCGTATATTCCGGGCACTTCCTGGTGAGTCTGGGGATGGGCCAGGCCTTTCGACAGGCGAATGGTATGAGACAGTCCAGCCTGGAACCCGGTGAGATTATTGGTGAAAAGCCACCATATTTCATGGCCCAGGAAAGAGCGATACTCGTTGCCGCCAAAATTCAAGCCGGAAATATTGACCCCCACTTTGACAGCGGTTCCGGCAAAAACCGGGGCATGAAAGAAACCCGCCGTCAGCATCACAGCCAACGTAATTGTAAACGTTTTTCTCATTTGTTGTCTTTCCTTGAGTATTTTACTGATATTTTTAACAAAAAGTTTTTACTGCAGCTTTTTTTGTTTTTCTCAGGCCTGGGGTCCAATCCCACGTAATAACTCATTGTAATACATCCATGTTCAATTTGAAGGTATTTTACCAGCGGAAACCATTATAGAAGAGATACCTTCTATATGATTATCAGTGCTTGACTTTGTAGCTTTGCCTGAAGCGATCGATGCGGCCATGGAAAAGACCCGGAATGAGGCGCGCCGGACAGGCACTCCATAATTGTCTTTTTTTTGCTACAATGGCTGCTGTCATTGTCCTGAAAGTGCGACAGGGATCACGCGAATTTTTGGCAGTAAAAATGCTCTCAATTGCGCGGAGAGGTGGAGCATGAATAAAATGGCTGTGCATGGATGGATTTTGACAGTGCTTTTGTTCGTTGTTCTTCACAGCGGATGCAACCAACAGCAAGAAGAAATACCGCAGGGAAAGCTCACCAACCAATCCGGCTGCAAGAAATTCGCAGCAGGACTGGCATCGAGCATCGTTCCGGCAAACGAACAGGAATGCATTCGCTATCGATATTCCGAGAATACGCTGTATCTCAGCCATCAGAATACGGCATTCAACTGCTGCCCGGGGAAAATTATGACCGCGATTACGGTGAGCAATCATACAATTACCATCAGGGAGATTGAGCAGGAAGCCGGCTGCCACTGCATGTGCTTGTTCGACCTGGAGATGGAAATATGCAACCTGCCGCGGGGAACCTACCGGATCATGGTCAACGCGCCCTACCTGGGCGGACAGACCGCCCTGGATTTCATCTGCGATCTGGAACTGAAAAGCGCTGGAGAATACTGCCTCGACAGGAATGGCTACCCCTGGGAAACGGCAGGCGAATAACAAAATTTCAAGCTTTGCAGCGTAAGCAAACGGACTTTTTGGCTAGCCTTTGCACTTTATTCATTCCAATCTCTTGTTGGCAACCTCCAATATCGAGACTTGACCAATTTGGTTTGTTTCTTCGGCACCATCGGAAAAAAGCAGAAGTAGCGGTTAATAGGGCAAGGCCAGGTAAAACATCTTCTGGATGAGGCCGCCGCGGGAGTCGAGCGGGCCCTGGGCGTTGCGGAAATTCACCGGCAGGTCGTCGCCGCCTCTGTTCGGCCAGGTGCGATAGACGCCGAAGTGAAGCAGGTCGGCGACGGGGTTGCCGAGATGCCCCAAGTCGGCGATGTGCTGCCCCGCCTGCACCGCGTCCCCCTCGCGGACCACGGCGCAGTGCTGCCGCAGGTGGGCATAGAAAGCGGCAGTACCGTCGTCGTGGAGGATAAATATGAAATTGAACTGGCTGTCGTACTTGTCGCTGTCCAAGTGCGTATCGAACACGCGGACGACGGTCCCGGCGCGGGCGGCCAGGACCGGCGATCCAAGCGGCATCTCGAAGTCGTAGGCCAACTGGTTGTCATGACCGTGGTTCTGGGGGCCGCAGTAGGTCTGGTAGACCATATAGGACTTGCCGATCGGATAGGGAAGCACGTAAAGTGATTGTGAGGGATCGCCGAAGACGGCACGCTCCAGACACGACGGCATGGGGTCCTGCGGCTCGACTGTTTTATGGCAGCCAAAGGCCATGGCCAGCAGAACGATGACGGCCGGCAAGCTCCAGGCGAAGGCCTTGGGTCGCGCTTTCTCCATAAAACCCATATAGCGAAAAAGCCCGGGATTGTCAATAAAAACTTGTCGGGAATGAGAGGCCATGATGGACGGTTCTTGTAATACTGTAATCGGCATTATAAGATTGGCCAATGAGGCGCGCGAGCCGGCCGGCAAGAGAGTGGAGCGCAACGGCAATCGACCCGATCATTCAAGTCCTGACCTTGTCTCCTGACTCCCCGGTTGCATGCGGCGACGCTTGCGGATAGAATGGAATTTTCCCGGCCGCTGGCAAGAGGCCGGGAGCGGAAGGTGAAATGGCCAAGATGGAGACGCGCGTGCTCGGGTTCCTGCCGCTGCTGGCCGTGGTGGTCGGGGCGATCGTGGGCGCCGGCATATTCAACGCCCCGGCCGACCTCGGCCGCGTGGCCAACCCGGGATGGATCGTCGTGGCCTGGGCCATCACCGGCATCGGCATGTTCTCCCTGGCCAGGATCTTCCAGTACCTGGCCTGGCGCCGCCCCGAGCTCGAGGGCGGGATCTACAGTTATGCCCGCGAGGCCGCAGGCGAATTCACCGGCTTCAACTCGGCCTACGGCTACTGGTGGAGCGCCCTGTTCACCAACCTGGCTTTTTTCTTTGCCATCACCAAGGTCCTGGGCCTCTACTTCCCGTTCCTGGCCCGCAGCAAGTGGGCGGCCTTCGTCCTGGCCAGCTCCCTGCTCTGGGGCTATGCCGCGCTGATCCGGGCCGGCATCCGCACGGCCGGCGCGGCCAACCTGGTCATCACCATGCTCAAGCTGCTGCCGCTGCTCTTCGTGGCGCTGCTCTCGGCATTCCTGTTCAAGCCGGCGCTGGTGGGCGCGCCCTTCGCCGCGGTCATCAAGGCCACCGGCGCCGCGGCCGGTCCCTGGCGGCAGATCGGCGCCAGCCTCGGCGTTATGGTCTTTGCCTTCATGGGCATCGAGGGCGGCGTGACCATCTCCGGCAAGGCGCGCAGCGCCCGGGACGTGGGACGGGCCGGGCTGATCGGCTTTTTGATCACGCTCGTTCTTTACGTCGCGGTCTCCACCCTCACCCTGGGGGTGGCGCCGGCGCGCGAGATCATCAATGCCCCGAGCCCGCTCGGCGCGGTCCTGGGCAGCGCCCTGGGCGGCTTCGGGCGCCATTTCCTGAACATCGGCTTCCTTTTCTCGGTCCTGGGCGCGCTGCTGGCCTGGCTGCTGCTGACGGCGGAAGTTCCCTACAGCGCCGCGGTCAGGGACAACGCCTTCCCCCGGGCCTTTGCCCGGACCAACGCCAGGGCCACGCCGGTGTTCTCGCTGGCCGTTACCGCGGCCTTCAGCCAGCTGCTCCTGGCCCTGCTTTTTCTTTTCACGCGCAGCAGCGACATCGGCGCCAGCAAAAACGCCCCGCTGCTGCAGAACCTGTACTTCGGCGCCATCAGCATCTCCGTGATCTGCTGCCTGGTCCCCTACGTGCTGTCGGCCCTGCTGGGCGCCCGCCAGGCCCGGCGCGACGGGCGCGCCGCGCCCCTGGTCTACGCGGCATTGAGCATCGCCCTGTTCGCCTGGATGTTCGCCTCCATGGCCAAGTACACCGCCGCAGCCGTTGTCGTATATGCCAGCGGCCTCTGCTTCCGCCTCCGCGTCCACCGCGAACGCCGGCAGCGCCTGCCCGCCGTCGAGATCGTATTCTATGCCGTCATGCTGGCCGCCGGCGCCGTCATCCTCTACTGCATCATCACCGGCCGCATCCGCTTCTGATCGCAAGCGGGGATTAGGGGCGAAGAGAGGCTTCAGGGGTCCGGCCTCGATATTGGACATTCCAGCGGGGTTCCCTTTTTGTTTTGCATGCACAGTGATTTTAAATATAAAACCACTTTGGGTATTGACTTTGGGCATCGTTGCGCCTAGAATATTTATTATGGTGAATAATTCGTTAATATTTATCAATATACTATTTCTTTGTCTTTAAATGATAAAAAGGAGATTGTCCATGAAGAATCGTTTTTCACTGTTTTGCCTTGCCGTTGTTCTCGCCCTGTCGCTGTCGGCCGCGGGCCAAAGCCCGGTGGTCGTTGCCGGCAACCCGCCGCTGTCCGAAGAGACCATCGGCCGTTTTACCGAATTTTTCGAATGGGCGTTCGATGTCCAGCTCACCGTGGACCAGCAGGCTGTTTTGCGCAAGTACACCGTTGACTCTTGGACTCAGAAGAAAACGAGCGACATCAGCGATGTCCTCGATCTTGTCCAGCAGCAGAAAGATCTGGCCAAACTCCCTGTTGAGCAGCGCAGCTACGTGCGGGTATCGCTCGAACCCGAACTGCTGGCCCAGATGCGGCAGCAGCCCAACGAACCCATGGCCAGGTGGGCCCTGGCGGTATACGAGGCGTCGCACCGGACGATCGCCAACGGCAACCCGCCGCTCACCCGCCAGGGCACCGACGCCTTCCTGGAGGCCCTGTTCTTCATGGCCGGCGAAGTGAGCGGGCAGCGGTCCGCCCCCGACCAGAAGACCAAGGACAACTGGGCGCAGGCGCTGGCAGCCGAATACCCGAAGATGGCGGCCGAGCAGAAGCAGCAGATCGCCGGGATGCCGCTCTGGTCGGCCATGATGCGCATGTCCTGGCCCCAGCTGTCCGCAGAGGTGAAGGGGAAGTACCGCACTCTCTGGGCCGAACAGCTGAAGGCATTGCTCCCCGCTCCGACCTCCACGACCACGGCATCCACGACCGCGGCCGCGAACAACACCTCCGGCCGCAAGTTCTCGGCGGCCGAAGCGATGGCCGAACAGAACCGCCGCTTCCAGATGCACATGAGCACGAGCAACGCCATGATGAACATCTACAAGATCAACTACAACACCCAGGCGAACTGGGGCGGCAACCCCTACCGCTACTGGTGA
>DATKZA010000127.1:0-49976 GCA_035528155.1 Patescibacteria group bacterium | reverse complement strand
TAGGGGCTGGCTGCCTCTTTTGCCCATTTTATCACGCATTTCGCGGCGGAATTTTTCCTTCATTTTCTCAAGTTTCTGGATCTGCTCGGGACTCAGGGTGTCGCGCACGTCCAGCAGGTAGTTCAGATGGCCGATCTGCAGGTCGGTCTTCATCTTGGCGGTTTCGCGGACCATTTTTTCCATTTCGCGACGGTCGATGCGATTGCCTTTGAGCAGTGATGCGAATTTCAGCTCAAGCACCTTGATGTCGGAGCCGCGGCGGATGGCGCTTTCCTCATAGGCCAACATCATATTTTCAATCTTCAATTCCTGCTGGGAAGTGAGTCCGATCTCGGTTTTCAAGTGCAGGATAAAGCGGGCTTCAAACAGGTTGTTTTCCGCCATGTGCAAACCGAATCTCATGCTGTTCAGCATATTTGGCAGCAGTCTTTTTCCGTTCTGGGCCTGGGACAGTGAACCCAACAGCAAAAACATGATCAGCAGAAAAATGATTTTTTTATTCATGAGGTCCTCCTTTTTCGGGACGGTGATGGAAGAAAAACCAGTTGCAGCTTAGGCTATAGATCATGTTCAACCGCTGGGAGGGTTCGAGGATGTCGTTGATCTTCAGCAGGGCGGCGATGAAATCGCGGTTCAACTGGTTTTCCAACTGGTTCAGTTCTTCGGTCTTTTGGGCGATTTTTTCCGTATTGTATAGCGGGTTGCCGAGTTCTTCGACGATCTCCACCCGCTTATCCAGGATATCTTCCTTGAATAGGATGGAATTGATTTTGAATTTGCGGACGATCTCGTGGACCCGTGATTCCTGGCCCGCTTTCAGGCCGAAATCGCTTTTCAATTCAGAGGGCGGGACCGGCCGGTGTTGCGCGATATTTTTGAAAGCAAAAGCCGCCAGGAAAGCCAGGTTAAGAGCCAGGGAAACGGTGAAAAGCAGGGTCAGTACTTTGCTTTTATTCATGATCGTTACCGTCAAAAAGGGCCAGGGTGTTGTCATGGACCGCCAGCAGTCCTAGGTCCTGATTTTCCAACAGCACGGCAGTGAAGGTCGCAGCCTGAGGTTTCTCGGCCCCCAGCGTGTTGTTGTAAGACAGTTGCAGAAAAAAACCGCTGAGGAATATTGTGAGAAAAACCAGCGCATAGGCAATGGCCGGCAGCAGGCGGAATTTTCTGGCCCTGTCGGCTTGCAGCCCGGCCATGACCTTTGAGGGGAAATACGGGTCGGAGGCCGGTGGTGGCAGAGATTTCAAACTGCCTACCAGCTCCTGCAGCCCGTCCCATTCGGTCCGGCAAGCGTGACAGTCCCGCAAGTGGAATTCCACTTGCCGCTCCAGGGAAGGAGTGAGCTCCCTGTCCTGGTAGGGACTGAGCAATCGGGAAACTTTTTTGCAATTCATTTTTTCCTCGCTGTGTAAACAACTTCCCGGCTTCTTTCTTGCAGCAGGATGTTTTTTTTCAGCCTGCTTTTGGCCCGGGATATCAGAGTTTCGATCTTGGGGATCGACCAGCCGGTGAACTCCCTGATCTGCTTGTAGGAAAATTCAAGGTAAACCTTCAGGATCAGTGCCAGACGCTGCTCTTCAGGCAGCAGCAGCAAATTCCGCATGATTTCGCTGTCTCTTTTGCTTTGGTCATGAGCAGAAAGCCGCGGCGGCTCCTGCCGAAAGGGGGCTTTGTTGAATTCCCGGCCCAGCAGGCGTGAAAAAAAAACCGTACGTTTTTCCCGGTTGAGCCAGTTCAATGTCATATTTTTGGCAATTTTAAAAATGAAGGCCGAGAAGTTGTTTTCCTTCCTGTAATAGGGCAGGTTCTGGAAAATTTTCAGAAAGACTTCCTGAGCGATGCTCTGGGCTTCATCGCGGTCCTGGGTCATGCGGGTGATGAAATGGATGATCTTGCCTGAATAGCGCCTGACCAATATTTCGAAATCCTGGCGTC
This sequence comes from Patescibacteria group bacterium, assembly GCA_035528155.1. Lineage (GTDB taxonomy): Bacteria > Acidobacteriota > Aminicenantia > UBA2199 > UBA2199 > UBA2199. Next base: position 48,041 of record DATKZA010000127.1, on the reverse strand, counting down.
GGCCTGCAAGTACCGCGGTGACGATCTCATCGTCGGTCAATGTCTGTTGATCCATATTTTTTTTAAACAGCCGGCTGCGGCTTTTCTTGCAGGATGTTTCAATCCCGTTCGGCTGGGGGTGGGGATAAGGTCGCGATGATTCGGGCGGCGGCCAGAAGGTCGTCTACCGTGTGATCGGGGGCAGGCCCGGTCTTGGCCAGAGCGGTTTCGCTGAACCTCCCCTGGCCGCTGCGCACCAGCATGGTCAGGCAACCGGCCCTTCTTCCGGCCTCGATGTCGTCTGGCTTGTCGCCGACCATGACGCTGTGGGCCAGGTCCAGGTCAAAATCAATGGCGGCCTGCAGCAACATGCCCGGGGCCGGTTTGCGCAAAGGGCTGTCCAAGCGGTAGCGGGCCAATTTGCCTTCGGCCAGGAACGGGCAGTAATAAAAGGCAGTGATTTCGGCTCCCCGGTCTTTGAAATGGCTTTGCAGTTGCCGATGCAATTCGATTATTTGCCGTTCGTTACAAATGCCCCGGGCCACGGCCGACTGGTTACTGGCCACGATGACCAGGTATCCGGCCCGGTTCATGGTTCGCACGGCATCCACAGCGAAGGGCAAAAAAGCGACTTGGGAAAAATCGCAGATATAGCCGCGGTCCTCGATCAATGTCCCGTCGCGGTCCAAAAAAATCGCTTTGTTCATTTTGCTTCGGGTAGAGCTTGCTTCCAGAGTTGGGCGGCTGCTGCCAGGACTTCGTCGGAACTGACGGCGCTCATGCAGCGGTGATCGGTCGGGCATTCGCGGTGCAGGCAGGGAGTGCAGTCGGCGCCGTGGTGAAGCAGGCGGTACGTCTTGCCGATGGGTGCTGTCTTTCCGGGTTCAGTGGGACCGAAAACAGCTACCAGTGGAACCGCCAGGGCGGCGGCGGCGTGCATCAGCCCTGAATCGTTGCCGATGAATAGCCGGCAGCGCGCCAGGATGACGATGGTCTGGCGCAGGGTCAGGCGGCCGGCCAGGTTGATAACCCGGCCGGGCAGGCCGTCGGCAATGGCCGCGATCTTCTCTTTTTCGGCCCAACCGCCAAGAAGCAGGATGGAGCAATCTGGGTTGGTCTTCTGCCAGCTGACGATCACCTGGCGGAAACGTTCGGGCAGCCATGCCTTGGCGCTGCCGTACGCCGCGGCCGGCGCTATGGCCAAAAAAGATGATCGTGTGCCTATGCCCTGTTCCTCCAGCCAGCCCGCCGCCCATTCGCTTTCTTCTTGGGCAACGACCAGGCCGGTTGCAACTCTTGGGCTGATCTTTTTTCCGACCAGGTGTTCTATCAAATTCATATAATAATATTGATGATGATCGAGATTTTTTTTAAAGGGAATTTTGTCGCTGAGCAGCCAGCCGCGTCCGTCACGGTTATAACCGCTGCAGGACCTGATCCCAGCCAGGCGGAAAAGCAGAGCCGAGGCAAAGGAGTTGGTGAACAAGAGGCCACGGTCGAAATGCTTTGCCCTCAGCTTTTTCAGGCAGGCGAAATAAGTTGCGGCTGTCCAGCGGTCCGGGATGGGGACGATTTCATCGATTTCAGGTATGTTAAGGAAAATGTCGGCCAGGTAGCGCTTGGCGACAATGACCAGGCGTTCTTTAGGGAAATGTTCTTTATATGCCCGGATAGCGGGCAAACACATGATCCCGTCGCCGATCCAGTTGGGCGATCGGATAACGGTGTTCATTCACTGACGTCAATTCAGGGTTCAGGTTCTGGCTGGGGTTCTTCCGCTTCGGTCTCGACCTCGATTTCGACTTCCTCGGCATCGTTTTCATCCTCGCCGTCGACCATCTCACCCGTCAGCCCGGTTTCGCCTGTGTCCGCCTCTTGTCCCATGCCGGTATCGCCGAAGATGGATGCCTCTTCATAAAGCACGTCAAAGTCTATTTTACCCTGCCTGAATTCTTCCATGGCCACGGTGAGCGGGTTATCGGTTTTAATCTCGATCTTCCTTTTGGCGCCTCCGATGAGCTGCTTGGCGCGGCGGGCTACCAATATCGCCAATCTGAACTTGCTGTCTATTCCGTTTAAATTGTGCACATACCCTCCCAAAAAAAAATTATAGCAGATTAAGCGGCAAAGCGCAAGGATATGATCCCCTTGACTTTTTCGGACCGATGTTATACTTGAAAACAGGAGTGAAATTTGGCCAGAGCTTTGAACGGCATTGATATCCTGCCGCAAGTATACAAGAAAGTCGTCGGCGGCCGCAATATGGCCTTGGTAACGGGCAGCGCCAACATCGACGGCAGCGGCCACCCGGTTTATGAAGTGGCGCGGCACCTGGCCGGCGACAGCCTGAAAGCCATATGGTCTTTGCAACACGGTTTTTTTATCGACAAGCAGGACAATATGGTCCCGTCGCCCTCGTTTTTCTGGAGCACCGGCGGAGTGGAGGTGCGCAGCCTGTACGGGAAAAAGCTGCTGCCCGAAGAAGAATGGCTGCGGGGCATCGAACTCCTGATCGTCGATCCCTTTGACGTGGGCACCCGGGTCTATACCTTCCTCAATCACCTGGTCATGCTCCTGCGCTGGCTTTCCGGGCGCAACATCGAAGTGATCGTCCTGGACCGTCCCAACCCACTCAACGGCTGCGACCTCGAGGGCGCGTTGTCCCGCCCCGACCATTTCAGTATCGTCGCTCAGCTACCGGTTCCCATGCGCCACGGCCTGAGCGCGGCTGAATTTCTTTCTTTTGCCCTGAGCTACTACGGATTGGACGTGCCCCTGACCGTGGTCAAGGCGCGCGGCTGGTCGCGTGGGGAATTTTTTCACGGGGCCTGGACACTGCCCTCGCCCAACATGCCTTCTCTGGCCGCGGCCCTGGTCTATCCCGGGGCCGTTTTGCTCGAAGGGACAAATATCTCCGAGGGCCGGGGCACCACCCGGCCTTTCGAAATGGCCGGCGCTCCTTTTATCGATCCCTCCCGCCTGGTCGAAGAGTTGCGGGGGCTGAAACAGCCCGGGGCACAGTTTGTCCCCATTTTCTTCAAGCCCGAATTTTCCAAATACGCCGGTCGAGTGTGCCGTGGTGTACTCGTTCATGTGTTGGATCGGAAAAAATTCCGCAGCTTCCAGACGTATTATGAATTGATCCGCAAGGTGGCACGGCTCTACCCCGAAGCATTCCGCTGGCAGGAGCCGCCTTATGAATTCGAATTCCGGCGGCCGCCCATCGACATGATCTGCGGGTCGGACCTGATCCGCAAAGCCATCGAAAAAAATATTCCCTTTACCCGAATCCAGGATGACATCGAGTGTGAGATCGCTGCCTATGCCGAATCCGTCCGGCCGTTTCTCCTTTACCCATGATCATGATCCCCTTTTCCGACATTCTGGCCCCCGGTCATTTTAAAAACATCTGCGATTGCTTCCATGATGACGGGGTGATCGCTTATCCAACCGATACCTTGTACGGATTGGGCGGTAATTTTTTTTCTTTGGCCTTGATTGAAAAAATTGACCGTTTTAAGAACCGGCACGATATGCCGTATTCAGTGGCCGTGGGTACGCTGGCCATGCTGGAATCTCTGACCGCCGATTTACCTGAAATATTTGATGAATGGCTGCAAAAGCTATTGCCAGGGAAACTCACTTTTCTGTTCAAGCCCAACCCGGCTATCGACCCCAAGCTGTTTAAAAACAGTGGCAAGATCGGCATCCGTCTGCCCGCTCTTCCGCGGCTGTTGAAATTGATAGAAAAAATCGGTTTGCCCTTGGTCAGCACCTCGGTCAACCGCAGCGGCCGGCCACCGTTGAACGACCCGCGGCAAATTGCCGGGGAATTCCCCGGCCTTGACATATTGATCGACGGGGGCGTGCTGCCGCCATCGCTCGGATCGACCCTGGTCGATGTCACGGTGTCGCCGCCCAGGATCGTCCGTCCCGGTGCCGACCTGGATCGAATCATGGCTATCCTGAAAAACGATCCTGAAGCCTAATCCTGGTTTTCTTACCTTGACTTTGGTCTTGATAAAGATACAATATCTTTATGGAGGTCGAAGCATGAAACAACTCAAAAGCAGCCGCACGGCTGAAAACCTGCTTAAAGCATTCGCCGGGGAATCCCAGGCCCGGATGCGCTACACTTTTTACGCCAAAACAGCCGGCAAGGAAGGATTCAAGCAGATAGAGGAAATATTTCTGGAAACCGCGGAAAACGAGCGCATGCACGCCAAATTGTTTTACATGCACTTGGTAGCCGAAATGAACGGTGAGCCGGTCGTGATCCAGGCCGCTTATCCGGTGGCCCTGGACCAGACGGTCAAGAACTTGGAATTCGCAGCCAACGGCGAGCACGAGGAGTGGTCCAGCCTGTACCCGGAATTCGCCCGTATCGCTGAAGAAGAAGGCTTTCCTCAGGTCGCCCGCACCTTCAAGCAGATCGCCATGGTCGAAAAGAGGCATGAAATCCGCTACCGCAAACTGCTGGACAATGTAAAAAACAAATCGGTCTTTCAAAAGAAACAGAAGGTCGCTTGGAAGTGCCGTGTCTGCGGAATGATCATCGAATCCGATATTGCTCCGGAAAAATGTCCGGTCTGCGATCATCCTCATGAATACTTCGAAGTTTTCGTTGAAAATTATTGAGCCGCCTTTGAACAGCCGGCGGCCGATTGTTAGAAGGAGGCAAAGACAAAAGATATGGAGCTGAAAAAATACGCTTTGGCGGACCTGCTGCTGGCCGCCGTAAAAAGTGAGATAGAAAGCCAGACCATTTATTCGCTGGTGGCGCAGCGCGTAAAAAACGCCTTCCTGAAGGAGCGCTTGGAATTCCTTTCCCTGGAGGAAAAAAAACATAAACAGGCAGTGGAACAAGAACTGATCCACGTTGGCCCTTGAGAACAAACCACTTCGCAGCACCGACATACTTTTGCCCTTGGTTTCTCCTTTTCTGTTGAAATGAAGGACGGGTTGACCGGAGTGCCGGCCGGCTGGCGAAAAATCGTATCCGATCTTCTCATTTTTTCTTTGTTTTTTCTGCTCGCCGACCGATTGTTTTTTTTTGGTTTGCGGAGCTTGGAGGCGCGCTTATCTGCTTATTATGCGCGGACCGGTGTTTTCAGCAAAGCTGAGCGCAATCGAGATTATCCGATTTTGCTGCTGGGCACTTCCCGCACTTTTGAAGGAGTCCATTCACTTTATTTGACCAAAGGTCTGGCAAAAACCGTTTACAAGGAGGCATATGCCGGAAAGGGTCCCCGTTACAATTACCTTTTTTACCGGGAATTCAAGAAGCACTTTCCGCCGCCAAAGCTGATCATTTACGGCATCGACTATTTTATCTATTCCTTGGAGTCGAACCGATTGTTGATAGCCCGCCTGGGGGTCGACCTGAAACAAAATGAGCATTTGGCCAAACCCCTGTTGCTATTGAGCAACAAAGCCCGTTTTGACGATCTTTTGGATCGTGGCCTGCTTTTTGTTGAAGAAAAGTATTTCCGGGGCGGCAGCATGGGCCATGGACGTGACCAGGCCTTCATGAACCGTTACGTGGGCATCTCCAGCCCACAGAGTTTGATGGAAGACAAGCCGCCGCGTTTTGTGCGAGCGCCCTTCAGGAAATTCCCAGGAAGGGAGGGGGTATATCTGGAGCGATTGTTGGAGGAATTGCAGCGGGATCAGGTCAGGGTTTGCCTGCTTATTTTGCCGGATCATATTGGTACACTGAAAACCAATTTCAACCAGCGGAAATTCAAAAAAGATGTTCAGCGTTGGGCCAGGGACTTCCGCAATGTGTTTATCTGCGATTTCTGCGCCCCGGAGAGCTTCCCCTTGTCCAAGTCTGAGTATTTTCTTAACGGTGGCTATGGTCGGGCCAATTCGCACCTGTCCAAGGCAGGCGCCAGCCGGTTGAATGCCCTGCTGATAAAGGAACTGCAGAAGCGGATGGGGGATTGGTGATAAAGCCGGGCTCTCCGGATTTTCCAATTGACAACTCGCGGCTGTTAGGATATATATTGTAAAATTATGTTATTCAATTCCATTGAATTTTTGGGATTCTTTGCCGTAATTTTTGCAGTGTATTTTTTCGTGCCGCAAAAGTTCAGGTGGCTTTTACTGTTACTGGGCAGCTATTTTTTTTACGGCTATTGGAAAAAAGAGTATTTGCTGCTGCTGGTTTTTCCGACCCTGGTCACCTATTTCGCCGCCCGGGGCATGGCCGTAACCAAAACTCCGGGCTGGCGCAAATTTATTTTCTTATCCGGACTGCTGGCTGCCCTGGGCCTGCTTTTTGTTTTTAAATATTTGGAATTGTTCCGGCAGACTGTGCATGACCTGATGGGATATTTCATGCACGTACAGCCTTTGTCGTCCCTGAAGATCATTTTGCCGATCGGCATTTCCTTTTTCACTTTCAAGATCATCAGCTATCTCATCGATGTCTATTATCAGAAAATTCCGGCGGAAAAGCACCTGGGCATCTATGCCCTTTACGTGTCTTTTTTTCCGCAGTTGTTGGCCGGTCCGATCGACCGGGCCGCGCAATTCATCCCCCAACTGAAAAATCCGGTCGATTTTGACTGGGAGCGGATCACCTCAGGCTTCCGCCTGGTCGTCTGGGGGCTGTTCAAGAAAATGGTTATCGCCGATCGCCTGGCGTTCTTTGTGGACCAGGTCTTCCGCAACCCCGAAGGCCAAGGTCTGCAGCTGGTTTTTGCCGTCTATTTTTTCGCCTTCCAGATTTACTGCGATTTTTCAGGCTACAGTGATATGGCGGTGGGCATCACCCGTATACTGGGCTTTGAATCAATGAAGAATTTCGATTTTCCTTATTTTTCCAGAAGCATCTCCCAGTTCTGGAGCCGCTGGCATATATCACTTTCAAGCTGGCTGCGGGATTATCTCTTCCTGCCTCTGGCTTACGCCGTCATGCGTAGGATCAAAGGCGAAAAACTCCTGGCCGTAAAAGCCGAAACCTGGGGATATTTTGTCGGCATCTTCCTGACTATGCTGCTGGGAGGATTGTGGCACGGAGCCAGTTGGAAGTTTGTCATCTGGGGCGGAATTTATGGCATTTACCAGATATTTTCCTATGCCGGCAAACGTCTGCGAAAAAAAATCGTCAAAAAAACCGGCTTGCAGCGCCTACCCTGGCTGCGCACGGCCCTGAGCGTTTTTTTCACTTTCAATCTGGTCTCTTTCGCCTGGATCTTCTTTCGTTCTCCATCTTTAGGCGCTGCTCTGACTTTCATCCGCCGGCTGAGTCTGGCCAAGCCTCAAAACAGCAGTGCCTATCTCATTTTCGATCTCATTCTGCTGTTGTTTTTTTTGTTGATTGAATATTTCTATAAAAACAAGGATCACATCGTCTTCTGGCAGCGCTTCCCGAGGATAGCTAAAGTCGCCGCCTTCGCTTTTTTTTGCTGCCTGCTCGTCGTGTTCGCCGTGGACAGCTCCAATGAATTCATCTATTTCCAATTTTAAGAAATCCGCGAAAAAGATTTTAGCGGACCTGCTGCTTTTCGCCATTTTTCTTTTCCTATTCGACCGTTTGCTGTTCATGGTGATTCGCCATGCCGAAGCACGTTTTTACAGCGGTATTTCATCCTACTCGCTGCAGGATAAATTTGCGTCAGCCAAGGGCAAAAGTGAATACAAGGTCTTGATATTGGGAACCTCGCGCACCTTTGACGGCATTCACCCCTGGTATATCAAGAACACATTCGGGGCCCGTTCCTTCAAGGAGGCTTTTGTCGGCAAAGGGCCGATGTACAACTATTTTTTTTATCAGGAATACAAAAAATTCATGGGCATTCCCCGGGTGGTCATTTACGGCCTGGATTATTTCCTATTCAACATTACCTCTGAGAGGCATTGGTTGAAACGCTTCGCTAGCGATCTTGTCGACGCCAGCTATTTTAAGCGCGGGTTTTCGCTGCTGCTGGCCAACAAGCCCCAAATCGATGAATTCAGCAACATGGTTTTAAACAATCTGAAAAAAAGCATTTGGAAAGAGCAGAATTATTTAATTGAACGGGACCTGGCACAAATGGAAGCCTATCGGGGCGTGGTCAGCCCAGGGAAAATCGATGTGGCGGAGCCGCCTCGTTTCCGTAAGGTTATGTTTTTCGGCTATCCGGGTGTGGAAGGGGAATATTTCGTCAAGCTATTGGATGAATTACAGCGTGACCAAGTGACCGTCCTGCTGGTTTCACTGCCAGAATATATTGGAACGTATTGGACAAACCGCAACCACAAAAAATTCCAGCGCTTCTTCAATCTGCTTGCAAAAGAATACGCCAACGTCCATTTTCTCGATTATAACCATCCCAGCCATTTTGACTTGGCCAACGCTTCTTACTTTATCGACGGCGGATATGGCAAGACCAATTCCCATCTCTCCCGATCCGGCTCGGAGATTTTCAACCGCTTGCTTGTCAGCGATTTGCGCCGATTTATTGAGAAAAAATGAAATCAACAGATCCTATTCGCAAGATAACCCGTTTTTCGACTTTGGCCGGCTTTTTGATCCTGGCCGTTCTGGTTTTGCTGTTTTTTCCATTGCGTTTAAAGAATGGAAAAGCCGCCAAAAAAACAGTTGACACCGAAATCGAAGGGGTCAACCTGACCTACTATGATTTCGACAAAAACAACCAGAAGAAACTGGAGATCAAATGCCGGGAGTCTCAGAGAAAAAATGACGACCAGCTGCTGATGAAGGAAATCACGGCCACGATCTTTAAAACCGGCAAGTTGGACAAGGATATTCATATAACGGCTAAAGCTGGAATTGCCAGCAACAATTTTTACGATTTTCAAATCCAGGACCAGGCTCGTATTTTTTCCGATGATTTTTCCCTGTCCAGCCAGAGTTTTTTATTGAAGGATCTGGATATACTTTCCAGCCAGGAAAGTGTGGAGTTCAAGCTAAAAAACATCAGCGGCAGGGCTAAGGGCGGCCTGCAGTATTATATCAACCAAAAAGCGTTGAAACTTTTCGCTAGCAATGGCGTTTGGATCCGGGCCGGACGGCCCTATGATTTTGGCTCCCGGATTTTCCGTGTAATTCAAAAAAAGAATTTGCTGATCCTTGAAAAAAACGCGGAATTGGCCGGCAGTGGTGCCATCGTCCGTAGTGATTGGATATCTATGCAATTTGATGCTGATTTCATCAACCTGAAGACCGTTGCCGCTATCGGCAACAGTTATTTTCGCAGCTCAGAGTCCCGAGAAAACGGCCTGGAGCAGAGCCGGGAAATCTCCGCCAACCTGATCAAAATGCTGTATGATCCCCAGGGCAAGTTGCAACAGATCCAAGTCCATGGCAATGGCCGGATCGTTCTGGCCGATCAAGAGAACAACGGCTGGGTACAGTCTGAAGCGATTGAAATTTCCTTGAACGCTGAAACACAAAACCTAGATAAAGTGCGGACATTGTCCAGGGGATCAATGACCAGCCAAGGCCAGGACAATGTAAAAATCAAAGCTGATTCCCTGCTGGCCGTTTACGGCAAGGATGGAGTTCTTGCCCAAATCCAGGCTGAAGGAAAATGCGAGTTTGCAACCAATGATTTCTCGGGCACGGCCGTCCGTCTTGACTATAGTGTCCCGAATTCCCGCATCAAAATTTTGGGCAAGGACGCAGCCATCATCAGTAAGAAAAACATTTTCAATTCCAGCCAATTCTTGATCCAGACAAAACTCAGGCATTTGAGTTCGGACCAAGGCGTCAAAGCGACACTGATCCCTGAAAAAAAGAATGTCTTGTTGCGTGCCAAACCGGTGTTCGTCACCGCCTCCGGCATGGAAATGAGTGAAAAGGGGGATGTCACCCGTTTCATGGGAAACGTGAAACTGTTCCAGGACGAAATCGAATTGCAGGCCGGGGAGTTGCTCTTCGAAACCAAGAGCAACCGCATATCCTGCCGAGGTTATGCCGATCTGAAATTTTTTTCCGATAACGATAAGGTCGTTTTGCACGGCAAAACCATGGTTTTCCATGCCGACGAACTGAAAATCGTCCTTGAGGGCGACGCCCGGCTGCAGCAGGCGGAAAACATGCTGTCCGCCCGCAAGATCGAATTAGCTTTCAACCACGATGACCGGCTGGAAAAAATAACCGCTGCCGACCAGGCGGCCTTCAGTAAAAAAGACCTGTCCGGAAAAGCGCAGTTTCTCAATTGGTTTTACACAAGGAAAATCATTTTATTCAAGAATTCAGCCGAGATCATTAAAAAAAATGCCGGGACAACCAGGGGGCAGGAATTGACGTTTGATTTAAGTAACAATGAAATCTCGGTTTCCAGCGCCGACGACCGTTCCGAAACAGTCATCCAGCAGAAAATGCCTTAAATTGCGGTTTTCGCCGAGGAATTCACCTTGATTTTGTATTTGCTTATGATTATGATATCCTTTATCAGCTTTGTTTCGTAATAAAAGAAAGAATGAATAAAAAAAAAATATTGGTTGTGGATGATGAAATGAATATCCGTGAGTTGCTGGCCGATTTTTTCGCTTCCATGAAAATCGGCTGTGATGCGGTCAGCAATGCCAAGCGAGCGCTGTACCTGCTTTCCCACAACAGCTATTTTTTGATCTTTCTCGACTACAACCTTGAAAAAGAAAAAGCCCCGGATGTGGTTGGGCGCATCAGGGTCAACAGCGGTAACGCACCGGTTGTCCTGCTGACCGGATCCCAGGACGTGGAAGAAGGAGAAATAGCAAAATTGGGCGTGGCTGATTTGATCTACAAACCTTTTAAATTCGATAGGGTAATGGAAGTTGTCAACCGTTATTTGGAGAGCAAATGAAAAGAAGCATCCTGCTGATTGTCAGTCTGGGGTTGTCGTGTTGCTTGCTGGCGACCGATATCATGAAGTTGTCGGAGATCAAGACCGGAATGGAAGGCGAGGGCAAAACCATTTTTAAAGGCAGCAATATTGAATCCTTCAAATTCAAAGTACTGGGCATCCTTGACAAGTTTGTTTCCGATAAAAACCTGATCATCGCCGAACTTTTCGCCCCGGAGTTGAATGAGGGCGGGGTCATTGCCGGCATGAGCGGCAGCCCTGTCTATATCGACGGTAAACTCATCGGTTCCGTGTCCTACGGTTTGAGCAATTTTTCAAAAAAGCCGATCGCCGGTATCACGCCGATCGAGGATATTCTGAAAATCTCCGCTTACAGCGGTCCTGTCGCCAATGTGGAGATTTCCGATATCAAGATCGATTTTAGCAAGAAAAATGTCAAGCGTGTGGCTGAAGCCATTCAAAACGAGCTGGTCAGCCGCATGAATTTTTCGCCGGCGCGCAACCTGACGCCGATCAAGCTCTTTGCCAGCAGCAGCGGCTTCTGTCCGGAAGCGGTACACGTTCTGCAGGGAATATTCGTGCCGCTTCAGAATCTAGGCATCGGTGCTGAAGTGGACAAAAAAAAATTGAGCGCTGAAATGTTCACTGTACGGCCGGCCGACGCGGTCTCCATTCCGCTCATTCGCGGTGATGCCTCTTATGCCGCCACCGGCACGGTGACCCACGTCGACGGCAAGAAGGTGTATGTTTTCGGACATCCTTTTTTCAACCTGGGCACAGTGGAATTCCCCTTGCACCGGGCCGAAGTCATTTCAGTCGTGCCTTCCTATGAGAGTTCCTTCAAGCTGGCCACCACGCGGAACATGGTGGGTACCGTTCAGCAGGACCGTTTTTCAGGAGTTCTGGCCGAGCTGGGGAAAACCCCTTACATGATCCCCCTGAAGATTTTCCTGAAGAACCGCAACCGCAATTTCAACCTGGAAGTGGTCAACCACCCACTGCTGACCCCGACCTTGACCTATATTTCGCTGCTGAATGCCCTGTTGGTCGAGTTCCAGGAATTCGGTTTCCAATCTATTTCCGTCACTGGAAAAATCTTCATTGAAAATGAAGAAAATGTGGTTTTGAACGACCTGTTCAGCGGCACCACGGCTTTCGACGAATTCTCGACCCTGGTCATGGCCATCAACTATTTCTTGTTGAACAACCAGGAAAAAAGCATAAAAATCCAAAAAATGGATTTTGAGATCAGTGGCCGGGAGACCATAAAAAAAGCCCAGTTAGAAAATGTACTGATCAACGAAAATTCCTACTTGCCCGGAGAACTGATGGATATTCGCATGAAATTAAAAAATGAAAAGGGTGATAGTTTTGAGGAACAAATCATCATTAAGGCGCCCAACCTGAAGCCGGGTTCGGTTTTTTACCTGTTGGTAGCGGATGCGGGCGCGGTGACTGATTTCGACACCAAAGCCATCAAGACCGTGTATTTTCCGACCAAACTGGGCGCCCTGATCCGGGCCATCAACAATATCCGCAGGAACAACCGCATTTATCTGAAAATATTCGTTCCTGCCCAGGGGGTATTCATTAAAGGGTTTGAATATTCCTACCTGCCTTCAAGCCTGAGAAATGTCCTGTTGTTCAATTCACTGGGCAATGATCAAGCCAATATGGCGCTGTCCACTATTGCCGAATATCAGTATGAAGTGCCGGCGGTGGTGAGCGGAAAAAAAATCTTCAAGTTGATCATCAAAGAGAGGAAAAATGAATAGCAAAGCGTTTGTTTTCATTGTTGCCCTTGCCCTGGCCGCCGGTCTGGAAGCGGTCAATGTCAAGCAGATCGAAAAAAAAGAACTGGCGGATTTTCAGAAAGGGAGCTTCATCAATGTCAGCATTGACAATACCGGCAGGTTGTTTTTGGGTCCCAAACTGAAGACCATACCGGGTCCGGCCGAAGAATTTTATCTGGCCGCAACCGCGGCCAAAAACGGAGACCTTTACCTGGGAACCGGCCACAACGCGTCAGTATACAGGATCGACCGGAACGGGAAGACCGAAATGATTTTCAAGGGAGAGCAGCTGGATGTCTATGCCCTGCTCGTGGCTGGCAATGGCGATGTGATCGCCGGAACGTCCCCCAACGGCCGGGTATATCGGATCTCCAAGGAGAACAAGGTCAGTGAATTGTTCGATCCCGACGAAAAATTCATCTGGGATCTGGCCGAAGACAAGCAGGGCAACATCATCTGTGCCCTGGGCAATACTGGTGCCGTTTACAGCATCAGCAAAGTCGGTACAGCGGAAAACCTCTTAATGGCCGAAGATTCGCACATCATCAGTCTGCATGTCACCCAGGACAACGCCATACTGGCCGGCAGCGGCGACCGTGGGATTCTCTACGAAATAAAAAACCGCAAGGTCAAAGTCCTGTTCGATTCCCCCCTGGAAGAGATCAAGGGCATCGCTACAGACAATGAGGGCGATGTCTTTTTCGCCGCGGTCAAGAGTGTTCCGGTTTCACAAGCAACCAAAGAGTTTGAAATCGGTACGGATTTTCCCAAAAGTGAAAAATCCGAAAAAGAAAAAATCAAGGAAAAGAGCATCCTGTACTGCCTGCAAGCCGATGGTGCCGTTGAAACCATCTGGTCGTCTCAGGATGAATTTATTTACTCTCTGTATTTTGATCCAAGCGCCAAGGCGGTCATAATCGGTACCGGCAATTCGGGCCGCGTTTACCGCGTCGACAAGCAGGGCGACTTTTCCCAGGTCTGCGAAACCAATTCAGCCCAGATCTTTAAAATCACAGCCAACGACAATGGCTATTTTTTGATCGCCAACAACACGGCAGGTATTATCCAGGTTGAAAACAGCCTGAACGCCAGCGGCACCTATTTTTCTGAAGTTTTCGATGCCCGCATCCCATCCCGCTTCGGCCGCCTTACCTGGAATGCCGATCCCGGCAAACAGGCGTCGGTGTCGTTTGCGGCAAGAATGGGAAATTCAGACAATCCTGACAAGTCCTGGACGAATTGGTCGGCCCCGTTCAACGATCCGGAAAATTCAAATATCAACACCAGCGGCTACCGTTTCCTGCAGGTGAAAATCGTGCTCAGTTCCGCCAATCCCACCCAGACCCCTTACCTGCAAGGTTATCGGATCCACTACCTGGTCAACAACCTGAAGCCTGAGATAGGCCAGATCATGGTGCAGAAGCCCAGTGAAAAAAAACCGGTCGCCGATACCACCCCTCCGAGAAAGTACCTGTACGTTTCCTGGGAGGCGAACGACCCTAATCAGGACCGCTTGAATTTCAATCTGTTTTTAAAAAAACTTCCCGACAGCGATTGGGTGTCGCTACGCAACAATGTCAAGGAAAAATGGCTGTACCTCGACAGTGAACTTTTCGCCGACGGGAAATACCTTTTAAAAGTACAGGCTGACGACGCCCTCGACAACACCCCGGCCTGGATCAAGACCGCCAGCAAAATATCGTTTCCTTTTGTCATCGACTCCACGGCCCCGCTCCTGTCTGAATTCAACTTTGCCGGCGGCACTGTCAGTTTTACTGCCAGTGATGAGTCTTCGGCGCTCCAACTGGTCAGTTATTCATTGGACGGCAAGGACTGGTACCCGGTTTTTCCCGATGACATGGTCACCGATTCCAAAGTGGAAAAATTCAAATTTGTATTGAACAACTCGAAAAATTCCCGTGTGTTGTTCGTTAAGGTCGTTGACGAGTTCGATAATTATAAAGTATTCCAAAAATCCATTTAGGAGGGCCCTTTGCCAGAAGCAAAAAAAATTTCTACTCCTTTAACGGATGAAACGATCGCCCAGTTGAAGGCCGGGGACAATGTCCTCATCAACGGCACCATCTATACCGGTCGTGACGCTGCCCATAAAAAATTGGCCGATCTGATCGCCGGCGGGGCCGCGCTGCCGTTCGACCTGCGCGGTCAGATCATTTTTTATGTGGGTCCCACTCCGGCCAGGCCCGGGAATCCGATCGGCTCTGCCGGTCCGACCACCAGTTACCGCATGGACGCCTACGCTGCCAAGCTGCATGAACTTGGCTTGAAAGCTTCTATCGGCAAAGGGTCGCGCAATGCCGAAGTGAAGGACTCTCTGAAAAAATTCAAAGCGGTCTACATGGCCGTGACCGGTGGCGCCGCCGCGCTGATCTCCAAATGCATCAAGAAAGCCGAAGTGGTCGCCTATCCGGAACTCGGGCCCGAAGCCATTCGAAGGTTGGAGGTGGAAAATTTTCCGGCTCAGGTGATCAACGACATGTACGGCGGGGATCTTTACGAGGAGGGCCGCAGGCAATACGAGAAGAGTTAGGAGCGACCTATGAAAATCCATGAGTATCAGGCCAAAGAACTTTTTAAAAGTTGCGGCGTCCCTGTCCCCCTGGGTGAGGCGGCCGACACGGCTGAAAAAGCGCTGGCGGTTGCGGAAAAACTTGGCTATCCTTGTGTGATCAAGGCCCAGGTGCACGCCGGCGGCCGCGGCAAGGCCGGGGGCATTCAGCTGGTCAGAAACCGTTCCGAGGCGGAAAAACACATCGGCCGCATCCTGGGCATGACCCTGATCAGCCGGCAGACCGGCCCCGAGGGCAAGTTGGTTAGGAAACTGCTGGTCGAACAGGGATTGGACATCATCAAGGAGTTTTACCTGGCGATCATTGTCGACCGTGAAGGTGAGATGCCGGTCATCATTGCTTCCTCCCAGGGTGGCATGGAGATTGAAAGCGTGGCCCGCGACCATCCGCAGGCCATTTTTAAAATGCACGTGCATCCTGTCACTGGGCTTTCCCCCTGCCATATCCGCAACCTGGCGTTCAAATTGGATCTGAGCAAAGTCCAGCAGCATAATTTCTCGAACCTGCTGACCAACCTGTATGAACTGTTCTTGAAAAATGACGCGTCGCTGGTGGAGATCAACCCGCTGATCGTCACGGCAAATGATGACGTGCTGGCCCTGGACGCCAAGATCAATTTCGACGACAACGCCCTTTGCCGCCACCCCGACATCGCTGCCTGGCGCGATGTTTACGAAGAAGAGCCCCTGGAGGTGGAAGCCTCGAAATTTGAACTAAATTACATCCGTCTGGACGGAAATATCGGCTGCATGGTCAATGGCGCCGGCCTGGCCATGGCCACTATGGATATCATCAAGTTTTACGGCGGTGAGCCGGCGAATTTCCTTGATGTCGGCGGCGCCACGTCAGTGGAAAAGGTGAAGGAGGCTTTCAAGATCCTGTTGGCCGACAAAAATGTTCGGGCCGTGTTTGTTAATATTTTCGGCGGCATCGTACGCACCGACCTGGTGGCCAACGGCATCGTTTACGCGGCCAAAGGCCTGAATATCAAGATCCCAATCGTCATCCGCCTGGTGGGGACCAATGAGGAAGAGGGCATGAGGATTTTGCGCGAATCACAATTGAATTTCGTCACCGAGAACGTGCTGGCCGATGCGGTGCGCCGTGTGGTCGAGCTGGCCAAAGGAGATTGAATATGTCCATTCTGATCAATCAGGATTCCCGGGTGATCGTCCAGGGATTCACCGGGCGCGAAGGTACTTTTCACGCCACCCAGATGATCGAATACGGTACGCGCATCGTCGGCGGCATTACCCCGAACAAAGGCGGGCAGATCCACCTGGATAAACCGGTTTTCAATACGATGGAAGAAGCGGTCAAAGAAACGGCGGCCGATGTGTCTGTCATTTTTGTGCCGGCGCCCTTTGCCGCCGATGCCATTATCGAAGCCGCCCTGGCTGGAATCGCCTTGATCGTCTGTATCAGTGAAGGCATTCCGGTGCTGGACATGGTCAAGGTGAAGAATTTCCTCCGTACCACCTCATCGCGCCTGATCGGGCCGAACTGCCCCGGGATCATCTCTCCCGGGAAGTGCAAGGTCGGGATCATGCCTTCACGGATCCACAGTCCCGGAAAGGTAGGTATTATCTCGCGCTCCGGGACATTAACCTATGTTGCGGTGGACCAGATCACGCGTGAGAACCTGGGCCAGTCCACCGGCATCGGCATCGGCGGCGATCCGATAATCGGCACTTCCTTTGTCGAAGCGCTGCAATTGTTCAAAGACGATGAACAGACCGCAGCGGTAGTCATGATCGGCGAGATCGGCGGCACGCTGGAAGAAGAGGCGGCCGCCTACATCGGCAAAAATTTCAACAAGCCGGTCGTCTCTTTCATTGCCGGCCAGACTGCTCCGCCCGGGAGGCGTATGGGGCATGCCGGCGCGATCGTCTCCGGCGGTCGTGGCACTGCGGCAGAAAAAATGGCGGTCCTGAAAAAAAATGGCGTGCAGGTGGTGGAAAATCCGGCCGAGATCGGAGCTACTGTAAAGAAAATCCTGGGCTGATCAGAAAAGCGGCCTCAGGGAATGATTATAGGGGGTACAAAATGAAGGGACAGCGCGGGAAAATAACTTTTATGAATCTGATCGTATTTTTAATCCTGGTTCTTATCGGCTTCATGGCTTTCAAGTACATTGCCACCGGTATTGAAAAAAAGCAGATAAAAAAGGAAGTGTTCGATGCACTGGGTAGCACGCGCGGCGGTGACACTGATAATGCCGAGCTCACCGCAGTCATAGAACGCATTCTTGATAAAAAACAAATTGAACCCATTGAAGTGTACGCCGAATTGGATAAGAACAAAGATATGATTTATTTTTATTATAAATACAAGATCGATACCAATTACCTGCTATTCCGGCGCAGTGAGATTATTGAAGTTGAAGATAAAATGGCCAGCTATGGAATATGAATCGAACCGCGGCTTTTTATTTCAGAGTGTTTTTTTTGCCTTAATAGCCGCTGTTTTTTTTATTTATATCCTCAAAGAATTACGCATGATCTTTATTCCGTTTTTCATTGCACTGTTGCTTTATTTCATGCTGAAAGAAAGCGTACAAAAGCTGGAAGAGTTGAAAATTCCCAAGCCGCTGATCATGATCGGCCTGCTGCTTGTTATTTTCATCTGCCTCTCCCTGTTCGGCCTTCTTTTGTTCATCGGCGTTTCTTCCTTTATTGACAATTTCCCGGCCTATAGCGAAAACATCACCCGGCTGGTCAAGGGCGTGCTGCCTTCCCTTAAATTGCCGATCCTCGATGTGGAGAAGTACGTAGCCAACCTCGATTGGGAAAACATTTTCAATCCCGGACAGATCACGGCGCTGGTTTCGGGGACCATGGGAAATTTCACGAACTTCATCGGCAACCTGCTGCTGGTTCTCC
The DNA here is from genome assembly GCA_035528155.1 of Patescibacteria group bacterium. Classification (GTDB taxonomy): domain Bacteria; phylum Acidobacteriota; class Aminicenantia; order UBA2199; family UBA2199; genus UBA2199. The sequence goes on along the minus strand of DATKZA010000127.1, from coordinate 29,994 downwards.
TGCTGCTGATGTTCATGCTGGGGGAGAAGGTGCCCATGATCACTCGTATCGCCCGCACCCTGTCCAGAGAGCGGGGGGAGGAATTGCAGCGCATCGTGACTGCCATCGACACCCGGATCCAGCATTACCTGTTCATCAAAACCCTGTTAAGTCTGGTCACAGCCATCCTGGCCGCGCTGATCCTGTTCGCCGGACGGGTCGATTTCATCATTTTTGCCGCCCTGCTGGTTTTCTTTCTGAATTACATTCCTACTTTCGGCTCGCTGCTCAGTACGATCTTTCCGGTGCTGATCACCTTTCTGCGCTACGGGTTCTGCCTGCGCCTGGTTTTGATAACAGCCAGCCTGATGGTCATGCAGTTCGTCATGGGCAACGTCCTCGAACCACAGATCATGGGCCGGAGCCTGAACCTTTCGCCGATCGTCATCCTCCTCTCCCTGATCTTCTGGGGCTGGCTGTGGGGCGTGGTCGGCATGTTCCTGGCCGTGCCCATCACGTCGGCGCTGAGGATCATTTTTGAGAGCATCCCCACGCTGAAGCCGCTGGCCGCCGCCATGAGCGGCGAATAAACTGGAAAGAAATTTTGGCGCTTGATTTTAATTTGTCATTTGGTATATTGGCAGGACAGGAGGAAGCAATGAAAAAAATCTCACTCATTCTGTTGTCAGTGTTGTTATTGGTATCTCTTGGTTTTTCGGCATCCAAGAAATATGCGGAAAAAACGGAGATGCAGGTTTTCGGCGATCTGGGGCTGGCTGTTTCCGATTTTGAAGGGTTGTTCATCGATGCCGGCTTCCAATACGGTTTTACCCCGAAATTGTTCGGCGAATTCCTGTTCGAGTATTACTTCAGCCCGGCCGGCTCCGGAATAGATTCGAGTGCCTGGGGCCTGAACTTGAACGGTGTGTACAAGCACGGTCTGTCCGACGGGCTCAACCTGTTCGGCAAGGCCGGCATATGCCTGATCCATACCAGTGTTTCCTTTATGGGACTTTCAGCAGGGAATTCGGATATCGGCTTCAATGCCGGCGGCGGCCTCGAATATGCGTTGAGCGAAACGATGGGACTGCGCGGCGGAGCCACTTTTAAAATCTCTTTTGCCGAAGGTGAGACCGGGACCTTTTTCAAGCTCTACGCCGGATTTTATTACGGTTTGTAGTTCCTTAAAAACGAGATATTCCCAAGGAGGAGAGTGCATCTCTCCTCCTTTTTTTTTTGTGGAATTCGGGCAGATAGCGCCGTGATTGCAGGGTGAATTCCCCATGGCCGGCCTGTTCCCGGCCGGGCCCGTCGCCGCAATCAAGGAGATCATTTTTAATAATATTGCCTCGCTGAAGCTGCTGGCCGGGCCATGAGCGGCGAATGAAATTGAAAGAAATTTTGGCGCTTGAATTTTGTTTTTCATTGGTCCCAATTGAATGTAATACTATTATGGTTGACCTTTTAATTTTTTTGTGCAATCATGGGGTTCAGGAGGAATAATGAAATTAAGTAAAATCATGCTGATTGTGGTTATTATGATTGTTGGTTCTTCTCTGCTCCTTTCGGCGGCTCCCAAGCGCGGCAAAAAATATGCCGCCCTGGAATTCGAAAAAGGCAACATGTTCCTCACGCCGCAGATAGGCCTCTACTCCGGTGAGATCCCCTTCGGCGCCAGTGTCGAATATGCGATCACTGAAAACATAGGCGTAGGTGCCACGCTCATGATGTGGTTCGGGAGCGGTTTCAGCGTCTTCATGCCCTCGGCTGACGCGGCCTACCATTTCACCATGCTGAATGTGGAAAAACTCGACCTGTTTGCCGGGGTCGGCGTGGGATTTGCCATTGTCGGCGGCTCGGGCATCACCGGATCTTCAGGATTATCCATTAATCCCTTTATTGCCGCCCGCTACTGGTTCTCTGAAAAAATGGGTGTCAGCCTCAGGGCCAATATCGGGCTCATCGGTGATTGGACGGGTGTCGGCAGCATGCTGGGCATAGTCTTCATGCTGTAAGCGCAACACGTTCACGTTTTAGCTGTCTGAATTCAGTTGGGAGGAGAGTGATCTCTCCTCCTTTTTATTTAGCGAAATTCGGGCAGGTAGCGACGGGATTGCAGGGTGCATTCGCCATGGTATTCGATCTTGCCGACCATGATACGGATCAAAGGCGCGGCAGCGAAGCGTCCGTCCCAGGTCTCGGCATCGTCGGGAGCATGGGCTGCGGTCCATTGAATATAAGCCAGTTCTTCCAGGCGAAGCGATAGGCGTTCATTGGTCTTGCAAACGGGACACAACAGCCCGCTGTAGTCTTTGCGCAGCCAGGCACGGTCAAAGTCGCGACTGGAGCAGTTCGAGCAACGGCTGGGGTTGAACAGCAGCCCCTCGCTGCGCAGGAGCCAGACCAGGAAATAAAGCAGCAGCCAATCCATGGCCATTTTTTTTTCGCGGCCGCGCAATACGGCCAGCAGCAATTTGTAGATCCTGGTGTCGCGGTGATTGGGCGGGATGAACTTCAGCACGATTTCCGCCATCAGGTAGAAATAAAAGACATTTTCCGCCGCCGACACCACCGGGAAAAAGCTTTTTTTTATTTCTCCCTTGCTCAGGGTGACCAATTCCTTCTCCTCATGCCAATAGTAGTTGAATTCTCCCTCTGTAAACAATTCCAGGAGCGAACCGAAACGGTTTTTAAGCTTCGCGGCTCCGGGGGCGACGGCTTTCAGCAGGCCGCGGTCGGTGGTCAGCAGGGTGACCAGCTTGTCCTGTTCATTTAAAGGGGAACTGGATAAAACCAGGGCCAGTGTCGATGCCTGCGGCATTTTTCAGTGGGTGGCGCCGGGCCGGGTGATCGTCATCACCACGTTAATGAGGATGCGGGTGGAAAAATAAGGCCTTGATGGCGAAAAACAGGAAATAAAGGCTGAAAGCGATCAGTATGTACCCCAAAACCCTGACGATTTTTGTCGTGCGCTGCGGAGAGAAAAGGGATTTCATTTTGTTGGTGATGAAAATGATCAGGGTGAAATAGGCGAAGGCGCCGAGAATGACGATGATCATGAAAAAGATCTCATAGCTGAGTTCCAGGGGGATGTATATTTTCAGTTTCTTCATGAATGAAAGGGCGATCATCCAGGAGGCAATGCCCAGCGGGTTGATCAGCACCATGGTCAGGCCTTTGACGAAAGCCCAGCGCTTTCTTTTTATCCTTCGCACCATGGCTTCTTCCTTTTTTTCAATCTTTTCAAGGAAGCGGGCATCCTTGAGGGAAAGCAGGCCCAGGGCAAAGGTGATGGCCGCGGTGATCAGCAGGAAGATGCCTTCGATGCTTAAATTGTAGCCGTTGCTTAAATTGTAGCTGTTTTTCAAGAAAGCAGTGATGCCGAAAAAGGCGGCCATGGCCCAGATGGCGTCGCCGAGCGAAGCACCTATAGCGATACTTAAGGCCTGGGCATGATGCTTTTTAATGGCGCTTTGGAAAATCTCCAGGTTGACCGGACCGATTGGAATGCAGAGAAAAAAACCAATAAAAAAGCAACCTACGTAAAAAAGCAGATAAGTCAGCCACATTTCTGTCATTGTAACTGATAAAGGAAAAAAAAGTCAAATCACTGTGCAAATAATTTTCTTTAATCTTTTGCCCCTGGTTTTTAAGGAAGGGTTCAAAAAAATCGGCTAACGGGATCAATGGTCTTGTTTTTATTCAGAAAATCAAAAACAGGATCCGAAATAAATAGGCTGAAAGCGAGGCCACGGCGACGCTCAAAACTGCCGAGGCGCTCGCGGTTTTCCAGCCGAATTCCCTGCCCATGACCACGAAAGTTGTAAAACAGGGAAAATAAAGCGTCACGAAAACCAGGAAGACCACGGCCTGGCCGATCGTCAGTGGCAGGAGGGCCAATGAAGTTGCACCCAGGGCCTGTTTGACCATGACCACGATCAATTCCTTGCGGAAAAACCCAAAGATCAATGTTGTACCCAATTGGGCTGGCAGGCCCAGGACTCCATTGAGCAATGGAGCGAAAAAACTGTCTATCCAATCACTGATGTTCAGGCTGCCCAGCCAGGACATGGCCGCGCTGCCCAACAGCAGCAGGGGGACAACGGTGATGGCGAATTCTTTCAATTTGCGGCCGGTATTGGCCAGGGCATTCCGCAGGGAGGGAACTTTAAGATCGGGGATCTCCATGATCAGTCCGCCGGGTTTTTCCAGGAACAGGGAAATGGCTTTGCCGGTAACGGCGATCACCAACAAGACAAAGAAATAAATCAGCAGGGCCCAGAGCGGACCGGCCAGGGCCGCGGTCAGGGCGAAAATGACGGCGTTGCGGGCCGAACAGGGGATAAAAGGCAGAAGCAGGGCGCTTAAAACCCGGTCGCGCTTGTTTTCCAGTATGCGGGTGGCGTAAAGGGCTGGGGCGGTGCAGCCGAAGCCGAGGATGAAAGCAGCCACCGATTTGCCATGTAGGCCGATACGGTGCAGCAGGCCGTCGAGCAGGAAGGCGATGCGCGACAGGTAACCGCTGTCTTCAAAAATGGCGTTCAGGAAAATGAGCGGCAAAAAATAGGGGAGCACCACGCCCAATGACCCGGCCAAACCCTGCCAAAGGCCGTCGGCAGTGAGCCAGAGAAAATTCGATGTTTTTTGCAGGGGGATGAGTAGGGGCGGGATGCGGTTCAGCAGCGGGTCAAGCCAGCCATTGAGGAGGTTGCCCACAAAAAAGATGGCGGCATAAAATACCAGGAAATAGCCCAGCAGGAAAAAACGACCTAATAGCGGGTGGAGAAAAAAACGATCCAGGCGATCGTGCAGATGAATGGTTTTACGGGGTACGAATTCGCAGATCTCCTCACTCCATTTCATGGCCAGGTGGTGTCTTTCATAAGCCACAGATTCAAAGCAATCGCGCTGGTGAAAATCGCGGATCTGGGAGCATGCGGCTGTGATATCAGCAGCCAGCACCTGGCAAAGGTTTTCCGGGACCATGGCCGGATTTTCAATGGACTTGATGGCATAGAAACGGCGGCTGCCGTTCTGCCCGTTTGATGGTTCGGGCATGGCCGCGGCCAATTTTTGCACAAGGGCTTCGATATGGGCTGTATAGGGGAACACCGAAAGGGGAGGCGGCTCTGCTTTCAGCAATCTTGAGCAACGCTCCATGAGTTGCCGCACCCCTTTGCCGTGCAGGGCGGCAGTGGGGACAACCGGGACCCCCAAGGCTTTCTCCAGTTTTTCGTGGTTGATCTTCAAACCCCGCTTTTCGGCTTCATCCTGCATATTCAGGGCGATGGCCATGGGCAGCCCTAGTTCCAGCAGTTCACTGGTCAGTTCTAGGCTGCGTGCCAGTAGGGTGGAATCGACCACGTTTACGATCAGATCGATCTTTTCTCTCAACAGGTATTCCTGGGTAATTTTTTCGGCATCGTCACTGGCATTCAGGGAATAAATGCCGGGGAGATCCAGTAGTTGGAAGACCTGTCCTTCCAGCTGAATGGAACTTTGGGTGATTTTCACACTGGTGCCGGCAAAATTGGCAGCCGCTGCCTTGATGTCGGACAGGACATTGAATAAGGTGCTCTTGCCGGCATTGGGCTGTCCGACCAGAACGATCTTAAAGCTGGTCATCTCCTACCAATATTTTTCTGGCCAGGCCATGACCGATGGCGATCTTGCTGGAACGGGTGGTCACATTACGGATCAGCACTGGGCTCCAGCGCGAATGGTTGAGCTTGATGATGGAATCGCCCACGTGAATCCCCATGGTCAAAAGTTTTTTCCTGGCTTCCAGACCCGCTTTTATTTCGACGATTTTATGCGGAATGCCGCTGGGAACCAGATTTAGGGATAATGTTTTCATTTAACATAATAAACCTTTTTTTCACCCGCGTCAATATCCAAAAATGAAAAACAGATCGGCCCTCCGGGCTGGCGGTCAAGCCCACCCTTCCCGGAAAGTTGGATTGACTTTCATCGGACCCTTTGCTAAAATCAACCGGCACGCCCGGAAAGTCCGGAAGAAAACAAAATGAAGCTGAGCATCATCATTCCTGTATTTAACGAGAAAAAAACCATCGCCGAAGTCATCCAGGCGGTGCGCAACAGCTCGGTCGCCGACAAGGAGATCATTATTGTCGATGATTTTTCGAACGACGGCACCCGCGAGTTGCTGCAGGAGATGCGCGGCCAGTTCGATGTGCTGCTCCTGCAGGAAAAAAACCGGGGCAAGGGAGCCGCCATCCGCAGCGGCTTGAGCAAGGTCAGCGGCGACGTGGTCATCATCCAGGATGCTGACCTGGAATACGATCCCAATGAATATGATATTTTGTTGCAGCCGATCCTTAAGGGCAAGGCTGACGTGGTGTACGGGTCCCGTTTCCTTGGGGCGGGCGCCCATCGGGTTTTGTATTTCTGGCACATGGTGGGCAATAAATTTTTGACCACGCTGTCCAATGTCTTCACCAACATCAACCTGACTGATATGGAAACCGGCTTCAAGATGTTTAAAAGGGAGATCATGGAGCGGATATCCATTGAGGAAAATCGCTTCGGCTTTGAGCCGGAAATCACTGCCAAGATCGCCAAGCTCAAGGTGCCGATCTATGAAGTCCCCATCTCGTATTACGGACGCACCTACGCCGAGGGAAAAAAGATCAATTGGCAGGACGGCCTGCGGGCAATTTTTGCCATCATCAAATACAACCTGTTCCGCTGAAAAGATTTGGGCTTGTAGAGCTGGCTTTTTTGGATTACAATATCCGGGTGTTGAAATGAATCAGGGGAAAAAACATGATTGACCTGGTGTCTGGAGCGGCCGGGTTCCTCGGTTCGCATCTGTGTGATGCCCTGCTGGCCAATGGGCATGAAGTGATCGGCCTGGACAATTTCTTTACTGGCAGCAAGGACAATATCCGCCATATGCTGGCCGACAGCCATTTTGAGATCATCCGTCACGACGTCATCCAGCCCATCCTGCTCGAAGCGGAGCGGATCTATAATTTTGCCTGCCCGGCTTCTCCTCTTCACTACCAGTTCAATCCGGTAAAAACCATTAAAACATCGGTCCTGGGTGCCATCAACATGCTGGGGCTGGCCAAGCGGGTCAAGGCCCGCATCTTGCAGGCTTCGACGTCGGAAGTGTACGGCGATCCCGAAGAGCATCCCCAAAAGGAATCGTATTGGGGCAGAGTGAATCCCATTGGCCCGCGTTCCTGTTACGATGAAGGGAAACGCGTGGCGGAATCGCTGCTTGTCAATTATCAGCAGCAGAACCATGTGGATATCCGCATCGTGCGGATCTTTAACACCTATGGCCCGCGCATGGCCCTCAACGATGGCCGGGTGATCAGCAATTTCATCGTGCAGGCGCTGCGCGGAGAACCGATCACCATTTTCGGCCGCGGCCAGCAAACCCGTTCATTCTGTTATGTTTCCGACTTGATCGACGGAACCATGCGCATGATGGAACAGAATGAATTCAGCGGCCCGGTCAATCTGGGCAATCCCGAGGAGATCACGGTCCTGGAACTGGCCGAGTTGGTTTTGCAGCTTACCGCTTCCAAATCAAAGATCGTGTTCCAGGCGCTTCCGGACGACGATCCGGTGCGGCGCAAGCCGGATATCTCCCTGGCCCGGGAAAAACTTGGCTGGGAGATCAAAGTAGCATTGCGGGACGGTTTGCGGGAAACCATTGAGTATTTTAAAAAGACGCTGGCGGCCGGCGAATGATCATGGGCCTCCGGCGCTTGTTATAGAAAAAAAATAGTAGGAGGTCCAGACAATGAAAAGAAGAATTGCTGCTGCCGGCGTTTTCCTCTTGCTGGTATTCGCTTTTTCCGTTTTTACCGCTCCGGCGGCCGAAGAAAAGAAACCGTCGAAAAAGGTCTCAAAGCTGATGACAAAAGCGCAAAAGGCAATCCAGGAGAAGCAGACCGACCAGGCCATCGACCTGCTGCGGCAGGTCATTTCCCTTGAACCGAACAACGCCATGGTTCGTCACAACCTCGGGGTCCTGTTCCATGAAAAGGGGCAGATCGACGAGGCTATCGCCAGCTTCGAGGAAGCATTGCGGCTGCAGCCTGATTACCAAAAACCCCTCTTGGCTTTGCGTCAGGCGCTTTTCGAAGCCGGCAAGAGCGCCAGCGGCAATAAGGATTATGAAAAGGCCAATAGCTTCCTGCTGAAGCTGGACGGCTTGCCTCGTCCGGCGGCAGAGAACCATGGGCTGCTGGCCTCGGCCCACTATCTACTCGGTTTCAACTTGTTCAACCTCAAGCAGTATACGAAGGCCATCGAGTATTTCGGCAAATGCCAAGCCAGCGAAGGACTGGACAAAGAATACCCGGATCTGTACGCCAACTCCACCTATTTTCTCGGGATGATGGGATATATCCAGGGCCAATACGCCGTTTCCAACGAGTATTTTCATAAATATATCGCCTTGTTCCCCGAAGGATCGGCCAGGCCTGAATTTTTCACCCACGCCAACTATTTCCTCGGCGCCAATCTTTTCCGCATCCTTGAGGCCAGGCTGGCCAAGGGCGACGTCTCCAAGATGACCGAATCGGCCGCCGAGATCCTCCCTTACCTGAAAATGGCCGTGGAGAACAAGCTGCCCAACGAAGATGTCTATGTCATGCTGGGCAACTGTTATGTCTACCTGAAGGAGTACGACGAGGCCGTGCGGACCTACAAACAGCTGATCGAACTCTTTCCCCAGTCGCAGCAGCTGAAAAACTACCAGGCCTTCCTGCCGGAGCTTGAGAAAATGCTGCAGCAGGCGCAAAAGCCAAAGAAAAAACGCTGAGCACTTCACTTGTCTCGATCCGGTTTGTTTTTCGAAGCGATCGCCCGTGACAGCCGTTGTTCGGCCCGGACCGGGCGGGTCACCACCAAGAATGGAGCTTTCGACACTCCGGCTTTCATGCCGGTGGGCACGGCCGGATCGGTAAAAGCCCTGACGCCGCGGCAGCTCGACGATGCGGGCGCCCAGATCATCCTGGCCAACACCTACCATCTTTTCCTGCGGCCGGGGACGGCTGTGATAAAACAATTCGCTTCCCTGCACCGCTTCATGGCCTGGAACAAACCCATCCTGACCGACAGCGGCGGCTTCCAGATCTTTTCCCTGCAGGCCAACGCCCGGGTGAGCGAAAGCGGTGTGCGCTTCAAGTCGCACCTGGACGGCTCCCTGTTCACGCTCAGTCCCGAAGACGTGGTGGATATCCAAAATATCCTGGATTCCGACATCCAGATGGTTCTGGACCATTTCGCGTCCCATCCGGCCAGTCGAGCCCAGGATGAAAAAGCGCTCGAACTGACCGGCCTTTGGGCAACCCGGGCCCGCGAACGTTTTTTGAAAACCAAGCGGGGCAATTTCCAGTTCGGGATCATCCAGGGCGGTCTGCACAGTGATCTGCGCGAGCATTCGCTGCATGAACTGGCCGGTTTGGATTTCGACGGCTACGCCATCGGTGGCCTGAGCGTGGGAGAAAGCCAGGGCGATTTTCAAAGGATCCTGGCGCCGCTGGCACCGCGGCTGCCGGCCGCAAAGCCCCGCTACCTGATGGGTTCGGGAACACCTGAGGATATTCTCTTTGCCGTGGAAAAGGGTGTGGACATGTTCGATTGCGTCCTGCCTTCGCGCAACGCCCGCAACGGCACCCTGTTCACCTCGCGCGGCAAAGTCAAGATCAAGAACGAAAAATACAAATGCGACCAGCAGCCCCCGGATGCAGACTGCAATTGCTACACTTGCCGGAATTTTTCCCGGGCTTATTTGCGGCACCTGTTCATGTCACGCGAGATCCTGGCTTCCATATTGAATACCATTCATAATATCCATTTCTACCTTGATTTTATGGCAAAAATAAGGTATGCTATACAATCGCACAAATTCATAGAATTTAAAGAGGATTTTTTGGCTCTTTACAAAGGAGATTAACATGAATGGCGCAACCCAGAGCAATATGCTGGTTCAACTCATTCCATTTGTCATCATTTTTGTCATTTTTTATCTGCTGATCATCATGCCGGCCCGGAAAAAGCAGAAGCAGCACCAGAACATGATCCATTCCCTAAAAGGCGGGGAGCGTATCATCACTGCCGGCGGCATTTACGGAACCGTTACGCGGGTCATGGATGACCGCTTTGAAATTCAGGTAGACGGCAATACCAAAGTGCAGATCACCAAATCCTCCATTTCCTCGGTTTTGGAAATGGGGGGCGAAAAAAGCAAGTAATTCCCGTCAAGCGGCTGCAATCGTTCTCAAATCCCGTGAAATATTCTTGCAGATGCGGCAATTAGGATAATAAGGAGGAACAAGATGGACAAGTCTATGACCTGGAAAGTGGGTTTGATCATTGCCGTGATCGCCCTGTCGATCTGGCTTTTATGGCCGTTGGATAAAAAAATCAATTTGGGGCTCGACCTCAAGGGCGGGATGCACCTGATCATGGAAGTCGTGACCGACGAGGCCCTGGCCATCCAGACCGACATGAGTGTCACCCAATTGAAAGGCCTGCTTAAGGACGGCAGTATCAAGTATGAAAAGATCGTCCGCAAGGGCTTCAATAAAATAGAGATCACCGGCTCGCTGTTCGATGATGAACGCAAGATCAAGGACATCCTGGATGACGATTTCCGCGATTGGACCTATACGGTCGGCGGCAGCCTGATCTCTCTTTCCCTGCGTCCCAATATAGAGCAACAATTGCGTGACCAGTCCGTGGACCAGGCCCTGGAAACCATCCGCAACCGCGTCGATGAATTTGGCGTGGCCGAACCCACCATTCAGAAGGAGGGTATGGCCGGAGACAAATTGTTGATCGATCTCCCCGGCATCGACAACCCGGAACGGGTCAAGAGCCTGATCAAAAGTACGGCCATGCTGGAATTCCGCCAGGTGATTTCCGGGCCTTTCCTGACCGAGGAAGCGGCCCTGAAGGATTACAACGGTCAGCTTCCCGATGACCTGGAGATCGTTAAAACCAATCCGCGGCGACTGGACAAGGGCTTTTATGTGCTGAAAGCCGCCACCGTTGTCCCGGGCAAGGACCTGAAGAGCGCTCGCCGGGCCCAGGACGAATACGGCGCCCCGGCCGTCGGCTTCTCTTTCAATTCCCAGGGCGCGGCCCTGTTTGAAAGGTTTACAGCCGCCAACATCGGCAAGCAGTTGTCCATTGTCCTGGATGACCGCATCGAAAGCGTGGCTACCATCCAGGACGTCATCTCCGGGGACGGCATCATCAAGGGTCGTTTTACCATTGATGAAATAGATGATATAGTTCTGGTATTGCGCTCCGGCGCCCTGCCGGCCCCTTTAAAGTACATTGAGGAAAGGACCATCGGCCCCTCGCTGGGCGCCGACTCCATCCGCAAGGGATTGGTCGCCTGCCTTGGCGGTTTGCTTCTGGTGGTGCTGTTCATGCTGGTTTACTACCGGGCCGCCGGCATCAATTCGGTCCTGGCTCTGCTGTTGAACATGGTGATCCTGATGGGTATCATGGCTTATTTCAAGGCCACCCTGTCCCTGCCCGGTATCGCCGGCATCATCCTGTCCATTGGCATGGCCGTGGATGCCAACGTGCTGATATTTGAACGCATCCGCGAGGAACTCAATATGGGCAAGTCGCCCAAGTCGGCCATTGACGCGGGTTTTAAGAAGGCGTTTTGGACGATCTTCGACGCCAACCTGACCACAGTCATTTCGGCGATCTTCCTGTTCCAGTTCGGAACCGGCCCCATCAAGGGTTTCGCCGTCACTCTGATCATCGGCATCACGGCCAGCATGTTCACCGCCATTTTCGTTTCGCGGGTGATATTCGACCTGACCTACGGCCGGCAAAAGAAGCTGTCCAAGATCAGCATATAGGAGTGGAAGATGAAAATATTCAAAATAGAACCCAAGATCAAGTTCATCAATAAAAGGTATTACGCATTTGTTCTTTCGGGACTGATCATTCTGGCCGGCCTGGTGACGTTTGTGTCCCGCGGTTTCAACATGGGCATCGATTTTTCCGGCGGCACCCTGATCGAGGTCAGTTTGCAAAAAAATACGTCGGTCCAGCAGCTGCGCAATACGCTGGCCAAAATCAACCTAGGCGATGCCCAGATCACGCGGATCGGCGGCGAAAACAAATTTTTTATCAAGACTTTGGCTTCCTTGAAAAAATTGAACCTCAACAATGCGGCAAAAATGGAAGACATCGAGGAATATGAGATCGTAGCCCGGGAGATCCGCAGCGGCATCATGGATGCTGCCGAGAGGGACCAGGCCGCGGCCGGAAAAATTGATCTGAACAATACTGCCGAGGGTGAGATCGCCCGTTTTTTAAGGGACAAGGGCTTGAACGATGAAGATGCTCAAGCGAGCGCCCAAATCGTCATCGGCCTGCGCAAAAGTAATACAGGCATCATTGGTGATTTTTCCGCCCTGGAAAAGGCCGGCGTCAAGCACCGCGTCATGGACGTTCTGCGTTCCTCGGCCTTTTTGGGAAAGTTCACCTTCCTGAGCGTGGAATTCGTCGGTCCGCAGGTGGGCAAGGAGCTGCGCCGCAAAGCCGCCCTGGCCTGCATCTGGGCCCTGATCGGCATGTTGATCTACATCGCTTTTCGCTTCAAGTTCCTGTATGGGATTTCAGGAATCCTGACCCTGGCCCATGATGTCTTGATCGCCCTGTCGTTCATCCTGTTCTTCAATATAGAAATGTCGCTGCAGGTCATTGCCGCCCTGCTGACCATCGTCGGTTACTCGATCAACGACACCATCGTGCTTTTTGACCGCCTGCGTGACAACCTGAAGATCATGCGCAAGGACAACCTTGAGATTATCCTTGATAAGAGCATTAACGAAACCCTGAGCCGCACCATCATCACCTCAGTGACCGTCTTTCTGACCGTAATGTCCCTCTTTTTCTTTGGCGGTGAGGTGATCCACCCCTTTGCTTTCACCATGCTGGTCGGTGTCGTCACCGGAACCTACTCCACCATCTACCAATCGTGCGCCTGGCTGAAAGCCTGGGAAAAATATTTCTTAAAAAGAAAAAAAAGTTGAAATTAAGCTTGAATTTTACTGTTTTTTATTATATAAGGTATTTTGGAAATATTAATAAATTATTTAATGGAGGCGTAGCATGTTTGGCGAATCCTTGATCATATCGGGAGAAAAACGTAAACTCACCAAGACGTATTTGACCCTGCCGATATCCCTGTTGATCCACGCCTTGGCCATCGCATCGTTTGTAGTGGTTCCCCTGATGATGGCCGACTCGAACCTTCCTGAAATTAAAGTGACCAATGTCTTTGTCATGGCCCCGCCTCCACCTCCGCCACCTCCACCTCCTGCAGCCAAGAAAAGAACCGGCAGTGGACAGAAAGCCACTGAGACCAAAAAGACCGAAAGCAGGCCGTTCATTGCCGGACGGTTGGTAGCTCCGATCGAAGTTCCCACCATCATTCAGGAAGAAGATGTGGGCAGTTTCGGCGTCGAGGGCGGGATCGAAGGTGGCGTTGAAGGTGGCGTTGAGGGCGGCGTGATCGGTGGCGTTCTGGGCGGCGTGGAAGGCGGGCAGCTGATCGAGGACTCCCAGCAGGCCATTCGTGTTGCCAGCGTGCAGCGGCCGAGAAAAATCAAAGAAGTCAGGCCAGTTTATCCGCAGATCGCATTGACGGCGCGCATCCAGGGTGTGGTCATCATCGAGGCCATGACCGATATTTACGGACGCGTGCGCCAAGCCAGGGTCGTTTCTGGTCACCCCCTGCTCAATGAGGCCGCGTTGAGCGCCATCAAGCAATGGGTGTATGAGCCCTACATTTTGAATGGTATTCCCAAGCCGGTCATTTTTACGGCCACGGTTACCTTCACTTTACAGAATATGTAAGTTCGTTAGTGGCATGTCCACACGGAATTTATAAAATCAATCATAATTTAGGAGGTCTAATATGTCATGGGATTTAGTTGAGATGTGGCACAGTATGAGTTTTGTCCCCAGAGCCGTTGTTTTCACTCTGGTGTTCATGTCGGTGTATTGCTTTGCGACTGGCATCGAAAGGGGAATCGTTTTTTCAAAGGCCAAAAGACAATCCAGAGATCTGTTGAAACTTATTTCCGGTTTGTGGCGCGAAGGCAAAGTGGATGAATCTATTAAACTGGCTTCCGATAAAAGATTCAAGAACAGCCATCTTGCCAAAGTGCTTGTTGCCGGCCTGAACGAACTGCAGTTCCAGCAGGACAGCAAATCCGGACACGCTGAAGTGGTTGAAGCGGCCAAGAGAGCCATTGAAAGGGCTACCATCAAAGGCGTTCAGGAATTCAAAAGAGGTCTGAACGGTCTGGCGACCATCGGTTCTACTGGCCCGTTCGTCGGCTTGTTCGGGACGGTTTTCGGGATCATCACCGCTTTCCAGGGCATGAAAGTTTCCGGCTCGGGTGGTATCGGTGCCGTGGCCGGCGGTATTGCTGAAGCCTTGATCACAACTGGTTTTGGTATTATCGTCGCCGTCGTTGCCGTGTGGTTTTTCAATACCCTGCTCAATCGCGTGGATGTTTTCACCGGTGAAATGGCCAATGCTTCTTCGGAGTTGATTGATCATTTTATCAAGTTAAAATCCAAGTAAGGGGAGGCAGAGAATGAGTGTCGATATTGGCTCAAAAACTGCAAAGTCTGAGCCCAACGTAGTGCCTCTCTGCGATATTCTATTGGTGTTGCTCATCATTTTCATGATCGTAACACCGATGATTCAGAAGGGCGCCAACGTCACTCTACCAGAAGCTAAATATACTGACAGTCAACCCGATCCCAGCCAAATGCTTACCATCTATATCAAAAAAAGCGGTGAGATAGCTTTGGACGATAAGGTGGTGAACGATCTGGCGAAATTGGGACAGCTGATCCTCGATCGTATGGAGGAGATGCAAATGACAGAGAAAAAAGTCCTTTTAAAAGCTGATTTGGAAGCCGCCTATGGCAGAGTGGTTGATGTGATGAATGCGATCAAGGAAGCTCAGATCGAAGTGGTCGGTTTGGTAACGGAACAAAAAGCAGCTACTTTGGAATAGTTTTTTTTGTTAAGAAAAGGGGAAGAAGCGATTCTTCCCCTTTTTTTTTATATTTTTAAGGCCGGGATCCGCACTTTGACGGCGGCCGGGATCACATTGATGTCATAATCCATGAGTTCGCTGCCGCCGTATTCCCCGTCGAAATGAAAGGGAATCGGTCCATTCAGGGAACGGATGTGAACCCGATCAAATTTGAAGGATTTGTAGAATGGGTACTTGTGGATATTGCCCGTAAAAAGACGCTGAATGTTCAGGGAGGACTGGATTAGCTTTGATCTTTTTAATATGCAAAGGTCCAGCAAACGGTCGTAAGGAGAGGCGTGCGGGGCGATGACGGCTTTGGCGCCATACTGGCGGAAATTGGCCAGGGCCAGGAGCATGATGTCCTCCTCAAATTCGCTTGTTGCGGTGGTGACCCGTACCTTGAACTGCGGCATTTCCAAATAGCCTTTCAAGGCGAAATAAACATAGGGCAGGATGCCCCGAGTTTTGGATTCCAGGTTGAATTTTTTTGAGATCAACCCGTCCAGGCCCATACCGGCCACATTTAAAAATAAATTGTCGTTGATCTTTCCAGCGTCGATGAACACATCCTGTCCCCAGATCAGTATTTCCAGGGCGCGCAACCAGGAGAGGGGAATGTTCAGGTTGCGGGCCAGTCCGTTTCCCGACCCACCAGGGAGGATACCCAGGGTTTTGTTGGTGTTTATCAAAGAAGCTGCCACCGAGTTCACGGTACCGTCACCACCGAAAGCGGTAAAAATGTCGAAATGCTTCAAGCCCTGACGGGTGATCTCACCGGCCTGAAGGGACGAGTTGGTGTTGACCAGGGAGACACTGGTGAAATGACGGCGCAATTTCTTTAAAATCAGGGAAACGGCGATATCCTTGGAAATAAATCCCGAGGAAGGGTTCAAGATCAGCAAAATTTTTTCCGGGCCGCGCTTCATGCAGAGGTATTATATCACATTGGCGGCAGGACTATCAGGGATCAGGATATTTTTTGGCCGCAGTCGGGGCAGAATTTGGCTCCCTTTTTCAAGGTCGATCCACAATTGCTGCAAAATGCTTTTTTGGGAAATTCAACACCGCATTCAGGGCAGAATTTGGCCGCCAGGGGGGCATCCTTCTGGCAGGCGGGGCATTTTTTGGTTTTGCCTGTCGGGGCTGTGCTTTCCGTACCCTGCTTTTTTGAGTCCTGCATGGCCTGGTTGATCATCCCCGGCATCATCATGCCCATGCCGGCGCCGAGGCCCATGCCCATTCCTGAAGACGCTTCTCCGCCTTTTTCAGCGGCTTTCTCCATGGCTTTAGCGGCCTTGAACTGCACGAATTTGCCCATATCGCCAACGGCGCCCATACCGGCCCGTTCATCGATCATTTTTTGTACTTCCTCGGGCGGGGTGATGGAGTTGATGACAAAATCTGAGATTTCCAAGCCGTACTTGGCAAAGTCATCAGTGATTCGTCCTTTGAGGCCCGCGGCTATTTCGTCAAAATGCTGCGGCAGCTCAAAAATGGTTTTTACTATTTCGCCCAAGAAATCATTCAGGCGGCCCACCAGAAGGTCGCGCAGAAAATCTTCGATATGGTCTGTGGAATAAATGGCCTGGGTCCCCGCCACTTCGGCGATGAACAACTGGGGATTGTTGACTTTAATGGAAAAAATGCCGAAAGCGCGCAGTCGTACGAAACCAAGCTCGGAATCCTTGAAGCTCACCGGTTCCTTGGTACCCCATTTCAGGTTCAGAAAAGTTTTCAGGTTGACAAAATACACTTGGGCTTGAAAAGGGGATTTGAAGCCATAGGGGAGGGACAACAGACGGGTCAGTAGGGGAATGTTCATAGTCGACAGGACATGGCGTCCAGCCTTGAAAGTATCCAGGGCCTTGCCGTCGCGGAAAAAAACAGCGGCCTGGTTTTCCTGGACAAGCAGCTGTGCCCCGAGTTTGATGTCGCTTGAGCCCTCTTCCGGGATGCGATGAGAAATTTCTTTTCCGGTCTGGTCAAAGTATTTTATGATTTCCAGTTTCACTTTTTATCCCTCCTCAGTAGCCTTTCAGTAGGGCGGTTCTTTGCTCGAACGCGGCATTGATCTGGTCAAGGTGTTCCCGCAACGTATCCAGCCGCGAGGATTCCAGCGGCAAGGCGGCGGCGTTCTTGAACTCTTCGGCAAAGCGTATCGCCATTTCGGCGATCTTCGCGTCCCACTCGTAAACCGCGTCCAATTCGGCTTCCTTGATCTTGATCAGGTCGAAAAAACCGCTGTAACCCTGGTCGGCGTAGCGAATCTCGCCAATGCTTTTTTCGAGTAATTTTCCGAACAGATCGCAAACCTGCAGGAGTTCGAAGTTCTTTTGGCGGCTGGCTGCCTGCAACACACCGTGCAATCCGTTTTTCACTTTGTGCAGTTGTTTGACAATGAACTCACGCTGCAAGCGGTCGGAATCACGGCGCAATTCTCTTTCGTAATAACCCTGAAAGCCGGGAATTTTATGAAGTATTTTTTCCAGCCAATTCAACTGGCTGGAAGCTTTTTCCTTGATATCCATGCTGACCTCCCGGACGATTATAGAAAACCATTTGTGAAAAAGCAAGTTTTTTTTATTTTTCCGGGGCTGGCTGTACTCCGCTGCTCTTGAAAATTGGCGGCGATTGTGCTAATTTTTATTTCTTGGAGGTTTCACATGAACATAAAAGTTGCTATAAACGGTTTCGGAAGGATCGGCAGGCTTTTTTTACGGACAGCGTACAGGCATCCGGGCATTGAGATCGCGGCGATCAACGATATTACCGATCCCAAGACCCTGGCCCACCTGCTGAAGTATGATTCGATCTTCGGTATTTTTTCGGAAAATGTGGCGCATGGAGACGGATTCATCCAGGTTGGAGCGAAAAAGATCAAGGTGACGGCCATTAAAAATCCCGCTGAACTGCCATGGAAAGAGTTAGGAATCGACTTGGTCCTTGAATCCACCGGACTGTTTACCAAACGCCCGGATGCGGAGAAGCATTTGCAGGCCGGGGCCAAAAAAGTGCTGATATCAGCGCCCGCTACTGATCCCGACATCACCATCGTTTTGGGAGTCAACGACAGCGATTATGATCCGCAGAAGCACCACATCATTTCCAATGCTTCCTGCACCACCAACTGTGTGGCGCCGCTGGCCAAAGTGTTGCACGAGCATTTCAATATCCTCAAGGGCAATATGACCACCATCCACTCTTACACCAATGACCAGCGCATCCTCGATCTGCCCCACAAGGACCTGCGCCGTTGCCGGGCGGCCGGCCTGTCGATGATTCCCACCTCGACCGGGGCGGCCAAAGCCGTAGGCCTGGTCATCAAGGATTTGCAGGGCAAACTGCATGGAACATCCATCAGGGTTCCGACTCCCGATGTGTCGGTTGTCGACCTTGTGGTCCATGTAGCCAAGGATACATCGTTGGCGGAGGTGCGCAAAGTGATCGAAGAAGCTGCCAACGGCTCTTTGAAAGGCATTATGGGCTTCACCTACGAACCGCTGGTTTCCATCGACTTCAAGGGAGATGAGCGCTCCTCCATCATTGATATGGAAAATATCCTGGTCGTGGAAAAGAACCTGATCAAAGTGCTGGCCTGGTACGACAACGAATGGGCCTATTCCTGCCGGGTTCGCGATCTGATCATTAAAATAGGCGCGAACTGAAATGACGAAAACAAATCTCAGGGACCTTTCAGTGCGGGGCAAGCTGGTTTTTGTCAGGAACGATTTTAATGTGCCTCTGAACGACAGGCGCGAGATCACGGACGATACGCGCATCCGCGCTGCCCTGCCCACCTTCCGTTACCTGATCGAAAACCAGGCCCGCATCGTCTGCGCCTCGCACCTGGGGCGGCCCAAAGGGGAAGTGAACCCCGATTTCAGCTTGGCTCCGGTGGCAGGGCGTTTGGCCGAGCTATTGGGGCAGGAAGTGCTTTTTTGCGGCGACGCCATCGGCGTCAATGCGGAAAAAGCCAAGGCCTTATTGAAGTCCGGCCAAATCCTGCTGCTGGAAAACCTGCGCTTCCACCCTGGAGAGACCAAGAACGATCCTGCCTTTGCCTCCGAGCTGGCCAAGGCTATCGATATTTATGTCGATGATGCTTTCGGGGCCTGTCACCGCGCTCACGCTTCCATCGACGAGATCACCCGTCATGTCCCCCTGGCCGTGGCCGGGTTCCTGCTCAAGAAGGAAATCGAATATTTGAGCATGGCAGTGGAGAAACCTCCCGAACGTTTTCTGGTCATTATCGGCGGCGCCAAACTCAGCGACAAACTGCCGCTGCTGACCCACCTGGTAGACAAGGCGGAGGCAATTCTGATCGGCGGCGCCATGGCGTACACTTTCTTGAAAGCCCAGGGCATGAACGTTGGCTATTCGAAGGTGGAAAACGAATGTCTCGAACTGTGCCTTGAGATTATGCAGAAGGCCGAGGCCAAGGGCGTGCGTTTCATCCTGCCCAAGGACCATATCGCTGCCACCAAGATAGAACCGAATATCACCGTCCGCATCATCAAGCCCGGGGAAGAAATCCCGGGAGAGATGATGGGCTTGGACATTGGTCCGGAAACCGTCGAACAGTATCAGGGAGAGATCCGACGTGCTGATTTGATTTTCTGGAACGGACCGCTGGGAGTGTTCGAGGTGGATACGTTTTCAGGCGGAACCATGGAGATCGCGGTGGCGCTGGCGGATGCCAAGGCCACGACCATCATCGGCGGTGGCGATTCGGTTGCTGCCGTCTGCAAAGCGGGGGTCAGCGACCGCATCAACCATATATCGACCGGCGGGGGAGCAGCCCTGGAATTTCTTTCCGGTAAAAAGCTGCCGGGGATCGAAGCGCTGACGGAGGCATGATGGGCAAGGAATATCTGATCGCAGGCAACTGGAAAATGTTCAAAACCGTTGCCGAGAGCCGGGAATTTATCCAGGCCCTGGCCAAGGAATTTACGGCCGTTCGCGGCCTGGAGGTTGCTGTTTTTCCTCCCTTTACTGCCCTGGCCGCCACACACGGGTTGGACCCGAAGATCAAGATCGGCGCCCAGAATATGTTTTTTGAGGAAAAAGGGGCATTCACCGGCGAGATTTCGCCCCTGATGCTTCAGGAAACGGCCGATTGCGTCCTGGTCGGGCATTCCGAGCGACGGGAAATATTTGCCGAAAGCGACGAAGACGTGAATAAAAAACTGCAAGCGGCCTTGAAATTCATGCTGCCGCCTTTGCTGTGCATTGGTGAAACCCTGCCGGAACGGGAAGCGGGAAAAACCCTGGCGAAAGTCAGGCGGCAACTGGAGAAGGCGCTGCAGGGAGTGGCCGACGCGGATATGGAAAAGATCACCGTGGCCTATGAACCGATCTGGGCCATCGGCACCGGCCGCAATGCCACTCCTGAACAAGCCCAGGAAGTGCATCATTTTATCAGGCAAACTTTGCAGGAAATGGCACCGGGGAAAAAAATCAAAATCCTTTACGGCGGCTCGGTCAAACCCGAAAACAGTCTGGAACTGCTTTCCCAGGAAGATATTTCCGGAGTTTTGGTGGGCGGCGCCTCCTTGAAAGTAGATCAATTTTCTGCTATAATCCAAAATGCGTTGAAACTTCTGCGCACATAGGAGGCAACTTGGAAGGCGTTTTACTTTTTTTGCATATAGCTGTATGCCTTTTGCTGGTTATCGTTGTTCTGTTGCAGAGCGGCAAGAGTGCCGACCTGGCTGGGGCTTTCGGAGGCTATGGCAGCCAGTCCACTTTCGGTCCCCGCGGCGCGGCCTCGCTGCTTTCCAAGATCACCACCACACTGGCGATCCTGTTCATGGTGACCTCGCTGCTGCTGCAGATCGTGGCGGCCCACAGGAACCGTTCCGGGTCGGTGCTGGGCAAGGAGAAGCCGGCGGCCAAAACCGAATCATCGCAGCCGCTCAAGTCCGAAAGCACTGTTCCCCAGGAACAGCCGAAAAGCGAACCTGGCAAATAGGCAATCCGCTTTTCGCGTTCCATCGCAATTTTACGGAGTATTGAATTGTTATATGCAGGCCGAGGTGGTGTAATTGGTAGACACGCAAGCTTGAGGTGCTTGTGGGCATTTGCCTGTAGGGGTTCGAGTCCCCTCCTCGGTAGATATGGAGAGGTGCTGGAGTGGTCGAACAGGGCTGCCTGCTAAGCAGTTGTCCCGGGTAAACTGGGACCGTGGGTTCGAATCCCACCCTCTCCGTTTCTTTGAACTCACGATAGTGTAACCATCATACTTTCCCCAAAACTCAAATGATTGAAAACACCCCCGAGGGTGGGAACTGCGACCGCAGGGAGCTCATCCCACCCTCTCCGTTTCTTTGAACTTTTAATAAACCGAAAATCTTTTTTTACCTAAACCCTAGCATTTGAAAACACCCTCGAGGTGGGGTTCGAACCCACGAAAGATCTGGGTTCGACCAATTTGGGCGAGTAGCTCAAATTGGCACGACCGAGCGTAGCGAGGGAGCCGTAGGCGAGCGGCCTCAGCGGGCCGCGAGTAATCCCACCCTCTCCGTTTCTTTGAACTCACGATAGTGTAACCAACATACTTTCCCCAAAACTCAAATGATTGAAAACACCCCCGAGGGTGGGAACTGCGACCGCAGGGAACTCATCCCACCCTCTCCGTTTCTTTGAACTCACGATAGTGTAACCAACATACTTTCCCAAAAACTCAAATGATTGAAAACACCCCCTAGGAGCCGTGATTCGTAATTCGTAATTCGTGATTTGTTAAAGCAATAGAAAGCAACCCATGTATTGTAAAAATAAGCCGGTTGCAGTAGATTGTCCATTTATTAGGACGAATTTACAGCTCGAGCTTGGCATACGAATTGCTTAGGATAAGTGGCGGCCAGAACGCTATTGGGGGTTGAAGTGAAAAATGAAATGAGCATTTGTTTACTTTGTATTTGTTTAGCGCTGAATATTGCCCTGTTCGGCCAGGAACAGGTCCATGAACGGATCGAGGTGATCAATCAGGAGATACTGGTGCGGGTGTTTTCGGGCGGGAAACCGGTGGCTGGACTGAATGCCGGGGATTTCACCTTGTTTGAAGATGGAAAAAAAACAAAGATCAATTACTGCCGAGAGTTGCGGCGCTCCCTGGCCGGGAAAGAAGTCACGACAACGGCTTCACAAACCGAAATAAGCCGCAAGCGCCTGTTCCTGTTCATGCTCTGGTTCAACGAGGAGAGCCGGGAGTGGCCCAAGGCCTGGGAATATTTTGCAGCCCATATTTATCGCTCTGGCGACCGTATCATTTTAAGCGACGGCACCCGGGCGCTGGAGATATTGTCTCTTGAAAAGGATAAGGATAAGCTCGTGACTTTCTTAGATGAAGTCGCCGGCGCCATGAAGCAGAAAAGATTAACCAAAGCCCGCCTGGTTGGCGAGATGACAAATAAGGCCAGCGATTTTTATGACAATCTTGTTGCCGGCCTGATCGATCCAAAATTGCTTCTTGAAGATTTTAAAGTCCACTACCTTGGCGCTCTCAACGAGTACCGCTTGGCACGGTTGAAGGGTTACCCACGCTGGCTTGAGCGACTGGCCGGATCGCTGAAGGCTGTGGAAGCGGAAAAGTGGGTGCTGGTCTTCCTGCAGAATGAACGATTGCCGCTGCTGAGCCGGGAGGGACGCCTGGCAACCAGAGTGCCCGGGGGGATTAAAAATGAATTCGAGCGCTTCATGAAGGAAAGCGAACGGCAGATCACTCTGGGCACCGACGTGATCGGATATTTCCGCGACCTGCAACCGCTGTTTGTCGGCGCCAACGCCACCTACCACCTTTTCCTCAGCGACGCGGCCGGGGAGACCTTGCCCGGCGAGCATTTTCAATGGCAGCCTGTGTTCTCCTCATGGGAGGGGACCTTCCGCCAAATCAGTGCCGACTCCGGCGGCCGGGTGAGCAATACGACAAAGCTGGACGAAGCCTTGGAAAAAGCGGCCGCAAGCGAGGATATCTATTACGTACTCACCTACCTGCCGGCTGAAGGAAAAGATCGCAAACGCGACCTCAAGGTCGAGGTGAACCGGCCCGGGATGAAGGCGGTCTATTCTCGCAAACTGACACTGGCCGAGATCTTCCCCCTGAAGATTCCCTGGTTGGAATGGCAGGACGATTTATTAAAAATATCACTGTCCGATTATCAGCGCATGTACGGTGAAGCCGGCTTGGCCGGCCGCTTGCGCGTCGGCGTTCAGGCTGAATCCAAAGGCACAAAGCCTTTGGCTTTTGAAAAAGAGATCCTGCCCATTGAAGCGGCTGTGACCGTGGAAATGGCCCTGAACTTTCCCGCTCCCGGCCACTACCGGATTAAGGTCGACGTCGAAGACCTGCTGTCGAACAACCGCGTTCGAGCCGAGAAGGAGATCGAGATCCTCCCGGTGCCGCCGCCAGTAGACAAACCTGCGGAAGCAATTATCGAGGCAGCGGCACCGTCCGCGGAGTTGGCGGCTTTGCTGAATCTGGCCGCCGGGTATTGCCGCAAATTGAAGGAGGCGGCGTTCCGCTTCTATTGCCTGGAACAGGTGGAGGAGAAGGTGCTGGATCGCGACCCCTTGGTAAGGCATGTAATGCCGGTTGAGCGGCGCTGGGAATACGACTACCAGATCACCGGTGCCAACGGCGAGATCAGAGAAAAACGGCGGCTGGTCCGCGAGGGGACGCGCAAGGTCGACAAGGAGAACGCCTCCCTGGAGACGCGTTTTTCCTCCCGTTACTCGGTATTCATGCCCGTGACCCTGTTGGCGGCAGAGAACCGTGGAAAATACCGCTACCTGCCCGCCGGGCACAAGAAGCTGCAGAACCGGGATTGCCTCATGGTCGAGGTGCAGCCGCTTGACCCGAACATCGGCGAGATCGCGCAGGGAAAGATCTGGATCAACGAGGCCGATGGTTCGGTGCTCAAGATTGCCATGAGCCCGCGGGGAGTGGTCGGGATCCAGGCGCTCGAGGAAGCGGCGCGCAAGATGTCGGCCGAACTGGTCATGGAGGTGATTCACTGGTACCTTGTGGAGCACGACGGCCTGCGCTTTCCATCGCAAACCGAGTTCATCGAGCAATACCGGTTCGACAAAGCGCTTGCCAATAGGAAGCAGATCGACGTGCGGGGCTACCATCCGTCCACGACCGTCCTGGAAACGCGAGTGCGATTGGTGGAATTTTATCGCTTGAATCAATTGTATGAGGATTACCGCTTTTTCGCTGTGGAAAGCCGCGAGGAGATCAAGGATCCGCAATGATCCGGATTTCTGCAATTTAACGTTTTGCACTTCACAAAGGGGAAAAAAACATTGACTTGGAAATTCCATTGTGCTTAAAATAGGGAATGGAAAAAATTCTCGGGCAGGCGCTGAAAAACGAGCGGGAGATGCGCGGCATATCCCTGGCCGAAATCGCCGCCGAGACCCGCATCGGCACCAGTTTCCTGAAGTCCTTGGAAAACGAGGAATTCGAATTGTTCCCCGGAAATTTCTACATCCATTACTATATCAAGAATTACCTGAAGGCCTGCGGCGCAGATGATACGGCTTTTTTCAATACCTATCAGGCTTATCTCAAAGATGTCTTGAAAAAGGGCGATGAACTGCCGCCCGAGCAGTACCTGAACAAGATGGAATATGTCAAGGTCAGGAAAAGCAAAAGAATTTTGTCGGCGCTGTTCATGCTGGCAGGCCTGGGTGCTCTTTTTTACCTTTTGTTGGGACCGCCCCGCTTGTTGAGAACGGTCATGGCCGGCGACAATTCACCAGCCTTCGAATTTCCGGTTTTTTCCAATTCCCTGCTGGATCTCGAGGCGAATTATTGCCTGACCGGTCCTCCGATCGTGGCGCTCATGACTTTTGACGGACCCTGCTGGCTGCAATTGTGGCGCGGTAGCGAAAAAGTGCAGGAAAAAATATTCCGCAAAGGTGAGACTTTCTCCCTGAACGGCTACCAGTTGATCATGGTCATAGCCAATCCCCAGGCGCTGCGGCTTTCGCTAAACGGCCAGGAAGTATCCTATTTCCGCAATTCGCCGACCCCTCTGAAACTGACCGTCAATCCCGAGACCCTGCAGGAAATACTGCAGCGCTGACCCCATGATTTCAAAAAATCCATTGGTTTTACAGATCGCCGCCGGCACTTACAGTAATGAGCTTTTGAAGTTCTTGCTGAACAAGCAGTTGGCTTTCACTGAAGAGGAATACCTGGAAAGCCTGGTTTTTGTGCTGCCCAACCTGAGGTTTCATGAACGTGCCCTGGAAATGCTGGGGATGGTTTCCCAGCCAATCAAGGAAAAATATATACAAAAAAAAGATGCCGATGCGCGGGTAGCCGATTTCATCCTGCAGGAGGCGCTTGACGCCGGCTATTTCAACATTCTGACCCTGATCATTCAGAACCAGAATTTTCCTACCGAATTCCTGCTGCGCGTCGCCAACCAAGGCAAGGCGGCAGTACTGGAAGTTCTGCTGGAAAACCAGATCCAACTGATCGCCTATCCCGAGATCATGGAAAAAATGGAAACCAATCCGGAATGCGGTCCGTTCATTCACGGCCGCATCAAGGAGTTGCGAGAATTTTATTTTCAGACCCAGGTTGCTGAAGCCATCCCCGAGACCGAAGTCCTGGAGGAATTGACCACGGTCATCGCCGAGGAGCAAAAAGAGGATGACCAGTTGGACGCGGAAATGATCCAGCAGAAGGCCCTGACTACCCTGCAGCGTATCAACCACATGTCGGTTTCCGAGCGCGTCAAGCTGGCCCTGACCGGGAACAAGACGGAACGGCTGGTTTTGATCAAGGATCCCAACAAGATGGTGCAGACGGGCGTGCTGGAGAGCCCGAAAATGGCTGACGATGAAGTGCTGCTCCATATCCGCAATTTGAGTTTATCCTCGGAAATTATTGGAAAAATTGCCAACAATCGCGACTGGACGAAGAATTACACCGTCGTCCTGGGCCTGGTGCAGAACCCGAAAACCCCGGTCAATCGCGCCATCAGTTTTATCAAACAGCTGCACATACGCGATCTGAAATTGCTGTCCCGGGACCGGAATATCAGTCCTGTCATCCGCACCCTGGCTGAGAACCTGCAGAAGCAGAAAGAACGGGTCAAATAGCCAGCAGCTTGTACAGCAGGCCCTTGACGTCAAAAATGGTCAGGGGTTTGCTCATGAGTTCGCCGCGACTGCAGGCGAAAAAAGCGTTGTCCTGTCGGTGCATGCCTGTGAAATAGCTGGTACCTGTTTCCTGATCCTTCTCCAGGCCGCCCTTCAGGTCATACCCGGGTTTGGACAGCAGCACCAGGTCGGGGGCGGCTGCCATTTGCGCGCCGCTGTACAATTCTTCCTTGAAGTAGGCTTTGCGGATGATCTTTTCGCCGTTGATCTCGTAATTTTCGAACAACTGCTTCAGATCATCCCCTACTTTTTGAACATCACTTTTGGCTACTCCGCCCTTGAAATATTTATCTTTCTGGTGGATATAGATCCGCGAAGGATCCAGGGCAAAGGCCCTGGCCTGGGGGCTAATGCTGGCCAGACTCCTGGTTTCAGCTTTTTCCAGGCTGAAATAGCCGTACTTTTTTAGGATCGGGTTCAGGTACACTTCGCTTTTGATTGGGGCGAAACCATGATCCGAGAGGGCCACGATCTCTATATTCCCGGCCGCGGCGGCGCGTTGCAGAAAAGCGGCAGCAATCTGGTCGACTTCGTGATAAAGACCATTGAACTCGCGCTTGTACGGATGACGGCTGTCGCTGTAGGCGTCATAGAGAAAGTGCTGGAGCCTGTCGGTTTCGGTTACGGTAAACATGAAAACATCCCATTTTTCCTTTTCCCACAGGATGTCGGCGATCTGCTTGCGGATCTTCAGCGCGCAATGCAGGTCGGCCAGGAATTCGGCTTTTTTGTCCCTGCCCTTGCCGGCATCCACGTCAATCTGGTAACCCATCTGCTTTAGAATGGGGATGTAGCTGGACGGAAAAACCGCTTTTTCCAGGTCCAGGGCCACGAATCCCGAGATCATGACGCCCGGGATGGGCCGGGCCGGATACGTCGCCGGCAGGTTGATGATCACCGAACGCTTGTCTTTCAGTCCCAGTTCGTCAAAAAAAGTCGTGGCTTTCAGGTCGCTGAAATTGGGGAAGCGGTATTGGTAGGTACCGGGTACCAGGTCGACAAAACCGAAAATGCCGTGGTTGCCGGCCTGGGTCCCGGTCATGAAACTGGACCAGGATACGGCCGAAATTTCCGGAATGGACACCGACATTTTTACGGTACTAGTGGCAAAGAATTTATTAAGAGCAGGCAGCAATGACGGCTGGCCGTTGCCGGTGAGCATTTCGTGGGACACTCCATCCAATCCGATGATTAGGAGTTTTTTGCCTTTTTTTTTAAAAATGGTCCTGTCCTCCTGCACTACTGCAGCAAAAGGCGGTCTTTTTTGCTACAGTTATTTGCCAGGGCGTTTTGTTGCCGTAATCACACCACGAAGGGATTTTCATGCTTGAGGATCTCTTCGGCCACTTCCTTGCGCATCATGGATTCGGGCGGTGTCTGGTGGTTGACCAGTTTTTCGCGGATGATCTTGCCGGCAAAATCGATATGGTCGCTCTGGGGATGAGGGCAGGTCTTGTCGTTGGCAATGGAGTTGCACTTTTTGCAGAAAAAGAAACTCATGAAAAAGATGGGAGTGATGCCCAGGTCGGGAAAGAACTCGAATATCTTTTGGGCGGCAAAGGGATGGTAATAATTGCCCACACCGGCATGGTCGCGTCCTATGATGAAATGCGAACAGCCGAAATTTTTGCGCACGATGGCGTGAAAAATGGCCTCTTTGGGACCAGCGTAGCGCATCTCGGTCTGCAGGATGGACATAACCGTTCGTTCCTTGACGTAATATTCGTCGATCAGCGCCTTGTAGGAGTCGAGAATCACCTGGTCGGTGAAATCACCGGGTTTTTTCTTGCCGATCACCGGGTTGATGAACAGGCCGTCCACGATCGACTGCGCCGATTTCTGCACGTATTCGTGGCCGAGATGGGAAACGTTGCGAGTTTGAAAACCGACCACGGTATCCCACTTTTTTTCCTTGAAAAGGACACGGGTTTCACGCGGGGTCAGGTAAAAGGAGGGAAAATGGGAAATCGTGTTGCCCAGAAAATTGATGCTGCCGCCGACAAAATATTCGCCGTTGGCTTTCAACTGTTGTACGCCGGGATGCTTCTCGTCGGTGGTGCCATAGACATTCTTGGCGTATTCTTCAAAGTTCCAGGTGTAGATATCTTCGACTTGCATGGAAGCGATCGCTCCCTGGCCGGTTTTCAGAATGATGGTATCATTCTTGGCGAATTGTTTTGTGCTCTCCCTGCCTATGGACAACACAATCGGCAGGGTCCAGGCATGGCCGCTGGCCAGCCGGTTGCGCTGGACGACTTCACGGAAATCATCCTGGGTCATGAAGCCTTGCAGCGGTGAAAAGACTCCGGTGGCGATGTTTTGGACTTCGATGGCTTTTTCTTCATCGATCTCCAGGTTGAAAAATTTATCCTGGTAGGACAGGATGGCTTCCTTTTCTTTTTCGGACAAGATGCGATTGATCAGTGTGCCTCCGTGCGGTTTGACGATCATGATTGTCTCCTTAACTTAAATAGCCGAGTTTTTTCAGCTTTTCTTTGGCCGCATCCTCGTCAGCCTTGGAAATTTCGCCCGGGTCGCTGTTCTGCGACACAAACTGGCTGAGGATATGGATAACAAAAGTGGGTAGATCGGGGAAATTCTGGTTGGCCAGGTTTTTGATCAGGTCCTGGCGCAGGTAATCGGGGATAAGAACATCTTTGCCGGCAATTGGCAGGTAGCCAAGTTCTTCCATTTTAGCAAGGATCTTGCCCAGGGATTCGTCTTCGCTCTCCTGGTCGGTTTCAACGATCAGTTCCGGATTTTCCGGTTCTTCAAAAGGATCGGATATGCCGGTGAAGTTCTTGATCTCACCGGAGATTGCTTTCTTGTACATGCCCTTGATGTCGCGTTCGATGCATTTGTCCAGCGAGCACTTGACGTACACTTCGATGAAATTGCCGATCATCTCGCGGATTTCGGCGCGGATGCTGCGGTAGGGTGAGACGAAAGCCGCAGTGGTCACGGCGCCGTGCCGGGTCAGCAGCGAACAGACAAAACCCACCCTGCGGATATTTTCATCGCGGTCTTCCTTGGAATAACCAAGCCCTTTGCTTAAATATTTGCGGGTGATGTCGCCGTCCAGGTCTTCGGCCAGGACGCCCCTTTTTTTGAGTTCGGCGCTTAATTTCAAAGCCAGCGTGGTTTTCCCTGAACAGGGAAGCCCGGTAAACCAAACCGTTACTCCTTTCATTGTAAACTCCTTTTATGATTGATTTGTCTTCATTCAACGGTGGATGATCAGGTATTTTTTTGGCAGGATGAGTTTGCTGGAGAACTTGACGTTGGTCAGCATGATGATGGCCCTTTCCCGGTCGGGGAGTTCCTCCTGGAAAATTCCCTCCCAGCCCTCGAAATCGCCTTCATCGATCAGTATCTTGTCTCCCTTGCTGAAACTCTCCTCCCTTTTGCGCAGGACGACCAGGCCGTTGTTCTCGCGGGATTGGATGTCGCGGATCTTTTCATCGGCGATGGTCCACAGGTATTCGTTGTAACCCAATATGGTTTTCACACCCTTGGTGTATTTTACCTTCTGGTAAAACTCGTGGATATCGAAGCGGGCAAAGAGGTAGCCGCTGAACAGGGGGGCGACGCGATCGACCTTGGTCTTGTTTTTCTTGATCCTTCTATTGTAAACCGGCAGGTAGACGCCGATATCCAGGGTGCGCAGGTTTCTTTCCGCGTCAAACTCCTGCTTGGGTTTGCAGCTGACAATGAACCAATCGCTGCTGGCAGTCTCTTTCATCTGGAGATTTTAGTA
>DATKZA010000126.1:0-2820 GCA_035528155.1 Patescibacteria group bacterium | reverse complement strand
GATGTCAAAATGGTGGAATTCGCCTTTTCCCTGCCACCGGAATGGAAGGTCCGCGGCAACACGGGCAAGTGGTTTTTCAAGAAAGCCATGACCGGCATCCTGGACCCGAAAATACTCAACCGTCAGAAACAAGGTTTTTCCATTCCAATCAAGAATTGGCTCAAGAATGAGCTGAAGGAACTGATGCTGGAAACCCTGTCAGAAAAGAAAATATCCGCCCTGGGTTTCTTTAACGGGGCTTACGTGCAAACCATGATCAAAGAGCATTTGCAGAACCGCGAAAACCATTCGCACCGGTTGTGGGCCTTGATGCAGTTTCATCTCTGGCATGATCATTTCGGAAAAAAGTAAATGACGGCGCCGGCAGCGGAGCTGTTGTGATCCAGCCATGCTGCTGACCTACCTGATCGTATTGCCGGCGGTCTTTTTGGCCGGGCTGGTCGATTCCATCGCCGGAGGCGGAGGCCTGTTGTCCGTTCCCGCCTATTTGGCGGCGGGATTGCCGCCCCACTATGTGCTGGGCAACAACAAATTCTCTGCCAGTTTCGGCACCCTACTCGCCAGCCTGCGCTATTACCAGCATGGGTTGATCGATATTCGCGTGGCACTACTCAGCGCTTTTTTCGCCCTGATCGGATCTTTTCTGGGAACCAGCACCGTGCTGCTGCTGCACCCGGACTTCCTGCGCGTATTGCTGATCGTCCTGATCCCCTTCATCGCCGTCCTCACTCTGGCCAACCGTACCTTGGGCCGGGAAAACCAATCGCACCGTCAATCCCGGCAGAGGAAATATTCCCTGGCCGCCCTGGCGGCATTGCTGATCGGTTTTTACGATGGCTTTTTTGGGCCCGGCACGGGAATGTTCCTGATCTTTTTTTATACCCTGGTTCTGAAATACGATTTTGTCACGGCCAACGCCAACACCAAGGTGGTTAACATGGCGTCCAACATCGCGGCCATGATCACATTCATCATCAACGGCAAGGTCATCTATGCCATCGGCATCCCGGCCGCCTGCGCCGGCGTGGCCGGCAACCTGCTGGGCGCCAAGCTGGTCATAAAAAAGGGAAGCGCCATCATCCGCCCCATTTTCATTTTCACCCTGCTGTTGCTGTTCGGAAAGGTCCTTTATGACCTGGTGAGCGGCGGATGATTTTTAAAAGAAACCCCGGCCGTCTGCGCTTCAGACCGGCAGGCTGACCGCAGCCATCTTTTTTATTTTCCGGTACACAAACAGCAGATAGACGCTGGCGCTGAACCGGGCACAGACGACCGCCGAGGCCGCGGCCACCGCGCCGATCAGATGGGTCCGGGAGACGGCCAGCAGCATGAGCCCGGCGACGACCGCCACCTCCAGGGCCGTGGACTTGGTGATGAACCGGGTTTTTTTGGCGATGACGAAACAGGCGCGCTGAAAGGCCAGCAGCACCTCCAGGGCCGGAATGACGGTGAGGATGCGGACGGGCAAGACCGCCAGACGGGTCAGTTCCGGCGACAAGCCGGAAACGCGGCCAAACCACCAGAGCACGGCGGGAGAGCAGGTAAAAAGGGCCAGGGACCCGGAGGCGGCAATGGCCAGCAGCCAGGCAAAGGAACGCAATTGCCTGTGGCTGTCTCCTCTTTTTCCCAGCAGGGCGATGGCCACTTCCTGAAAGGAGAGGCCGGCGCTGCGGAAAATGAACACCAGGGCGTTCACGACCGGCAATACGGCCAGGGACGCGATGGGCAAGCGGCTTTTACCCAGGAAAAAAGACAGCAGCGGATGCACGGCCAGGGCCAGGACCGATGTCAGGGCCAGGGGAAAATAGAATGCAACCAGGCTGCGAGTGTCCAGGCCGCAATCGCTTTGGTTGAGCGAGGACGGACCGGACAGCAGGCGCCGCAAAACCGGGCCGACCATGATCCGGCTGGCCAGGGCCTCCATGACCACCCCCGACGACAATGCCGCCGCACCCACGCAAGCGCCGGGAAGAGAAGAAAAAAAGTAAAGAAGCAGCGCTGTTGCCGCCATGGAACTCAAACGCACCAGCGTGCCGTAGGCGACGCGATGCGGCATCCTGTTGCCGATAAGGATGCCCTGATAAAACCGCCGGTAGCCAATGGCCGCGGGCCAGGGGAGAAGGATGATCGTCCCCTGGCGGGTCAATCGGGCCACCTCGAGAGGCAGGTTGATCAGGCCGCGCGTCAGCCAGTAAAATACGGGCGGGAATAGGACAAGCAGCAAAGCCAGGGTAATGAACAGATTCAATGCATTGTTGAAGCGGCGCAGCCTGAGATAGGACTGGCGGTCCTTCACCAGGGCATTGGCCGCGCTGAGCATCATGATGATCGGTGACTCGAAAAGCATGCCCAGCGAAAATGCCACGCCATAAGCGGCCAGGTTGAACTTGGCGGCGGCCAGGCGGGCGATGACGGCAGCGATAAACGGTCCCTCCAACCCCATCATCAGCCAGGTGGAAAACAGCGGTAGCCAGAAAACGGCGATATTTTTACGGGTCAGTCCGGGCATCTCAACTGTCATCCGCCAAGGTTATCATGACTTTCCGGACCTGACAAGCTGCCGCCACAGCATGTTTCCCT
Source organism: Patescibacteria group bacterium (assembly GCA_035528155.1). GTDB lineage: Bacteria > Acidobacteriota > Aminicenantia > UBA2199 > UBA2199 > UBA2199. Next base: position 240 of record DATKZA010000126.1, on the reverse strand, counting down.
GAAAAACGTCCCTTGACTTCCGGGGACAGCTGCTTTACAATTTTTTTTGCTGACCGCAGCAAATTCATGAAAAAAATGCAACTCTTGGCCGGACGAGCCTTGTTGGCCTGCATCTCCCTGCCGGCGCTGAGCCGCCTCTGGGGAAGAATCATGCGCCTGCGCCATCCCCGCTTCCTTGCCCGGATAATGATCCGGCGCTTTCAGAAGCACTACCGGATCGACATGGAGGAATTCCAGGGC
>DATKZA010000125.1:0-4482 GCA_035528155.1 Patescibacteria group bacterium | reverse complement strand
GTGGCCAGGATCAGCAGCAGCCAGCCGGCCCCCATGAACCAGAAGAGGTTGACGGTGACGAAGGGAACGGCCACGAAATAGGAAAGCAGGCTTAACAGCCCCAGAATGAGAGAAATGATCCAGGAAATCTTGGTCGGTGCGTTCAATTTCATGAATTCCTCCTTATCTCGCTTAGGGTGTGTTGGGAAAATGATACCTGTTGGGGAGAAAAAAATCAAGGTAAAATAAATTTTAACAATATTTGACAATTTTCGGACATTCTTCTATACTGATTTTTAGAGTGACTCGAGGATATTTTATGAATTCTCGATTCGAAAAGGAGGGATCATGACAGACCCAAAACTCGATCAATTAAAGCTGAAGTACCAGTCGGTGCTGAACCTGATGGACACGCTGAAAGTGCAGTTGAAGAACCTGCACGTCCATGAAGACAAATTGGTTATCCGCGGTGAGGCCAAGACCAAGGACGACGTCAACAAGGTCTGGAACCAGATCAAGCTGGTTGAAAAGGACTACAAGCAGGACCTGATGGCCGAGATCACTTATCTGACCGATGCGCCCGCGCCCAAGGCCGCTCCTCGCGTGCACAAGGTCGTGGCCGGCGACACCCTGTCCAAGATCGCCCAGACCTACTACGGCAATGCCAATGAGTACATGAAGATCTTTGAGGCCAACAAGAACATTTTGCAGGATCCCAATAAGATCAACGTCGGCCAGGAACTCATCATTCCCTGAAAAGCCATTACAAAAAAATGAGCAAAAACATGCTGAAAGATCTGTTGCAAGGTATTTTGGGAGGAGCCAAAACTCCCAATTCCAGTTTATTGGAATCCGGAATCAAAATGCTGCTGAATCCCCAGGGGCCGACCGGCGGCCTGCCTGGACTGCTGGAGTTGTTCCAGAAAAAGGGTTTGGGCAATATTGTCGAATCCTGGATCGGCGGCGGGCCCAACAAAAAGATCTCGGCCGGCCAGGTGAAGAAAGGCCTGGGCGGCGACCTGCTGGCACAGATCGCCGGAGCCGCCGGTTTGACCAAGGGAGCCGCCAGCAAGCAGCTGGCCAAGTACCTTCCCGATATCATCAACAAGCTCACTCCCCAGGGCCAGATTCCCAAGGAGACCAACCTGGTGGAAACGGGGCTGGAGCTACTTAAAGGCTTGTTTTAAAGACATCCGCTTACAAGGTTACCGGGGGCATGACCGGCACAGTTGCCGGTCATGCTTTTTTTTTACTGATCAAATGAACGGTCGGCGAATACTTTTTTACCTTCAAAAACCGTAAGCAGGACTTTTGCCCGGCTGATCTCGGTAACCGGGATCTGGAACAGGTTCCTGTCCAGCACGATCAGGTCGGCCGCTTTGCCAACCGTGATCGAGCCGGTCACTTTTTCAAGGAAATTCGCGAAGGCACCGTTGATGGTGAAGCTGGCGATCATTTGCTCCAGAGTGGCCTTTTCCGCCGGCCACAAAGCCTGATCGGCCCCGGTTTTGCCAAGTTCGGAACGGGTTATGCCGATCTGGATCGCCCGTAGCGGATTGCAGGGAATGGTCACCGGGTAATCGCTGGAGGAAGCGACCTTGACGCCGGCTTTGAAAAAACTCTGCATGGGATACTCGGCATCGGCGCGTTCCTGCCCGAGATACGGCACCTGAATGTTACGGTAATAATCGTCTTTCATGAACCAGTATGGCTGGGGAAGGGCAACGACCCCCAATTCCCGGAAGCGGACAATATCTGCGGGCGCCACCAATTGCAGGTGCGTGAGCATGTGGCGCGCGTCGCGTTTGCCGTTCACGTTTTCCGCGTAGGCCAGGGCGTCCAGCATGGCGCGGGTGGCGGCGTCGCCGATGGAGTGCACGTGGATCTGGAATTGGTTGCGGTCTAGCTCCGCGCAGATGTTGTTGAGATCCTCGACTTTCCATAGCAACGCGCCCCGGAAACCGGGAAGATGCCTGTACGGTTCCAGCAAATAGGCGGTGCTCCCCTCCACGACCCCGTCTACAAAGAGCTTGACCGCGTTGGTCTGGAACAGGCTCCCCTGGTTCTGTCGGCGCTCCTCCAGGAACTGCGCCACCTGCTCCAGTCCCTTTTCCGGGTCCGCGTACAGCGAGGCACGGAAACGCATGAACAGGCGGTTTTCCCTTTCCAGGTTTTTATAGGCGGTTATATCGCTGCTGCCGGCATCGAGCGAAGAGTCGTGGACAGTGGTCATGCCGAAGGCGGCAGCCATCTTTTGATATGCCAAAAGCCCTTTCATCAGATCTTTGGTGCCGATTTCAGGGAAAATACCGGCGAGCAGGTCGGCAGCGCTTTCCCGCAAAGTGCCGGTGGGTTCACCGGTCTTGACATCGTGCTCGATCACTCCCCCGCCGGGGGAAGCCGTGGACCTGTCAATGCCGGCTAATTCCAGGGTCCTGGAATTCACCCACTTGGAATGCCCGTCTTCCGAGGACAGGACGACGGGAATATGGCTGACGACCTGGTCGATGATCTTTTTATCGGGCCCGGTCTTGCCGAACAGGGTGTTTTTCCAGCCCCTGCCCCGGATGAACTTGGCATCGGGATGGGCCTGCAGGTAGTCGCGGATCGCCTTCTGGAATTCTCCGATTTCCAGGCAGTCGTTCAAATTGATCTCGTAAAATTGCTTGAAGGCGCTGATGGAGTGGCAGTGGCTGTCGATGAACCCGGGCAGGACCAGCTTCCCGCCCAGATCGACCACTTTGGTGCGGCGTCCGATATATTTCTCGGCGCCGGATGCGGTTCCCACGTATATGAATTTTCCGTTCCGCACGGCCAATGCCTGCGCCCATGGCTGCCGGCCGTCCACGGTATAAATAGAACCGTTCTTCAGGACCATGTCTGCCTGGAGCGCATGTTGTTTCTGGCAGGCCGCGAACGATCCGCTGACCCACACGACGGCAAGAAAGGAGCAAATCAGTTTCAACCACATTTTTTTCATTTTTTTAATTCCCATGATTTTTGGGGAGCGCTGCTCCCTAGACATTTTTTTTGCTTTTCCCGATCAGCAGGTATAAAAACCAGTACCAGGCCGCAGCGAAGATGAAAAAGGCCGGCAAGGACAGGCGCAGGTCGGAGATCTTGCCCTCATAGAGCATGATGGCGGACACGCTCAGGGCGAACAGCGCCACCAGGCCACACAGCAGCAGGTTTAGAGCGTTGAAAACCCTCCAGGCCTGCGACCGCATTGGCGAGCGCGGCAGCCGCTTCAGGGCAAAGAAGGCGGCGAGAAGGACGATCAATCCGGCAGTGAGCAGGCCCAGCCCGGGATTGAGCTCCTCGGCGTTTCGCCCCTTGATCAGGCCGGCCAAAGCCAAGGTCAGCCCGAACAGTGCCAGCTGCAGGGCCAGTGTCCAGAAATACTGCAGAAGGACTGCCGCTCCCAGCCAGGGATCCGGCGTAAGCCCGTCGCGATAGGCGCGCCACTTGATGAAGAGGTAAACCAATGGCGCCAGCGGCACCACGACATACAGGTAATAAAAAAGGAAAGGAAAAACTCCTAATCCGATCATTGACATGTTCGCCTCCTTTCGGTCTCTCTCATTCTAGCGCAGGCGCCGACGAATTAAAATAGCCTCCTGTACGAATCGCTCATCCGCACAGGCCGCATATCGTGATGCGCGACTGCTGTCGCAGGCTTTTTTTAATAAGAAACAAGCAACCTTTGCGCCCAGCAAGTTATGGGGAATTTTGTGATAATAGCAATGAGTAAGATCGTGGACTACACGATGTTTTGTGAAATATGGGGAATTTTGTGCTTATTGTGGACAGAATTGCTTTTATATATGATATTAAATAGGGGGATTTTATATTTTAATTGTTAAAAAAACACGAGAAATGTGTCCAATCAAAAGGAAGCTTTTCTAGCAGTGCAGTTAACGAATTAAACATCATAAGGGAATCCATTGTGCAGGCCGTCGGCCTGGATCAGATCCTCGGCCAGAGCCCGGCCGTGCAAAAAAACCGCGATGAAATAAAAAAAATCGCCGCCTGCGACGTGAATGTCCTGGTCACCGGCGAGAGCGGCACCGGCAAAGAGCTGGCCGCCCGGGCTATCCACTATTTAAGCAGGCGCTGCGGGAAGCCGTTCATCCCGGTCAACTGCGGCGCTATCCCGGAAAACCTTTTCGAAAATGAGTTGTTCGGCCATGTCCGCGGCGCCTTTACCGACGCCAGGTATTCCCAAAAAGGGCTGGTCCGTGAAGCCGAAAACGGCACCCTGTTCCTCGACGAGATCAGCGCCATCTCCCCCTTCATCCAGGTCAAGCTGCTGCGCCTGATCCAGGAAAAGGAATTCAAGCCTCTGGGCGACGCACAGTCTTATCATGCCGACATCAAGATCATCGCCGCCACCAACAAAGACCTGGAAAAACTGATCAGCTGTGAAAACTTCCGGGAAGATCTCTATTACCGGCTCAACATCGTCGAACTCAAGATCCCGTCGCTCCGGGAACGCAGCGAAGA
>DATKZA010000124.1:0-3403 GCA_035528155.1 Patescibacteria group bacterium | reverse complement strand
GAGGCCGCCTTTTTTGATTTTTTGCAGATCGAGGTGGCCCGGATTCCTGGCGAACGCCCAGGGCTGGTCGAAAAGCATGCTGGCCGTGTCGCAGTGGGCGTCGAAAACGAACAGATCCGTCGGTTTGGGTGGTGAGCCGTTTTTTTTCATGGCTTCATTTTATAACAATTCCTCCCGCGGTTCAAAACCGCGGCCCGCCGTTTTGCCAACTTGGCCCGGCTGCGTTACAATATTCAAAGTAGAAGCTCCTGATATTTTAAATTGGCTGCGAGGCAAAAGCATGCGTGAAATCGAACTGCGACTGTCGGACATCAGTCCCGATGATGTCTATGCTTTTTCTTACCCGCATCTTCCCGAACGCTGCGCCGGTCTGCAAGAAAAATTTCCCGGCCTGCCCCTGCTGATTGTCGACAAGGCCCGGCGGGTCATTAGCGGCCACGATTACCTCCTGCTGCTCCGCCAGCGCGGTGAATCCCAGTTCCGTGCCCTGCAGCTGGAGCTGTCGGCGCCGGAGGCCTTGCTGTTGAATTACAATATTTTGCATTGCCTGTTCGGGCTGAATCTTTATGAAAAGCTGCTGTTCATAAAAAAAATCACGCCTTGGTGTCCATGGGAAGATATCCGGCGCCGGGCCGAACTGAATTTCACCCTAAACGATCCGCTGCGTGAAAATTTGGATTTGCTGCTTGCTGAACCGTTTCGTTTTTGCCTGGCCGCGGGCCGCCTGGGATTGAAAGCAGCGCTGAAGCTGGCGGACATGCCTGAAGAAGACCGCTTGGCAATGATCGCTCTGTTGCGGGCATGCAAGTTTTCCGAAAGCCAGCAAGCGCAGCTCATCCAGTTGTTGGAAGAAACCGCTTTCCGTGAAAAAAAATCCTGGGCCGGGATCGTTGCTGCCAGCGGCTTGGCGGCGCTGTTGCAGCAGGAAATGCCGCAAAAAAAAATTATTGAGGCATTGCAGGCAGCGCGTTATCCGGCCTATACACGAATGGAGAATGATTGGAATCTCTGGCAAAAAAAAATGGCCCCGGAAAACGTTGCCTTGACCCACGCGCCGCTGTTCGTCAAAGAAGAAATCCAGATCACCCTGACCGCAAAAAACAGGGTTGTCGCGGAAATGTTGCTTGGAAAACTGAAAAAACTCTTTTGAATTGTTGACAATGGGCCGCATTTGCATATAATAAATAATAAGAGAGTAATATGAGCACACCGGTTTTAATTGTTGTTTTCGTGGTCGCCCTGGTTTTTTCACTGGGTTTTTTACTGCTGGTCATCACCCTGGTCCCGGCCATTCAGCAGCTCAGATCGCTGCTGCTGGACCTGGAAAAAACCTCGCTGGAAGTTCGCGACCTGGCCCGGGAAGCCAAAAGGCTCGGCGCTATTGCCGAGGAGCGTCTGGAGAAAGTCGATATGGTCCTTTCCCAATCCAAGCGCACGGTGGAGAGCGCCGGCGCCGCCCTGCACTTTATCAACCACAACGTGCTGCGGCGCTCGGCCGGTTGGCTGGCCTTCCTGCCGGCCGTCAAGATAGGATGGAATCTGGTCAAGAGAATTAGAGGAGGAAAATAAATGAGTAACAATACCGGTAGCAAGATGTTTTTCAGCTTTTTGACCGGGACGGTCATCGGTGCCGCCCTGGCCCTGCTGTTCGCCCCCCAGTCCGGGGAAAAAACCCGTGAACAGATCAAGGATTTTTCCGGTAAGCTCGGCAATGAGGTCAAGGATTTTTCCGAAAAGCTCAGCCACGAGGTCAAGGACGGGGTCGAAAAGTTCGGGGGCAGGGCCAAGACCTTCATCGAAGGTGCCAAGGACACGATTTCGAAAAAATCCAAGGTATAAACGAAATTTTATTTCTTTGGGAACGGTTGATGAAGATTGAATCCGCGGCCTGGGCGGGGAGTAGTCCGCCCTGACGGTTGCGAAGACGAATCAGGAAATAGATTCTTTTTATTTTTTTTACGAGGTTTGCATCCATGAAAAAAAGCGAATGGGAAGAAGGCATTTTAAAAAAAACGCTGCTGAAAAGCAAGGAACGCAAGGAAAATTTCAAGGCCACGTCTTTTCCAGTGCAGCGCCTGTACGATGCCGGCGCTATCAGCGAACTTGATTATGAGAAGGATCTGGGCTACCCCGGCGCCTTTCCCTATACCCGCGGTGTGCAGCCGACCATGTACCGCGGCAAGTTCTGGACCATGCGCCAATACGCCGGCTTCGGATCAGCCGAGGAGTCGAACCGCCGCTACCGCTACCTGCTGGAACAGGGGCAGACCGGCCTGAGCGTGGCTTTTGACCTGCCGACCCAGATCGGATTGGATTCGGACAATACCCTGTGCGAAGGAGAGGTGGGCAAGGTCGGGGTGGCCATCGACACCCTGGCCGACATGGAAACCCTGTTTGCGGAAATCCCCCTGGACAAAGTGTCGGTATCCATGACCATCAACGCCTCGGCGGCCATCATCCTGGCCATGTACCTGGCCGTGGCTGAAAAAAGGGGTATTGTTTTCGCCAAGCTTTCGGGAACGATCCAGAACGACCTGCTGAAAGAGTATATTGCCCGCGGCACCTATATTTATCCGCCCAAACCCTCACTGCGCATCATCTCCAACATTTTTTCCTTTTGCAAGGAGCGGGTGCCCAAGTGGAACACGATATCCATCAGCGGCTACCACATCCGCGAAGCCGGCTCCACGGCGGTCCAGGAACTGGCCTTCACTTTCGCCGACGCCATCGAATATGTCAAGTCGGCCCTGGCCTCGGGGCTGCAGGTCGACGAGTTCGCGCCGCGGCTTTCCTTCTTTTTTGCCAGCCACAACAACCTGCTCGAGGAAGTAGCCAAGTTCCGCGCTGCCCGCCGCATCTGGGCGCGGATCATGAAAAACAAATTCGCAGCCGGCGACAAGTCGCAGTTGATGCGCTTCCACACCCAAACCGGTGGTGTCACCCTTACCGCCCAACAGCCGACCAACAACGTGGTGCGTGTCACTCTGCAGGCCTTGGCCGCGGTCCTGGGCGGCACGCAAAGCCTGCACACCAATTCCATGGACGAGGCCCTGGCCCTGCCCAGCGAGGACTCGGTACGCGTGGCCCTGCGCACCCAGCAGGTCATCGCCTACGAGAGCGGCGTGGCCGACACCGTCGACCCGCTGGCCGGTTCGTATTATGTCGAGGCCCTGACCAACGAAATAGAAAAAGAGGTCTGGAAATACCTCGACAAGATCGAGGCCATGGGCGGCATGCTGGCGGCCATCGAGGCCGGCTACCCGCAGAAGCAGATCCAGGACAGTTCCTACTCCTACCAGAAGGAGATCGACAGCGGCGAACAGGTGATCGTCGGCGTCAACCAGTTCCAAATCCAGGAAGACCTTTCGCACCTGAAAACACTGAAGGTCTCCCCCGAGGGCGA
>DATKZA010000123.1:0-7206 GCA_035528155.1 Patescibacteria group bacterium | reverse complement strand
GCCCGGCAGGCCGTGCTGCGTTTTTACCGGGAGGAACACCATGGAAGCAAACCTTGACACGTGGCGGGAAATCGCCCGCATTATCGAAAAGGATAAAGAGGGGGCGCTGGATTATTTCCGCCGCCAGAAAATTGATCCTGCCGAAGTCAAAGCCCGGCCTGCCGAGCGTCCGTTCCGCCTGCTGGCTCCCCGTCCGGTCTTCTGGCTTGCGGCCGCTTCCCTGTTTCTGGCCATCGGCCTGGTCTCCTTCTGGCTTCTGCGCGGGAGCTGGAAAAGCAGTCCGCTGACAACGGTGGGGAGCGAACTCCTGGCCGACTCATTCCTGTACGCGGAGGCCGGACAGGCGAATCCCGCCGCGGAACGAGGAGCGCCGGGGGACGCCTCGCCTTGCTTCACCGCCTGGGCCACCGCGGCCCGGCAGCTCGCGTTTTCCGGCGACGAGGCGTCGGCCCCGGCCTATGCTCCCGATGAGGCGGTGGAACGAGGCGATCCCGAGGAAGTGCTGCGCCGGATCGGCCGGGTGATCCGTAAGGGGGCCTTCAATCACCTGTTGTCCAATTTAAATGAATTTCATGACAAGGAGGCATAACATGAAACACAAGCTATTGGTCTTGCTCATCCTGCTGCTGGGGCTCAATCTCAGCGCCGAGGAATTAGCGCCGGTGGAACCGGCCGTCGCGTCGACCGGAGTCGTGGTCCCGGCTGCCCCCGTGGCCGATGGGCTGGCCTTTGCCGCACCGGAGGCAGAGGCGGCTTCGCTCAAGGACGGCTACGCCCTGCTCAATGAGTTGCTCACTCTTTTCGAGAACATCCCGATCGTCAAAGTGAAGAAGACCCCCGAGAACGAAGCCAAGATAAGCCCCGGCCTGGTCGAGCTCGACAAGCGGCTGTCACAGCTGGGTGTGGACTCAAAGGCTGCCCTGGAGGCCGGCCTGATCGATAAGATCTTCTTCTACCGCTACCGGCGCCTGCTGATGCACTACAAGCTGATCATCATGCCGGTCGTCCGCAGCGAGCTGTTCAAGGAGCTGTTCCAGCGGGCCTTCGACGACTTCACCTGGAACGTCACCTATGAGCACTGGAGCTGGGAGGACAAGGACGGCATCGCCAAGATGGCGGCGGCCACGGAGGAGGAGTTCGTGCAGATGATGATCTACCTCGACACACGCCAGAAGCGCGAGGAGCTCAAGAAGAAGATCGGCAAGCGTATGCTGCCCCCTCCGCCGGCCAGGAAGAAATCCGAGGAAAAGAAGCCGGAATAACGGCAGAAATTCATCTTTCCCCACTTTTTGAACAGAAACCCGCCGCTGCTCCAAGAGCTGGGCGGGTTTCTTTTTGAATGTGAGCCGATTTCAGGGGAAACAGGTTTTAACTATTTGCTTTAGTCGATGGCGACCATGACCGAGGAGGCCTTGATCACTGCATAGGCGGTCTTGCCCTTTTTGAGATTCAGGTGCGCCGCCGAATTCCTGGAGATCATGGAAACGACTTTCATGCCGCCGGGGAGTTCGATGATGACTTCGGTGTTGACGTTCCCCGGATTGACCTCCGTAATTTTGCCCTTGAACACATTTCTGGCGCTGATCTTCATTCTTGCCTCCCTTGATGCGATCCGGCCGCGGCTGGCCGGCCCTATGCATTGATTATACCATTTTTGAAAATGGTTGTGAATGCGCTTGAAGGAATGGCTGGACGGCGGGCAGGGGAGTGTCACCGCCAATGCCGACAAATACGGATGAAGTCCCGGGAATTTTTGTTCAGCGCCAGGCGCCCAGGATCACCCCGGCGATGATGAACGGCAGGGAACGGTAGCCGGCATTGATCAGCGAAAGCGTAAGCGAACGCTGCGCATAGCGGTCATTGGCGATCCGTTTCATTAAAGCGCAATCATGACTTCGGCAACCAGGTGTTTTGACAAACCAATACTTTTTTTGATCGCTTTTTTTGCTGAAAAATGAGTGTCAGGAGGCCAGTACCCGCTGGAGATTGTGGCGGAACTTGCGGCCCCAAATCCAGCATTTGCCGCAATCCATGACCACTTCATAATGGTAGGCGTCGTCGTAGCGCAGTTCCTTGATGCGGTCGATGTTGACCATGGCCGAGCGGTTGATGCGGACCATCCGGCTGTTCTGCAGTTTTTCTTCAATGGCCGCCATCGACTGCCGCAACAGGAACAATTCCCCGCCGCTTTGGATCCTGATGTAATTGCGGACCGCTTCGATGCACTCGATCTCTTCCGGCTTCAGGAAAATGAATTTTTTGCCGCTCTTGACAAGAATGCGTCCCATTGTCGGCCAGCTTGCTTCTTGTTCCATGGCCAAGTTATGTGTTGAAAACGGGCGCCGCACCACCAACATAAGTTATATTTCTGCAAATGGGAAGAAAGTATGGGCAAATTCCGGCTGCCGGGGTCAGCCGACCAGGAGGCGGATCACCATCACCCAGAGCGGCAGAGTAACAAAGGAGAGCAGGGTGGAACCGGCAATGACGCCGGATAGCAGCTCCTCGTCGAGAGGAACGTACTCGCTGAAAAACGTGGTCATGGTGGCAGTGGGCATCACCGCCTGCAGCAGGATCACCTGGCGGCTCAAACCATCCACGTTGAAAAAAAGGCGCAGTACGGCCACAGTCACGATTCCCAGGGCGAAGCCGCCGATCAAGCGGAAAAAAGATGCGGCCAGCACCAGGCGCAGGCGGGCGGCGGGCATGAACAAGCGCAGGTTCTGGCCGATGGCGAAAAGGATCATGGGAATGGCCAGGGCGGCGAATTGGCCGATGAAACGGTCCAGCGTTTCCGGGATACGAACCCGGCTGATGTTTAAGGCCAGTGCCGAAGCGGCCGTGGCAATCGGAACTCCGGCATGGCGGACCATGATCTCCAGGAATCCCCCTCTCTCGTCTTTTCCACTGCCGTTTTTAAAGCGGCGGCGCAAAAAAAATCCGCAGGTCAGGAAAACCGGCCAGAACAGCATGGAAAAAAATACGGCTCGCGTCAGGGCCCGGCCGCCGAAAAATGAGACGATCACTCCCCAACCCAGGAAGGCGTAGTTGCCGGCGAAGACAGCGAAAGCGAAGGTCAGCCGCTGTTTTTCCCCTGTCGCCACCAGCGGGGACACCAGGCGCGCGGCCAGGGTATACAAGGCGGTCAGCAGCGTGAAGGCCAGCACGATGGGTAGCGCCTGTTGCAGGCTTTCGACGTCGGCCCGGTACAGGTTCTGGAAGATCAGGAAAGGAACGGCGACGCGCATCACGAACTTGCGCAGGGCGGCAATTTCACTTTCCTTGAAAATCCGGCCCAGCTTCAGCAGATAGCCCAAGGCGATCGGCAGCATGATGGCCAGCATGGTGGAGAACATTTCGTTGTTCATTTGCATGGATGCGTATGCAGGGCTCATTGTAACCCAAGTGGGGGCGGCGGGCAAGGCGCGACAGCGATTATTGCTGGATGCCGGGCAAGTCCTGGGCAAAGGCGCGGTGGCATTTCCAGGAGCCGTCAGGCTGGCGGCGCAGGATGCGGAACAGGCGCGCCCGCTCATGCATGTCCGGGCCGCCGCCCTTCAAGCGGTACGTGCCGGAAAAATTTCCCCATTCGTAGGCCCAATCGCCGAGGACCTGCACTTCCTCGAATCGCTGCTGATATTCGCTGATCTCATATTTCTGCGATTCGGGAAGTTGTTCCTGTAAGTATTTCCAGATGGCCGCCTTGCCCCGAATCGGTTCCCGGCCCGGCAGGAAGAGAATGCCGTCGTCGGTCCACAGGGTGATCAGGGTCTTGATGTCATGGATCTTGGCCGCCGCCATGTCGGTCTGGTGCAACTTCTCGATCGCTGCCAGGTCCGCCGCCTGCCGTGATTCGCTTGCAGCCATGTTCACTCCATGAGTTATTTGTCGGGGATTGGCGTCGATGGTGCCGTTGTCGTAGCGGCCTTCCACGCCGGTCACCCGGCCGTCTTTTCTGACGATCTTCAAGCGAAAATACTCGATTTCCCCGAAAACGAAATAATCCTCGCTCATGGGGATCATCTTCATTTTGGCTCCATTCTCTCTTTGGTAGAACAGGCTGCCGTTCTCGAAACTGATCTTCCTGGGACCGTACTCGCCGGCGTAGGATTTCAGCGTTTCTTCGGAAAGTGTGACCGGGTTGCATTGGGCTTTTAAGCCGTCCAGCGCCCACTGGTAGGTGGTCCGGATGCGTTCGTCCTTTTCCCCGGCCGCCAGTTTTTCCAGGGCCAGCGTTCGGGCTTTGGCCAGGGCCAGGGAGGCCGGCACCTTGACGTCGGGTTCGATCCCGGTTCCTTCCCAATTGGTTTTGCTGACCGGGTTGACGGCCCGGGCATAGGGCACCATGATAAAGAATTGATCGTTGAGAACCTCCCTGCGTACCGGGTGGGCACCGCCGCCGTTCTCGCGCAGGTCGATGATCAGGGCGTCGCAATTTGCCAGAAAGGCCATGGCACCGACCGCGACCCGGAAAGCCTCCTGGGCAGCGCTGAAATAGTTGAATTTCAGGTAGCCGACGTTGCCGCTCAGGATCTTGATCTCCTTGAATCCGTAATTGTCAGCGCGTTCCAGTTTTTTTTGGAATTCCCGGGCTTTCTTCCTCGCGGCCTCGTCCGTGGTTTTTTCATCACGGATGCTTTCGGGAGCGAAGCGGACGCCCAGGTGCTTGTCACGGCTGATCGAGCGCAAGTCCTCGGTCAGCTTGATGGCAAAAGCCCGGGGATCGTCGAGCACTGCGTATTTCCCGGCTTTCAGGTTCTTCCTGATCAGCTCTCCCATTTTTCGGGCCGTGTCCGGAAAAACGTATTGTTTTTGCAGTATTGACGCCACCGCGTCCACCAGCGCTTTTTTTTCGGCCCCGCCGAAGGGGGAGGGCTGGCTTTGGGGCAGACAGCCCTGCCCCAGAAAAATCAGCATGAACAGGGCAAAAAGTGATTTTTTCATGGGCATACTCCTAAAATTATTGCCAATTCAATAGGCGCTGCAGCGGCCTGAAAGATTCCAGACAGGTTTTCTCCAGGCGCTGCTCGACGCTACAGCATGCGCTCGATGAACTTCAGCAGGAAGGCGGCATCGGGACGATCGACGGTATTCTGGCTCAAATACTTGAAACGCACCCGTCCTTCGCCGTCCAGCAGGAAAACGGTCGCCATGTTCTGCTCGACATAACTGCGGTCCCAGAAAAGGGTGAAGAGCTGCAGCCCTTCGGACAGTTTTCGCTCGCCGTCGATCAGGATGGGGAAAGGGAGCGGAATATTCTCCTTGCTCATGGCGAATTTCTTCGGGAACAGGCGGCGGGAGGTCTCCATCCAGCGTGAGGTGCCCGGGTCTTTTTGCGCTTCGGCGGGAGGATTCTTCCAGCCCTCGATCACGGCCATCTGCTCGGGAAAGATGTCGGCCCAATGTTCCACCGTGGCCTTGTCATAGGGGAGGACGAAGAGGACCTCCAGGTTGTATTTCTTGCGGATCTGCATTTCCCTTTCCAGGTCGGCCAGCTCGGCATATTGGTAGTGGCAGATCTGGCACCAGTGGTCGCCGACGCGGCCGCGCGGAAAGACGACCAGAACGTTTTTGCCTTTCAGGGCCGAAAGGCTGACCGAGCCGCCCTGCAGGGCCGGCAAGGTGAAGTCGGGCATCATGTCGCCGAAATTCACCGGCTTGAGGGGGGGCGCCTGGGCCGACAGCAAACCCTGGCAGCCAAAGACCAGAAACAGCGTCAGGCAGACCAAAAATGCATTTTTTTTCATAATTGCTCCTTATATCTATTTCTAATTTTATCTTTCATTCATCCCCGAGCACAATTCAGCCAGGCTGCTTTCTTGGCTCAACCTTTGGCGCCGGAGCCGATGGCGTACAAGGCGGGATGGTTGCCCAGACGGTCGGATGCGCCCCTGACCATGAACCAGGAATGGATGGTCTCCTGCAGGCCCGTCCAGGTACGGAGCAGGTGCGCCGCCGCCTCATTCTTTTCCAGGACACCGATGCGAAAAACCGCCGTGCTGTTTTCATTGGCCAGGTGCTCCAGCAGGCAGGAGGCTTCTTCCTCGCCGCCGGGCGCGGCCCAGGGGCCTATGGCCAGCAGGCCGTCTCCGGGCCGGGACATGATCCAGCCGCTGAGGCGGCCCTCTCGTTCCGCAACCAGACACATGCCAAGCGAATTTTCCGCCCGCCGGCGCAGGAAAAAACCGCGGTCGTCACCGAAGAACTCGCTGTCCATTGCGCACAGCCGCTCGAGGTCGCTTTCCTGGAGACGACGGATGTGGGCATGCATTTTGCCTTTGATTTTCCCCCGGAAGCGCAGCGAGCGGCAGATTTTGCGGAAGCCCATGGTTTCGTAATAGCTGACCGCGTTCAGATCGCCGTCCAGGTAGATGTTTTTCGTTTGCCCGGCCAGAAGGCAATCCAGGGCCTTTTGGAAAAGTTTTTGGCCGATGCCGAGCAAACGCATGCTTTTGTTGACCACTAGTTCGCCGATGAAACCGTTTTCCAGGTATTTCGTGGCCACGCAGACCCCGGCTTTTTCCCCGCCCGCCTCGGCGATGAAGCAGCCGTGCGGATCGTGATCCAGGAAGGCCTCGAAAACTTCCCGGCTTTCACTCATCCAGCCGGCCGAATGGGTCAGGAACGTCGCGAAATCGAGATCGCCGTGCACCATCTCCCTGATGTGGACATCCCGTTTTTTTTCCATGAACCTTCAATAACCCAGGACCTCATCGACCAGTACCACGGTGATGCGGCCGGGGGTCATGCTGGCTTCGGTGATGACGAGCTGGCAGCAGATGCGGTGGGGGGGATGGCAGTGCGGGTCCTGGCAGAAGCCGGTATGGGAACAGGGCGTGTCGGCGCCGACGCGCAGGCTGTTGGCCGGGGCGGCCGTGTTCCTGGCGCGGGCGATGGCTGAGTCCAGGTCGGCGGCAACCTTGTTCATGCCGGCCATGATAATCACGTGCTTTGGACCGAAGATCAGCGCCGCCACGCGATTGCCGGTGCCGTCGATATTGACCAGCCGGCCGTCGGCGCTGACGGCGTTGCTGCTGCAGATGTACACGTCGGCCGCCAGGCCCTGGCGGCGCATCTCGTTGACCTCTTCCTTGCCGACCCCTTCCTTGTACCTGTCCAGCAAGCGGATGTCCATCCGGCGCAGGGCGTCGACCAGCCCCGACTCCAGGATCGTCTCCGAACCGCCCAGGCCGACCAGCGCGCCGG